>CAYMDG010000384.1:0-2826 GCA_964388905.1 uncultured Bacteriovoracaceae bacterium
TTGGGATGATTCTTCTTTGTCTTATCGTCTAAGACTGTCTGAGGGCCTCCCTGACCTTGTCCGCCAGAGACTTCATGGAAAACGGCTTCTGGATGAAGAGCACTCCCTTTTCCAGCACCCCGTGGTGGGCTATGACATCTGCGGTGTAACCGGACATGAAGAGGCACTTGAGTGAAGGCCTCATGGAGATGAGGCGGTCAGCCAGTTCCCTGCCGTTTATTTCGGGCATGACAACATCGGTGACCAGGAGGTCTATGGTCCCGGGGTATTCACCGGTCAATTTCATTGCTTCGTTTGGCGTACCCGCCGAAAGCACCTTGTACCCGAGGCCTTCGAGGATCTGCCTCCCAAGTTTCAGGACTACCTCGCTATCCTCAACAAGGAGAACTGTCTCTGTCCCGGTGAGCAGTGTCTTCTCATCTGCGGCCAGGGGTGTCTTGCGAACAGTATCCATAACACGGGGGAAGTGGATCGTGAATTTTGTTCCATGGCCGGGTTGGCTGGCAACGGTGATGAAGCCCTCGTTCTGCTTTACGATGCCGTATACCGTCGCCAGTCCGAGTCCCGTTCCCTCACCCACACCCTTGGTGGTGAAGAATGGCTCGAAGATGTTGGACAGGGTCTCCAGGTTCATGCCGCTCCCCGTGTCTTCCACCGACAGCGTAACATATTTTCCCGGAACGCATTCCAGATGGTCGGCACAATATGCCTTGTCGATTGTGACATTGGCAGTCTCAATGGTGACGCGTCCGGCCCCGTCAATGGCATCCCGCGCGTTGACGACCAGGTTGGCCAGGATCTGGTCAAGCTGGGAGGGATCCATCTTCACGTTCCACAGGCCATGACCCGGGATCAGCACCAGATCAATATCTTCGCCTATAAGCCGCTGGAGCATCTTGAGCATGCCGGAAACCGTGTCGTTCAGGTCCAGCACCTTGGGGTTGGCCACCTGCTTGCGGGCAAAGGCCAGCAGCTGACGTGTCAGGTCAGCGGAGCGCTTGCCGGCCTTGTGGATCTCCTGCAGGGTCTGATAGAGCGGATCTGACGGACCCGCCTTCATCAGTGCTATCTCGGTATATCCCAGGATCGCCTGCAGGATATTGTTGAAATCATGGGCCACACCGCCTGCCAGCCTGCCGATGGACTCCATTTTCTGCGCCTGCATCAGCTGCATCTGGAGTCTCTCACGTTCTTCTTCCGAGTTCTTGCGCTCGGTTATGTTACGCGAAACGCCGTGGACACCGATCAATACACCTGCATCATCACGGATGGCACTGATGATATTCTCCATCCATACCGTTGATCCGTCCTTGCGGTAGTACTCGAGTTCTAACCGCAGTGTCCTGTTGGGATCGGCTTTCCCTTCCAGCTCCAGCTGGAGCTGTGTGTTCATCAGATCGTTCGCAATGACAAGGGATTCCGGGGTCAGCCTGTCCATGATTGACTGATTCATGCGTTCTTCAATGGTGAACCCCATGATTTTTTCCACCGAGGGGCTGGTGTATGTCACCTTGAAATTCAAGTCCGTGGTCCAGACCAAATCCTCCATCTTTTCCGTCAAAAGGCGGTATTTGCCCTCGCTCTGCCTGAGCGCATCATCTGAGAGCTTCCGCTCGGTGATGTCCTGAATCGTGCCGATCATCCGGATGGCATTTCCCTGCCCGTCGAATTCGAGTTCACCAACCCCTGAAACCCACCGTTGCTGCTGATCGCTGTGCCTTATTATCCGGTACTCTTTTTCAAACCGGTTATGTCCTTCCAGTACATGCCCTTTGAGATAGTGAGTCATCTCCTCCTTCTGGTTCGGGTGAACAAGGGCTATCCACCCCTGCATGTCTTTCGGGTAGTCCTTTTGTATACCGAATATCTCATCCAAGGTGGGTGTACAGGTCCAGGTTCCCTTCTGTGCGTCGAGGGCATATGATCCAAGACGTGCTATCATCTGGGATCTCTGGAGCATGTCTTCATTCCGGACAAGGGCAGCTTCAGCCTGCCTGCGTCCTGATATGTCTCTGCAGAGCGTGAGGATCTTGGGTGATCCGCCCAGTTCAACTACCGTGGCATTTATCTCAATGGGGGTGATATTCCCTTCCCGGTCAATATAGTCGAGTTCGAGATTCCTGACATATCCCTGCTCAAAGCACTGTTTTACCGCCTCTTCGTTCTTTTTCTTTTCATAGCCGGCTGTCCATTCGACAACACTCCTGCCGACTATCTGACCGAGCTCCTGATAGCCGGCGAGGCGTACATACTCAGTGTTGGCATCCAGCACAATGCCCTCATGACCAACGATGACAAACCCGGTGCCGGTTGTCTCAATGAGTGTCCGGTACTTTTTCTCGCTCTCTTTGAGGGCGTCCATGATGGTCTCTCGTTTCTTCTTCTCAAAGATCATGACCTGGGACTTGACCAGGAGATAGGTGAAGGCAATGGCGAAGAAAAGCAGCCCCATGGTGATGAGCGTGAACTTCGTCTTGAAGCCCGCCATGGAGGACATGATTTCGTCTTCCGGCGTGGCTATCACGATGGACCAGAAGGTGTTGCCGATGGGAATCGGCATATATACGGCATGCTTGATTACCCTTTCCACCGTTGTCCCGCGGAGGCGGTCGAAGTGATAGGTCGTGATGCCTTTGTGTCCCTTCATCATCTCCCTGGCCATGGTGATGATGTCGGGAAAGTCCTTAGAGGTATCGTAAACGCTCCTGCCGACATGGCCGGGCACAGGGCACGATATCTCTATTCCCTTCTTACTGATCACCCAGGCGTAACCGCTTGTGCCGATCCGGATGTTTTCGATGTGCCTGTTGGCCAGGGTGTCGAACG
>CAYMDG010000385.1:0-2811 GCA_964388905.1 uncultured Bacteriovoracaceae bacterium
GCGAAGTCCTCCACGCCATGAATCGACTGGCCGTCGATTTCCAGGATGATATCTCCCAGCTCAAACCCTACTTCTGCCATGGGGCCTTTCGAGTCGAGCCATTTCACAGCCACACCCATATCGATCCCGTAGTTGTCCGCTTCCTGAGACCTGACAGGTCTTATCTCAATGCCGAGGCGTTCTTTAACGACAGTAGAGAGGTATTTCAGAGAGTCATCCATATCTCCAACCACAATTTTGACGTCAAATTCTTTGTTGCCTCTAAGAACTGTCGACTGGAGAGTTGTGCCGATGGGTGTTGTGGCCACCTGGTTTCGCAGCGATCCCGAATCTTTGACCTCTTTACCTGCTATATTCACTATGATGTCGCCCTTCTTCAAGCCGGCATTGTCGGCAGGGCCGTCTTTGACTACATCGACAACAAAGGCGCCTGTGGTCAACCCCATCTTAAGGGATTTCGCCTTTTCCTGGTCCAGGTCCTGGATGGTGACACCTATCCATCCCCTTTTGACCTTGCCATAGGCAATAAGTGCCTTTGAGATGGAAATGGCGAAATTGCTGGGGATAGCAAAACCGATCCCTTCATATCCTCCGGACTCGGAGGCGATTATTGAGTTGATGCCGATAACCTCCCCCTTGAGGTTGATGAGCGGGCCGCCGCTGTTGCCGCGGTTGATGGCCGCGTCGGTCTGGAGGAAGTCCTGGTATGAACTGGGATCTGTGATACCCTGGCGGTGTTTGGCGCTGATAATGCCCTGGGTTACGGTCTGGTCGAGTCCCCGGGGGTGGCCTATGGCCACAACCCACTCTCCGACCTCAACCTTGTCGGAGTCACCGAACATGACAAAGGGGAGTTTCGATTCAGGGTTAATTCTGATTACGGCAAGGTCGGTCTTAGGATCTTTCCCTACAATTTTTGCCGCATAGTGTTTCCCGTTAGAGAGGATGACCTTTATGTCAGTAGCCTCATCCACGACATGGTTGTTCGTGAGGACATTCCCTGTCTCGTCAATGATAATACCGGTACCCAGCCCCTTGAGTTCTCTCTTGAACTTTTTCGGTGCCTGAGGCTGCTCGAAGAATGGGGATTGCTGTGGATCGGTTAATGGAGAGTATGGCACGACCTGCTGCTGGGTCACCTCAATGTGCACAACTGAGGGGATAGTGGCCTTGGCGATCTGTGTGATGATCACCCTGAGGTCGTTAGCGAACAAGGGTTTGGATGATGTGTCTTGGTTAGGTTCGGCTGCGTTTGTTGCGCCGGGCATAAACGTGACGAAGAAGAGAAGGGCGATAATTGCCGTGAAACAGGTGCTAAAGTGTTTCCCCATGGATAAAACCTCCGATCATATCTGGGCATGCACTGGAATGCATGGTGTTTCCTAGCTATGGAAAACATCATAGCACTAGGGCGAGCAAAAGCAAGGGGTATATAAGACCGGATTTTGCGTTTGAAGGTATGCAGAAACACGCTATGCCATACAGGAGGGCTTAAGCATAAAACCCATAGTGAGCATGGAATTGCTTTTTAAAAATAGGTCCGTTCAAAACCTGCATCTTGCAGCTTTCAAGACCGATAGAATATGCATATAACAAGGGCTGCAAGATGCAGGTTTTGAACGGATCAGGTTTTTACGCATCTTGAACTCAAAATCCGGGTTTATATACAATTCCATACCCACTATGAGTTTCAGAACTGTTGTAATGCGAGCTCAATCTCTTCCTTGAGTTCTCCCTGGCTCTGCCCAAGGAATTTCTTGAGCGCCTCTATTGCATCAGTACCCTTGATGCGGCCCAAGGCCCATGCGATCATGGCGCGTACCCTGAAGTCATCATCATTCTCATAGGCACGAACGAGGTCGGGAACATACCCGGCATCAAGGCTGTTGCCCATGGCCCGGGCAACATTCATCTTCCAGCGCCACAGGTCTTCGGGTGCCTGGTAGAACATGTGGGGCCAGATCTTCGCCATGAAATAGGCCTTGTCCATGTGCAGCAGTTTTCTCAATTCAAAGTCCTCTGCCATGTCATAAGCCTTTTTGTTCATGGGCAGGTCCTTCCCAAGCCACGGGATGTTCCGCGGGCATACATTCTGGCAACGGTCGCACCCGTAAACCCACATGCCCATGGCCTCCCTGAGGTCTTTTGGGGTAAGTCCGTCTCCAAAATAACTCAGGTATGATATGCATCGGCGAGGGTCTATCTTGCGCGGGCCTTTCAAGGCGCCTGTGGGGCAGGCGGAGATGCAGGCGTTTCTGCACCAGTCAGGACAAGCCACTTCATAGTTCGGCTCGTCAGGCTCAAACGTGCGGTCAATAACCAGGGCAACGGGCAGCACCCAGGAGCCTTTGTGGGCAACCTTTCTGGAGTAGAAGAGGGTGTTTTTGCCGAAGGTCCCAAGGCCGGACCTGGCCGCAGCTACACGGTGGGGGAGGTGGAAGGGGACCTTTGAATTGATCCCGTCTTGTGTGAGAAAAGACCGGAGGGCCTTGATCCGAACGGCCAGGCCGTCTTTGGTGACCCGGTCATCATCCAGGTAACATCGCCCGAAATGGCGCTCGAGTTGCGAAGGGAAGGCCTCCCTGAAGTAGGCCTCGATGAGCACTATGATGGATTGGGCGTCCGGAAGGATGATCTTGGGATCGGTGCCGGCTACCAGATCGAGGCCCATCTTGCCGACCCATCCATACTCCTCCTGCCGCTGGCACAGCAGCTCTTTCTGGGAGTCGAAAGGTTCTGCCGTGGTGAATCCGATATCTGCAAATCCCAGTTCCAAGGCCTTGTCTATAATATCATCCCTGGTGAGCATAG
>CAYMDG010000386.1:0-2803 GCA_964388905.1 uncultured Bacteriovoracaceae bacterium
TTGGCAAGATCATGATTAAAACTGAAAATCCTACCCCATCTTTGAGCGCATCAAAGGATGAGAACCTATCATCTGTCGACTCCGGCCTTCATAACCCGGAATAGATTTGCAATCATACCTGGTTTTTTTCAATCCGGTATTGCCATATCCTTTTTTTCGTTATAGTTTTAATAAGGTTAAGTTGAAATGACGAGCCATTCACAGGAGATATTCAAACTAAATTTATGTCATAGGACCATTACGTTGCTTTGTAGTCATAGTTCTTGATGGAAAAGGGGGCGTCATGAAGAAAAAACTCTTTTTTTCAGTTCTTTTGTTTGGATTGATAGGATTTTCCGTAATTCCATCGGGTTGGTGTTCAACAAATGATACTTTCCCGGCTGAGAAAAAGCAAAAGTTAAACTTCTATTTCGGCCTCCCTGAAAAACCTGTTTATTCAAAATCTGTTGTGGATTCAGCGAAGAGCAATTATGTATTTGATCCTGTTCTGCAATTTGATCTGGTGCAGCACGACTTCATCATTAAAAATTCCTTGAATCAAATTCTTGAACTGAAGAAGGTGAAGGCTTGCTGCGGCGGTCTTGTGGAGACTTACACCCGCGAAATACCGGCAGGGAAGGAGGGTGTCATCAAGATGGTACTGCTGACCAATCGACGCGGCGGTGAGGAGATACAAGGCACAATCCAAGCAACAACCAATGACCCCAACCACCCTGAATGGACTATCGACATCTCCTGCTTCGTAAAAAAATTTGCTGATATTTCCGTCTTTACCATAATGCTGAACGGATCCTGGCGCGAGACCATCGAAGGCTCGTCAGTCATCATTCCCACCCATGAATATCCGTTCAAGATAACCGGCCTTAAAGTGAAGAAAGGGCTGGATATCACATATGGATACAAGGAGATAAAGCACTCCGGCAAGAAAGGATATCTCATCACGGCTAAGAATAAAAGGAAAGAAGCCGGTGTTATCAGGGATACGATTTATGTGCAGACGGACAATCCGTCCAGGCCGGAATTTATCATTCGTGTTCAGGGTAAAGTGATCGACTGATATACATCACTTATTATCTGCCGGTCCCTTTTCATAGAGATCCAGTGTCACTTTACTGCCGCTGATCAACATCATGGCCAGGACATTGTCATTGATGAATCTGGCTCTGTGGGAGATGGTCTTGCCGTAATAATTTATTTCCCAATAGAATTCCTTCTTCACCGGGTCGTATGTATAGGTTTTGGGTGTTTCGAAAAAGGTATAGGTCCGGGTTGTCTTTTCGTCCGGGAAGAAAACGAAGGTGCCGTCTTCCTGGGGTCTCAGGAAAAATCCGTTGAGATCCTGTTTGTTGTCATCCACGCTCATCCAGTTGCCCTGCCAGAAATCTCTTGTGGGGGCATCACCGGTCTGGACAACCTTGTCGAGTAGAGGGATATCTTCCACAGATTCAATATTGAGGTCGTAAACCTGTTTTTTGATCTCTTGAATGTCTTTCGGATGGTAGATGACAGTTTCAGCCTTTTTCTCTTCTGAGGCTGTTTCAATTCGATGCGTAAACTGGGTGCTCATTGTTGGGGAGAGACTTTTTTTCTGCGGTGCAGTTGAAGGCGCAGGTATTTCTTTGTTTTCAGGTACGGGTTTGGCGTAAAAGAAATACCAGCCGCAGGCGAACAGCAGAACACCCATGATGATAAATTTTACTATATTTTTATTCATTGCACTTCTCATCTTGATGCCGTCAAGCTTAAATTACAACCGCTGTGAGTTCCATCAACATGTGCACCACGATCCAACATTGTCACAAATCAGGTTAAAATAATCATTGGCACCTGTCAAATAGTGTAAGCGTCCCTGACCACATACCTGATCTAAGCAGTGAGAAGGTGCTGCCGCCGTATGTGAGCGGCGGCAGCACCTTCAGGACAGGCGGCTCTTCAGTTTAGCGGTACATATTCTGTGCGACCATCGTATTCCAGATCAGGGTGGCCAATTTTTGTGAACCACTAGACGTTGGATGGATATCATCCGATTTGATATCCGTCGGTACTATGAGTGATCGCGGGTCAACATAGACGTATTTCACTCCACTTCCGGGTGCGTATGGTGAGAAAATAGCTGGATAGATATTGGAATAGGCATAGTCAATGGCTTCATTTTTTTCAATCTCTGTGCCTTTTACGTGATAATAGCCGAGCCATACACAGTAGTCAGGCGACTTCGTGTACATGGAGTATAACATGGCATCCATTTTGTCGCCGAGGTAATCAAGGACATCGATACAGCCCTGGGTCAACGGATCCGTATCGCAATCCGCGCTCCCCTGAAGGATATCGTTGGCACCGCCATCTGCGATGACTGTCTGCAGTGTTGTCCTGCCGAGTGCAGTGTTTAACTGACTCTGGATCGCTGCAATCTTGGCCCCGCTCACAGATCTGTCTTTGTACATTTTGCCGGATAAGGTCTTCAGGTTTGTCTGGATTTCACCTGACAGATCAAAAACCGAATCGCCTACGATCTGGACATTCTGTTCGGTTGCTGTTGGATTATGAAAATCAAATGATGAACATCCAATCGTGACCAGGGTCATACCTGCTAACATGCCGATCGCTAACAAAATCCTGATTAGTTTCATGATACCTCCCCTTTATTTGTGTGTCTTAACTGATATGACATTCAGTACCGCTTGCCATGTAACTCATCAAAATGTAATGCAAATCCACTACAAGTCATCTATTAATAATTGTCTATCCTATTATTATATGATAATAAATTAAAATGACAACATGATATAAGTTGGGGCAAAAT
>CAYMDG010000387.1:0-2775 GCA_964388905.1 uncultured Bacteriovoracaceae bacterium
TACTGCTACTATCACAAGAGCTCCCCTGTGGTGCGCACATTCAGTGCGGGCAGGATAGGAGAAGAGCTCAGGTGGGCTGCAGCGAAAGGCATCCGGGAGGCGACTGTCCTTGATCCCTGCTTTGCAAGGAGGCCGGGCCTGGAGGTGCTCCTTGCAGAAATGTCGGCTTCCAGGGAAGAAAAAATGCGTTTCAGCTGCGAACTGATTGCCGAGGATATCACGCCTGTTCTCGTGGATGCCCTTGTTTCTGCAGGGCTTTCCCACGTGGAGATAGGGCTCCAGAGCACCAATGAAAAGGCGCTCCGCAGCATCAACAGGCCCTTTGAGCGGGAGGCATTTATCCATGGCATAAGGCTGCTCCGATCGGCAGGGGTCAGGGTCATGACGGATATCATGGTGGGGCTGCCGGGCGATACCCTTGAGGATGTGAAGCGTTCCATGGATTTCGTGCTCGCACACAACCTCTGCGATGACCTGAGCCTCTATCCCCTGAGCATCCTGCCCGGCACGAAGCTCAGGCACAAGGCCCGGCAGTTCGGCATCGAGTATGAGCACGAGCCGCCTTACCTTGTCACAAAGACCCTTGACATGGATCGTGATGACATCCGCGAGGCCTTCACCTATGCCGAAGAGGCGACAGGGAGAGACCTGTTCCCTGTTGAGCTTCCGCGCCTGGGCGCCGGCAAGGGGCACAAAGAAGGGATGATCGTCCACAGGATCGTTATGGATGAAAACAATCAAGGCCTTGAGATTTCACCTCCAGAGGTAGGACAGGCCGTTTGCATCGAGGTGTCCTGCAGCGCCATCCTGCAAAGCCAGGAATCTCTCAGGACAAGGTTGCAGGCACTCCTTGAAGATAACCCCTTTACCCTGGTTAGCTGGATCGTGCCTGAAGAGGCATTTCGTGCAGATAAGACAGTGGAATTCATCACCTCCTTGGGCATGGGCAAGGCACATCCCATAGACAGCGAGTACATGGCCACCTATTCCCCCAGGAGGTCATGCCAGCTCTTTCTCAAGGGCAGTGCGGAAAAGGGGGGGTACATCTATACCCAGATACCCCTTGATCCGGACCCGACGAGACCAATCTGGGCTGCCCTGCCTGAAGATGCCGGGCCCGAAGAGGAGCAGGCCCATAGCCGGCGTATGGAAGGGATCCTGGGTTTCACGCCCGATATCCGCTATCACGACATGGAGGCACAACGGTATGATGCCCTGGATGACCTGCTTGTGGAAAGGAGCGTATCAGTTTGAGGAAGGGAATTTTAATCATTAAAAATAGCGATTTATGATTGCCTTTCACTCGGGATTCTGTATTTAAGATGCGTAAAAAAATTGATCCGTTCAAAACATCAATCTTGCGGCCTTTGTGGAACATTAATTTTATCGGTCCTTTCAGGCCGCAAGATTGATGTTTTGAACGGACCTGGTTTAAAAACAATACCACGGTCACTATGAGTATGATGCTTGATACCGCTAGAAAGGCATAGAGTATTCATGGGTATAGTCAATTGCATATTCCGGGTTCAGTAATACTCCAGCAGCCCCGAACGGAGCGCCTCTGCCTGAATGATCTTCTGCCACTTCTGTGCATGTGACCCGGACAGGTCCAATGCAAGCGCCTTTTTATAGATGGCATCCATATCTTCAGCAGTGCGATCATCCATGAATGCATCCCTGAAGAGCTCGATCTCCTGGCCTGAGAGCTCCAGACCCATAAAGGCCGTGGCGCGTTCGACAGCTATCTTCTTTCCTGATGCAAGCCTGATCTCCTTGAACGGGTTGTGGTAGGTGATGCTTGGGAGCATTGTGGCAATGGCGTAAGACAGCCCCATTGATTGATCCATTGCCTCGGGCTGCCCATCCATGCGGATCATGCGGATCATGCCCGCCTTCGTTATGTCCTCGGAGGGCTTGGCCATGAGCGGTGCCCACCGTGCCCGTGAGGCCCTGGCCTGGAACCGGTGGCGGTAGATGAGCGAGCAGTAGTTGACGCCCAGGTTCATGTCTTCGGCCACGGCATATCTCAGCAGCTTCAGAGCCGTAAGCTCGGATTCGAGGATGCCGATCTGGGGCCCGTGGAGAAAGGTGTAGCCGCGGCCGGCCAGTTGCTTCCAATTGTGCCTTGTACAGCGGATCTGGTGGAGGTTCAGGAAGGATATCCCGGTATCGGCCATCTCCCTGATCTTTCCCTTCATGACCTCGAGGTCTTCTGGTATGGCCGGTATCTCCACGGTGACGTTTTCCAGAATGTTGGAGGCCATTTTTGCCCCGGCCAGGTCGTATCCGGTGGCGGTAATGTTGAAACGGATCTCATTCAGCCCGGCATCAGCGAGCATACTGAGGTTTTCTTCCGTGGCCAGGGTGCCGTTGGTGTAGAGCCAGAGATAGATGCTTTTCCCGAGGCGTTCCTTGATGTGCTTGACGAACGAGACGGTCTTGTCAAAGGTGAGCAGGGGCTCGCCGCCGCTGATGCTCGCCCCGGTGAAGTTGAATTCTTCGAGGTAGCCTGCAAAGTCCTCAGGCGATGAGAAGGTCAGCGTGCTTGTGCCCGGCTCGTCGGCAATGTCCTGTCTTGCCGGGCAGAAGAAGCACTTTGCGTTGCACAGGTTGTTGATGAAGAGGCACGACCATGACCCTTCCCCGCACAGGCGGCAACCGGGTGAGAGTTTTTTATGAAAGGGCTTGGTGTTGTTGAATGAAAAAAGGCCGTTCTTCCGGATATCTTCCAGCAGGTTTTTTCTTATTGCTTCTATCTGTGCAACCTCTTGTTCC
>CAYMDG010000388.1:0-2774 GCA_964388905.1 uncultured Bacteriovoracaceae bacterium
GCCCGAACTCGGGGATGAATCGTTCGAGTACCCCTGTTTCAAGCATTGCGCTCAGTGCCAGGGCAGGATGCTTTCCGGTAATAATCTTTAAAAAGGTCTCTTTGGCCTCTATGCTGTCCCGCGTATGGGTCAGTGCAGACAGGGAGTTCCGCACATGATGCCGGGTCTCAATGGACATGGTCGCGCCGAGTGATGATATGTGGGAGAAAACCTTAAGGATCAAATCGGGTCTATGGGATTCATCTTGATAATCACGAAGGCAGATCCGGCCGGAGATGAGCCTGAAATCCTTGTCTATAAGGACGTCTCCTTTGCTGCTTGTGAGGCCGAAGGCCAGACAATACTGAGATAGTACTGCCTCTGATATGGATTTAATCACCAGGGCGCTGCTGTGGAACTGTTTCATGAGAAGTTCGGCGGCTGATTCATAACCGTTGCCCCGATAGCCCATCTTAGAGGCCAAAGGCCCTTGATACTCAAAGTACAACCGGTCGTTTTTTCTGCCGGATATTACATGGAGATTATGGCGTATTTTAAGGAGATTATCCAAGGCAACATCAAGCTCATCTTTGTCTACCCGGCTGAGATATGAAGGAAGAGAACGCCCTTTAGGGTCGTAGGCAGCAACTTTGATTACCCACATGAGGCTGTGGTAGTCTCTCAGGCTTCCGTTGCCTTCCTTGATGTCGGGCTCGAGGTAATAAGATGCATCACCACACTTGTCATGGCGTTTTTCCACATGCGCATTGAGGTCTGAAAGAAAGCCTTTCGAATCCCTGAAACTTTTATCATTGCTCATTGCATGGGCCATTTCGGTGAAGAGCTCCCTGGATCCGCAGACAAGCCGTGCATCGAGCAGGGATGTGCGAAAGAAAAAGTCATTTTTGGCATCCCGCAAGACCTGCTTTATGGTTCGTACGGTATAGCTTACGGTATAACCCTCATCCCATAAGGGATACATAACCTCCTGCAGGGCCTTTTGTATGTCCGCATGTGCTGTTTTTCGGTGAGCAAGAAACAGGAGGTCGATATCCGAGAAAGGGCAGAGGTCCTTCCTGCCGTATCCTCCTATGGCAATGATTGACCATTGGGGCCTGCTCACGGCGAACCTGCTTTCAAAAAGACTGGAAATGGCCTGGTCAGTCTTTTGGGAAAGCTCTAAGCTAAGGGTTATTCCGTCCATATGCTTAAAAATTTCTTAGATCGCCCCGTCTCCGGATTCGCCGGTCCGTATCCTTATCACGTCTTCAACGGGCATGATGAATATCTTGCCGTCCCCGATCTTACCTGTCCGGGCCGATCTCATCAGGGTATCAACCACCTTGGCTGACATCTCAGACGAAACCACTATTTCTATCTTGATCTTCGGTATCAGGTCTACGTTGTACTCGGCGCCCCTGTATATCTCCTTGTGGCCTTTCTGGCGTCCATGACCCTTCACCTCAATTATGGTCATGCCGCTTATGCCGATAGCCTGGAGCTCGCCTTTGACCTCTTCGAGCTTGAAGGGTTTTATAATTGCCTCTATCTTCTTCATCGTTCACCTCTCTTAATGTAGGAGCGGTTTTAGCCGCGGTTGTGCAACGATCCTATGGTCTATCTGAGATAATACCCGGCCTCGCCGTGCATGCTCTGATCAAGGCCGACCTCTTCTGATTCTTCATCAACGCGCAGTCCAATGATCTTCTTCACCATGAGCAGAATAATGCTGGTCATGGCGAAGGAGAAAACGACAGCGGTTACCGAAGCAATCACCTGCACCCATAACTGACGAGGATTGCCATAGAAGAGCCCGGCGCCGCCGACAGAAGCAAAGAGTCCTGTTGCAATCGCGCCCCACAAACCGCCCACTCCGTGTACGCCTACTACATCAAGGGAATCGTCATAGCCCAGTTTCTCTTTTGCAAGGATCGCAAAGTAGCACAGCATTCCTGCAACAAAGCCGATGAGGGTCGCGGGCAGAGGTGTAACAAATCCCGCTGCCGGTGTAATGGCTACAAGCCCTGCCACTGCACCGGAGGCAAAACCCAGGGTGGTCGGTCTGCCGCGCATGATCTTTTCAAAGATTATCCAGGATAGCGCCGCTGCTGCCGTTGCCATGTGTGTGGCGAAGAAGGCAAGGCCTGCAACACCGTTTGCTGCCAAGGCGCTTCCTGCATTGAAGCCGAACCATCCGAACCACAGGATCGCCGCCCCGATCATGGTCATGGTAAGGTTGTGGGGATAGAAGGGCTCTTTGCGATACCCTTTACGTTTGCCGACGATCATGGCTGCAGAGAGTGCGCCGACCCCGGCAAGTATGTGTATTACCGTGCCGCCTGCGAAATCAAGGGCACCCAGTTTGCCCAGCCATCCGCCGCCCCACACCCAATGGCACATGGGAAGATACACAAAGGTGCTCCACAGAATGGTAAACAGGGTGAAGGCCGAGAACTTCATGCGCTCGGCAAAGGCACCGGTTATGAGTGCCGGGGTGATGATGGCGAACATAAGTTGAAACGCACAGTAAACAAGGTGCGGAATTTTGTCTGAATAAGGGCCTGGATTCATCCCTACACCCCTCAAGCCTACCCAATCAAGAGATCCTATCAGCCCGCCCATATCCGGCCCGAAGGCAAGGCTGTATCCATAGGATACCCAGATGATGGATACTATGCCCAGGCACATGAAGCTCTGCATCAACGTGCCGAGGACATTCTTTGTGCGCACCATTCCTGCGTAGAACAGACCGAGTCCTGGTGTCATGAGCATGACGAGCGCTGTTGAAACAAGCA
>CAYMDG010000389.1:0-2772 GCA_964388905.1 uncultured Bacteriovoracaceae bacterium
GCATGGAAGGTGATCCCCGCATACATGCGCTCATGAGCAAGGGTGTTACAATCCCCGATGCCCTCAATATTTTTATCGGCAAAGAAGTGGATCTTGACAAAGTATCGGGCAGCGATGTGGTCATTCACCCGGGCTGCAGGATCCAGGGCAGCAAGACCCTTATCATGGATGGTGCAAGGCTCGGCCAGGAAGGTCCTGTCACCGTTGAAGACTGCCAGATAGGGCCCAAGGTGGAGCTCAAGGGCGGGTACTTCAGGAAATCGGTCTTTCACAAGGGTTCAAACATGGCATCCGGGGCACATGTCAGGGATGCCTGCATACTTGAAGAAGAGGCCAGCTGCGCGCACGCTGTAGGCCTCAAGCACACCATATTGTTTCCATTTGTAACGCTCGGCAGCCTGATAAACTTCTGTGATTGCCTCATGGCCGGAGGGACGAGCCGCAAGGATCACAGCGAGGTCGGCAGCTCGTACATCCACTTCAACTTCACCCCCAACCAGGACAAGGCGACGCCGTCGCTTCTCGGTGATGTTCCCCACGGTGTCATGCTCGACCAGCAGCCCATTTTTCTTGGCGGCCAGGGTGGCCTTGTAGGCCCTTCGGTTATCGGATTCGGGACCGTGATTGCAGCGGGTGTAATCTTCCGGGGCGATTTTGCTGAAGGACATAAGATAATTACAGGCACACCGCAAGTGCCGGCGCGAAAGAAATTCATTCCAGGACTCGTGATGAAGCTGAAGGACAAGGTAAGGAACAACATAGTTTACATTGCCAACCTCATCGCCCTGAAGGCATGGTACTGCCATGTCAGGTCCTTATTTGCCGGTTCAGGGCCATTGGACATTGCCCTGCTGGAAGGGGCCGTTGAAAAGCTGGATATGGCCATAACCGAGAGGTTTGAAAGGTTCGAGGCCTTCATCTATAAGCTCCCTGAATCATTGATCCTGCACAAGGGTTCTGCCGGGTCATGTGCCCCGCCCGGCATGATCAATCAACAGGAGGAGCTGTTCAGGAACTGGAGCATGATTGCGGACTTGATAGAAGCAAACCGTTCGTATTCAGGCAGCGATGAGGTGAGGGACACCTTCCTTGCAGCGCTTTATAAGGATATTCCCCAGGGGAATCCCGACTATATAGCTACCATCAGAGGCCTCCCGGAGGCTTCACGAAAAAGCGGAGTTGCCTGGCTGAACGGCATCGTACAGGATATCACCGATGGCGCGATGGACGCGATACCATCATTTAAGATGTCGCCCGGTCCCGGGCTCTAGGCATCAGCATCAGCGAATTCACATTCCCTGGCCCTGAAACACAGGTTCTTACGTTTCAGCTTAAAACCCGAATAATGTATCTGAGAAGTGTTACAAGATCAGCAATAACTGCTCCCATCCCAGCAGTGGGTGCACAGCCTCTCCTTGGGCAGGCCAATGGCCTGAATAAGGTCGCCCATGGTCTGGTACTTGAGCGATGTCATGCCCAGTGTTTTTCTGATCTGCTCCACCATTGCACAGTTTTTCTCCGAGTCTGCCCTGGCGTATTCATCGAGGAACAGGTCGTCCTTACCCTCAAGTGCCTTTATGGCCTTTCTCCCGGCCAGGTCGAGCTGGGACCTTGACGCCGAGAAGTTGAGAAACTCGCAGGGAAAGATCAAAGTGGGACACGCTATTCTCAGGTGCACCTCTCTGGCGCCGTATTCATAGAGGATCTGAATGTGGTCCTGGAGCTGGGTGCCGCGCACGATGGAGTCATCGCAGAAGATCATGCGCTTCCCTTCGATGATGGCCCTGTTGGGGATGAGCTTCATCTTGGCAACCAGGTCCCTGACTGCCTGATTCTGGGGCATGAAACTGCGTGGCCAGGTGGGGGTGTATTTTACATAGGGCCTCATGTAGGGGATGCCCTTTCCCATGGCATAGCCCAGGGCATGGCCGATGCCGGAATCCGGAATACCCGAGACCAGATCAGCCTCGATTGTGTCCGTGATCGCCAGGGCCTTCCCGCACCGGTAACGCACTTCCTCTACATTGATACCCTCATAACCGGAAGGCGGATAGCCATAGTATACCCAAAGGAATGAGCATACCTGCATCTTGTCCCCGGGGGGGCTGACCTGTTTGTAGCCATCAGGAGTGATGAAGACAATCTCCGAGGGGCCTACATAATACTCGGTATCGAATCCCAGATTCGGGAAGACACTCGACTCGGAGGAAACGGCGTATGCGCCGTCCTTGATGCCGATCACGATGGGTGTCCTGCCGTACTTATCGCGGGCGGAATAGATGCCGTCACGCGTCTGGATCAGCAAGGTGCAGGAGCCCTTGATGCTGTCATGGACACGGCGGATGCCGTCTATGAAGTTGTCCTCTTCACAGATCAGCATGGCGATAAGTTCAGTGGGATTGATGTCAAAACCTGAGGTCTCGGAAAAATATTTTCTCTTGGAGAAGGCCCGTTTTCCTAACTCTTCAAGGTTGTTGATCTTGCTTACGGTTACGAGGCCGAAGGTGCCCAGATGGGAATTGATGATAAGGGGTTGAGAATCGGTGTCGCTGATAACACCTATGCCCATCCTTCCCTGGAACTGTGGCAGGTCAGGCTCGAATTTGGAGCGGAAATAGTCATTTTCTATGCTGTGAATGGACCTGGTAAAGCCTCTCTCGTTGACCACTGCCAGGCCGGCACGTTTGGTGCCCAGGTGGGAATGGTAATCCGTGCCATAGAAAAGGTCCTTAACGCAGTCTTGATCTTTTGAAACAATGCCGAATACTCCGC
>CAYMDG010000390.1:0-2766 GCA_964388905.1 uncultured Bacteriovoracaceae bacterium
GGGTTCGCGTTGCGGTCATCGGCCAGGAGCTGCTCCTGCAGGCGGATCTGCTCACGGGCGTTGAATATGTATGACTTTTCATCATGGCGGTGCGGGGCCAGTTTTGTCAGAGCAGCCTCGTCGTTCTTTAAGAAGTTCTGGCCTGCCCGGGTTGCGCTGTACCTTCTGTGTCCAAGTTTTATGAGTACATCCACTCCGAGTCTTACCGATGTGTCGAGTGATTCACGATACACATCACCCAGTCCAAGGTCGATCAAATCATAGGCCTCGGCCCTGTCCTTTACCCTGACCATGAGCTTTAAATCCGGAAAGTGCTTCTGCAGCCGGTCAATGAGCTCATGGTGAGTGGACGGATCCGAGATTGCTGCAATGAGTATCTTTGCTTCTTCAGCGCCTGCTGATTTGAGGATATCGAACCTGGTGGAATCACCGTAAAAAACCTTGAACCCCATTTTTCTCAGCAGGTCTACCCGGTCGGAATCGTTATCCAGGATCGTTGCCTCGATGCCGTTAGCCCTTAAGAAACGGCCGATGGTGCTGCCGAAATCGCCGAACCCGGCAATGATGACCGGATGCTGGACATCGATGGTATCTGCTGCTTGTATCTTCTGGACCTCCAGGGTACCGAAATGACGGAGGATGAAGTGCTCATTGATGAAGAGCAGAAAAGGGGTAACGGTCATGCTGAGTGCGGTTACAGCCATCATAATGTCTGTCCAGTGAGGAGACAGGATGCCCAGTTGGTGTATGAAGGCAAAGAGCACAAAGGCGAACTCCCCCACCTGGGACAACCCGAGGGCAAAGATGAGGTTCTGGTCAAAGGAGAGCTTGAAGAACCTGCCGGTTGCCATGAGCATGATGGTCTTCAAGGCAATAATGAGGAAGACCAGGGACAGGATCTGAAACGGCGAATCCACAATGAGCCTGAAATTGATGGACGCGCCGACTGCTATGAAAAAAAGTCCCAGGAGAAGGCCCTTGAAAGGCTCGATGTCGCTTTCAAGTTCGTGCCTGAACTCGCTGTTGGCAAGGACTACCCCTGCCAGGAAGGTGCCAAGGGCCGGGCTCAGGCCCACCAGCTGCATGAGGCCGGCCGTGGCGATGATGATGAGCAGGGCACCAGCAGTAAGAAGTTCCCTGAGGTTGGTGAGAGCCATGAGTCTCAGGAAAGGGACGATGATAAAGCGTCCGGCAAGGACCACGAACGAGACTGCCCCCAGGACCGCCACTGCCTGGAGCCAGCCCGGCAACCCTTCGAGCATCTGCAGGGAGTGACCTGTATCGCTGTGCATGGTACTGGTTGCAAGGAGCGGAAGAAAAGCCAGAACAGGTATCACGGTGATGTCCTGAAACAGGAGAACGGAAAAAGAGCTCTTTCCTGCATTGGTGTCTCCCAGGCCCTTTTCCTTCATGGACTGGAGGACAATGGCTGTTGAAGACATTGCTATAGCAAGGCCTGAGGCAAGGGCTGCCTGCCATGAAAAGCCCAGAAGCATAAGTCCTGCAGCTGCCGACAGTGTCGTGGCAGAGACCTGCACGGTGCCCATGCCCAGGATGCGGCTTCGCGTGCGCCAGAAGTGTGAGGGTTCAAGCTCAAGGCCGATGAGAAAGAGCATCATGACTACCCCGAACTCGGCAAAGTGCATGATGTCCTGACCTTCGGCGCCCACGAACCCGAGAAAATACGGCCCTATGAGCATGCCTGCCAGGAGATACCCCAGGACCGACCCCATGCCGAGACGCTTGGTAACCGGTACGCAGATAATGGCAGCGGTCAGGTAGACCAGTGCCTGGGGAAGAAAGCCGGCAGTCATGGTCCGTTTCTCTCCTGTTTTTTCAGGAACCAGTCGTTGAGGTAGGGGTGCTGTTGCATATCTTCGGAAAAATCACAATGGGAGAGGAACGTAAGCATTGCTTTATACAATGTTGCACACCTCGAGAGCTCGGTATTGCTGAGGCGGTATGTCCCCTGTACTGCAAAGGGGGGCAGGTAATGCATCTTGCAGAGCCTGGCGGTCTGTTCAAATGGATAGAGAAACTCTTGCATGGTATAGCGGTTGAATCCGACCCTGCTATATGATTCCCTAGTGCCGCCTGCGGTGATGGTATTGAAGGCGATCTTGCCCTTGAGATTGTCAACCCCTGCTCCATGGGCCCACCCGAATTCAAGTACCATGTCGATCCACTGCTTGATGATGGCCGGTGCGCTGTACATGTATAAAGGGTGCTGCCAGATGATGATGTTGTGCTCCAGCAGCAGGCTTTTCTCGCGCTCCACCTCAATATTGAAATCCGGATACTGCTCATACAAGTCATGGGTGGTGATACCCTCTGACCCTGCAAGTTGTGCCAGCAGGGACCGGTTGATCCGGGACTTCTCATAACGTGGATGTGCAAAGAGAATCAGTATCCTGTTCATGTTCATGCATTAATCATATAGGTGATGATTTCAAAGGAATCCATCATTAATATGAGTTGTTTAAAAAACCTCAGGTATCGTTTCCGCACTGGTAAAGAACCTAAGGCCGGAGAAGATTTTCTAATACAATTGATCTCGATGTATCTTTTGAGATGAAAACCTTAATGGAACGATTCTTCAAAGATCTCTTTATTATGGCAACTGCTTATGAAATAAACTTGGACTTTGCGTATAAGATGCGTAAAAATATGAACGGACCTGGTTTTAAAACAAATCCCATGGCCACTATGATTTTTTTACTCAAGTCCTTTGATCAGCCTTGAAAAACCTCTTGACAGAGAGCCCCT
>CAYMDG010000391.1:0-2759 GCA_964388905.1 uncultured Bacteriovoracaceae bacterium
GGCATGGTCTGGTCCGTGATGACGAGGTTGAATTTTTCAGGGGCTGCTTGGAAGACGGCCAAAGCCTCGGTGCTTGAAGACAGGCCGGTGACGTTATAGCCCAACTGAACCAGCATGGTCTTAAGATAGTTGAGGATCACCTCCTCATCATCCACCAGCAGGATGGTCTCCCCGTTTCCCGGTTCCGGAGTTTCTTCAGGCTCTTCCAGCCCTGATGATTCACCTGAAAAAACTGGAAGATATACATCGAATGTGCTGCCTTTTCCCAGAGCTGAACTCACGAAGACTGCACCACCAAGGCTGGCAACGATACCATGGACCGTAGCCAGGCCGAGGCCGGTGCCCTTGCCCTTTTCCTTGGTAGTGAAGAAGGGGTCGAAAATACGTTTGATCGTCTCGGAATCCATGCCGCATCCGGTATCGGTCACCGTGAGCCTGAGGTGTTCACCTTCGCAAAGGGGCGGGTGTTGAGATGAAAAGAGCGCATCGAGGTATGTCTGCTCCAGTGATACGGTAAGCTTTCCGCCATGAGGGAGCATGGCATGGTATGCATTTGTGCACAGGTTCATGATTATCTGATGGATCTGGGTGGAATCCGTAAGGACAAATCCGATAGAGGGGCTTATATGCTCAGTTATGGTGATGGTGCTGGGGATGGATGACCTGAGCAGTTTCAGTGACTCTTTGATGATGTAATGGATTTTAACAGGGTTTCGTTCGGTCTCCACCTGGCGGCTGAAGGTGAGGATCTGCCTGACCAGCTCCTTAGCCCTGCACCCTGCGTTGAAGATTTCCATGACATTCTCAAAAGACGGGCTGTCTTTGGGAACCTCTTCCTGCAACAATTCGGAATTGCCGATGATGGCGGACAGGATATTGTTAAAGTCGTGTGCAATACCGCCTGCGAGTGTTCCGATGGCTTCGAGCTTCTGGGATCGCATCAGCCTGGCCTCGTAGACACGCCGTTCCTCCTCGGCCTGCTTCCTCTCGGTGATGTCATCGGCGATTCCGGCAAGGTAGATTACAGAGCCCTGTTCGTTGCAGATGGCCGAACGCCTGTTTCGTATCCACCTGATAGACCCATCTTTTTTCACATAGCGGAACTCGTATACATGTTCGATGTCCTGGGTGTTCTCGGCCATGGACAAGACTAAACCCATATCATCCGGGTGGATGAGATCCAGCCATAGGTGAGGATTCTTATAGATCTCCTGGCAGGGTATGCCGGAGATACGTTCGAAAGCAGGGCTGAGGTAAATCACCTTGGTCCAGTCGGGCAGCGTGATCCAGAAGATCTCAGGGCTGGACTCGGCCATCTTCCTGAAGCGCTCTTCGCTTATTTTGAGCTGCTCCTGTGCCCTTCTGAGATCGGTAATATCATGTATCAGGGAGAAGATGTAGGAAGTGCCTTCCACATCTACAATGGTTGCAGAAAGGATGACGCTGCGGACCTCTCCGGACCTGTTTTTGAGTCGGACCTCCGTATTCTGAACGTTGTTTCCGGCGATCAGCTCACCCATAAACCGTAAACGGTCATCCTTGTTCACCCATACGCCCAGCTCCGCAGTGGTGCGGCCGAGAATCTCTTCCTTGGAATATCCCGACCATGCCACAAAGGAGGTGTTGGCATCGATAATCCTGCGGTTTGCAGGATTTATGATGCACATGGGGTCAGGGCCCGAATCGAAGGCAGCCTGGAATTTCTTCTCGGAAAATGTCACGAGTTTTTCTGCACGCCTGTGCTCCGTAACATTGATGCCGATGCCGAAGATGAAGTCAAGTTCGCCGTTATCCTTGAAGACCGCCTTTCCCTGCCACTGGACGCTCAGGGTTCTCCCGTCCCTTGTCATGACCCTGTTCTCATGTACTATGGGGATCTTGGTGGAGATCATCTTGTCTGTGGCTTCCTGTAACAGGTCATGGTCTTCTTCCGGGATGAACTTTTCAAGGTAGTCCTTGCCTACAACATCTGCGAGCTTATATCCCAAGGCGCTTAACATGGCTTCGTTCATGAAGATAGTCTTGCCGGAAGGATCCACGGCGTCGTAGAAGGCCGGCGATGTCTGGATGATGGAGGTGATGAAATCCCGTTCTTTCTTCAGCTCACGCTGGGCGCGGAGTCGGGCCGTGATGTCCCGGGCTGATCCGCGCACGGCGATGGGGTTCCCCTCGGGGCTGATAACCAGGGAGTTTCGATACTCCAGGACACGTTCAACCCCGCTCTTGGTTATGATGGTAAGGAACCCTTCGTCAAAGCCTTTGTCCATTACGTTACGGATATAATTCTCAAAGCGTTGTTTGTGCCTTTGGGGCAACAGCTCTTTCACCGAGAGGCTGGTTATCTCGTGCTCCGAGTAACCGGCGGTTTTCTTGAAAGCCGTGTTGGTCTCTATGAACTTGCCATCGAGATCGTGGAGATAGAGATAGTCCGAGACGTTGAGGAAGATATCGCGAAATTTGGCTTCACTCTTTTTTAAGGCATCCTCGGTCAGCCTGCTGTCGGTAATGTCTCGCAGCGTTTCGATGGCGCCTATGATATTTCCGTCTTTATCATAGATCGGACCTGCCTTTATCCAGAGGCATCTTTTTGTGGGCAGGCCTATGGATTCGGCATAGATGCTGTCTGCCTGCCGGAGGATGGACGTGTAGTTCTTCTCAATCTCATGGTCGCTCTTGAGCACCAGGTCAACGATTACCGGCCTTCGCTCTCCATAAAGCGGCAGAGAGTGCTCATAGTTCGACTTTCCCATTATTTCCTT
>CAYMDG010000392.1:0-2752 GCA_964388905.1 uncultured Bacteriovoracaceae bacterium
AAAGAGGATTTTCATTGCATATCGTCTGTGAATGATTTTAGCACTCTATAGCACTATTGATATGAGAAACAAAGCATTGATAGGATATCCAAGGGCATTAGGCTGTTGATGCCCTTGATTGCGGCACGGTTTGATGGTATGCCATGCACGCCCCAAGGTATCATTTGTGCGGATTTATGATGTCATGGAAGGGATATGGAAACGATAAAATCATGTTCTCATCGGTCCACGAACAAGCGGGTCTTCAGGATTATTACAGCAGAAGACATCTCTGGCAAGCGTATTCTTGATGTCGGTGCTGGCATGGGATTCATGGCACAGCTTCTCGGCAGTCATATCCAGGACTTTGGCGGTATTCCTTCCCATGTCATTACCGCATGCGACCTCTATCCCGAGTACTTCTCCTACAAAGATATCGTTTGCAAAAAGGTTGAGTTCATTAACGCACTCCCTTTTGATGAGGGGATTTTTGATATTGCATATGCCATAGAGGTGATCGAGCACCTTAAAGATCCTTATGGATTTATCCAGGAGATGTTCCGGGTAGTCAGGCCGGGCGGAAAGGTCATTATCACAACACCCAACATCTTGAACCTAGCATCGCGTTTCTCGTATCTCCTGAGGGGCTTTTTTGAGCTCTTTGGCCCGCTCTCATTCGATACACTCGATGTGAGACATCAGTGGGGCCATATCATGCCCCTTAGCGCCTATTATCTGAATCATGCAATGAGGACATGCGGATTTGTAAAGACCGAGCTCCATATTGATCGCATAAAACGATCCTCTCTGTTCCTTTTCCTCCTTTTTTTCCCTGTTTTGAAGCTGTCCGCCTTCATGTATGCACGCAGATTGTTCAGAAAGAAGCAGCAAATTTATAAGGACAACGAGCAGGAATTGAAGCTCATCAATGGGTGGAAGCTATGCTGCTCACGCAGTGTTGTTCTGGTAGGATGTAAATGAGACGCCAGAGATCAAGCAGATAAAGGGCTTTGTAAATATTTCCGTGTCCTCTTGTTGCGGGAAAAGGACCTAGGATAACTCATTCATGCAAACCGAGAAAAGTGTATCAAGACAAGTTCAACTTATCGGAGTCAGAAATTTTACAGGAATGTTGACTGAGCTCGGGCCAAGGATCATATGCCTTGAGACATCAGTTCTCATTTTTCTATGCGGATTCTTTTTCATGAACCAGATCAAATGGCAGAACAATTTATTCTATGCCCTTGTACTGGTCCCCTACCTCATCATGTTCAAGCGTAAGAGTTTCACCATGCTCTGCCGGTCCAAAATCTTCATAATGGTGTTGCTCTTTGTGGGATATTCAATGGCCACTCTTCTATGGGGGGCAAGGGGGACTTACAGCGATTATATTCATATGCTTGCCAAGTCTCTGTCCGTGCTGGTTTTTTATGCCCTGACAATTGAGCTGTCGCTTGTGGATGAGCGTTTCCGGGGCAGGGTATTTTATGTTTTGTGCTGGATATCTCTTGTTGGGGCGATATTAGCCCTTTATCTTATTCATTATAGTTTCGCTTATCCTCCAATAAGGCTTATGGATTTCGGAACCTTTCGGAATCCAATACAGGCAGGGAGTATCTATGGAATGATACTCATCATCATCTACTATCATTTTCTCTCAAAAGGGTGGAGATGGTATACTATTTTTTATATTCCATTATTTGCTGCCATTCTAACGATCCTCTTGATGATCCAGAGCAGGGGGCCGCTATTAGCCCTTATAATTGCATTTTTTGTGGGATCTCTTGTTGCCCGTGATTTCAAGATGCTCAGCGTTCTTACCCTTATAGCAGCAGGCGTGTGGATATTGGTTTCATCCGGTGAAAGGTTTTTCTACGATCTGATTATAACGCGTGGTACGTCTTACCGTTTTGAAATATTCCAGTGTGTGTATGGAATGATAATGGAGAAGATGGTGTTCGGGCACGGATTGCTTATGAAATTCACGTGTACCATGTCGGATGGCTCCTTGATATCAAGAACGCACAATCTGTTTCTTGGCGCATGGCTCTATGGGGGTCTGGTGGGTCTGGTTTTACTTGTAACATCTTGCATCAAGGCCCTATGGCATAGCGGAGTCTATCTTGTACGCAATAAGGATTGCTTCTATCTTTCAATGCTCATCTATAGCTTCATCTGCGTATCTACCGGGAATCACAATGCTATCAGCAATCCCCATCCTCTTTACTTGTTCTTCTGGATGCCCCTTGGATTTCTGTCGGCAATCGAGATAACTACAAGAAATACGGGTAATCGAGACACTGCAACAGACGTTGCAAAGGAATATGAAGTCGTTTAACCCTAAGGCGAGAATGAAAAATGTCTAGAGTATTGGTATTCGGCAAATCGCAAAGGAAGACCCGCAAGGTTCGCCACATAGCCAGGGCATTTAAAGACCTGGGCCATGACACCCTCTGGTTGAATCCGGCTACAATTAGGCGATGGATGAGGAACTGGGCAGATGGTTATATTCTCCATAGGGTGTACTCATTTAAACCTGATATCATATTCATCTATTCCCAAGACATACCATTGCCGGTGCTGGAAAAGATCTCCTCTGAGAATAATATCAAGATCGTACTGTTCTATGTAGACTGGAGACCTGAGATCCTGCCCACCTTGATAGAGAGGGGTAAACTCGTGGACCTTTTTCTCGTGACCTCAAGAGGGTTGCTTGAGGAGTATCGAAAAACAGGTATTCGCAACCCCATTTATTTTACCGATGCATGCGATA
>CAYMDG010000393.1:0-2730 GCA_964388905.1 uncultured Bacteriovoracaceae bacterium
ATGCTTCACGAAATCCTGGATATGGTTATCAGCGATTATGAACTTGGCAACATCGACATCAATTGCATCTGCGAAAAACCAAAGCTGGCCGGTTATCGTTCGGAAATGATAAATACCATAACATCAGTGACCGGGCTCGACCCATCTGCGGTTTCAATAAAATTCCGCACCCACGAGGGCCTTGGCGAGATCGGTGCAGGCCATGCCATTGCCGCTCAGGCTGTGGTACTGCTGAAGAAGCGAGATTAACACCTAAGGAGTATCCATGGAGCTGAACATATTCAATACACCCTTCAAGAAGAAAAGGCCCTTTGAACCGTTGAAAGGCAACAAGGTCGGCATGTATGTCTGCGGGGTAACCGTCTATGACATGTGCCATATCGGCCATGCCCGCTCTCTGATCATCTTTGACGTCATCTCCCGTTATCTCAGGAGAAAGGGCTATGAACTGACCTATGTGAGGAACTTCACGGACATTGATGACAAGATAATTGCCAGGGCCAATACGCTTGGGAAAGATTATCGCGAAATAGCGGACCAATACATCGACGAGTTCAAGACCGACATGGATACACTCAAAGTGAGGCCCGCTGACATCGAGCCCAAGGCCACGGACCACATCAAGGATATCATCGACCTGGTGCGCATCCTTGAAGACAAGGGGCTCGCATATGAGGCCAGTGACGGCAGCGTGTATTTCAGCGTCTCGGATTTCAAGGGCTATGGAGGCCTCAGCGGGAGAAGGACCGAGGATATGATAGCCGGTGCCCGGGTGGATATCGAGGAATTGAAAAAGGATCCACTTGATTTTGCGTTATGGAAGCGGAGCAAGGAAGGCGAACCCTGGTGGGAAAGTCCGTGGTCCAAAGGCAGACCCGGCTGGCACATTGAGTGTTCGGCCATGAGCACCCGTTTTTTAGGCCCTACCCTTGACATCCACGGCGGCGGCAGAGACCTTATCTTCCCGCATCATGAGAATGAGATCGCCCAGTCCGAGGGGGCTTACGGAGTCCCCTTTGTGCGGCACTGGATACATAACGGCTTCGTCACGGTGGATGGTGAAAAGATGAGCAAATCGCTGGGCAACTTCATTACCATCCGTGAGCTCACCAAGGATGTCCATCCCGAGGTCTTGAGGCTGCTCCTCTTGTCCCACCATTACCGGAGCCCCATCGATTTTTCCCGTGACGCAGTGAATACCTCCAGACACGCTCTGATACGATTCTATGAGATGCTGGACAGGGTAGCCCATTCTCCTGCGACAGGTACTGGTTCACGCATTGAAGGGCTTCTTGGCGCCTTCACAACAGGGCTCGATGAGGCCATGGCTGATGACTTCAATACGGCAAAGGCAATTGCCTATCTTCATGACCTTACTACTGAGATCAACCGTGCCCTGGACCAGGACTCCACAGTTTCCCTGACTGACAGAGGCGGGCTTGAAAAAATCGTGCTTGAGATCAGAGACATTTTCGGGATCCTCACAGAAGAGCCTGCAATCTTCCTGGAGTCCATGAAGCGTGGCAGTGTCGATATCACCGGCCTTACTGAACCAGAGATTATGGAATTTATCGAACAAAGGAACCTGGCCAGGAAGGCACGGGACTTTAAGAAGTCGGATGAGATAAGGGATCTGCTCAAGGGCAAGGGTATTCAGCTCAAAGACACCCCGGAAGGCACTGTGTGGGAGAAACTCTAAACTTAAATGGCATATAAGCTCGTCTCCCCCTTCAGCCCACAGGGTGACCAGCCTCAGGCCATTGATGCCCTCTGCCAGGGCATCGAGCATGGCATACGCGATCAGGTGCTCCTGGGGGTAACCGGTTCAGGCAAGACCTTCACCATGGCCTGCGTTATCGAGCGCACAAAAAGGCCTGCCCTTGTAATGGCTCCGAACAAGATCCTGGCGGCACAGCTTTATGGGGAATTCAGGGAGCTCTTCCCTGAAAATTCCGTGGAATACTTCATCAGCTACTATGATTATTACCAGCCCGAGGCCTACGTGCCTTCAAGAGACCTGTACATAGAGAAGGACTCTTCCATCAACGAAGACATAGACAAACTCAGGCACAGGGCTACGAGGGCCCTGTTCGAACAGCAGGAGTCCATCATCGTTGCCTCGGTTTCCTGCATCTACGGCCTGGGTTCGCCCGAGGCCTATCAGGGCATGCTCCTTTACCTGGAAGAAGGGCGCTCCATGGGCAGGGAAGAGATCCTGAAAAAGCTCGTGGAGATTCAGTATGTGCGCAATGACCTTGATTTTCACCGGGGGACCTTCCGGGTAAGGGGCGATGTCATCGAGGTCTTCCCAGTTCATGAAGATGATACAGCGCTTCGCATAGAGCTGTTCGGCGATGATATCGAAGCCCTGTGGCAGATCGATACGATCCGGAACAGGAAGATCAGGAGGATAGGCCACATTCCCATCTACCCCGCCTCCCATTATGTGACCCCGCGGTCAATCCTGCTCAATGCCATTGATGCCATCAAGGAAGAACTGAAAGAACGAGTGACGTTCTATCAGGCGCACAACCGGCTCATAGAGGCGCAGCGGATCGAGGAGAGGACAAGGTACGACCTGGAAATGCTCATGGAGACTGGGAGCTGCAAGGGGATTGAGAATTATTCCAGGCACCTCACGGGCCGCAGCCAGGGTGATCCCCCCCCTACCCTCATGGACTATTTACCGAAAAACGCCATAGTGTTCCTGGATGAGTCGCATGTGGGAGT
>CAYMDG010000394.1:0-2719 GCA_964388905.1 uncultured Bacteriovoracaceae bacterium
TCAATGAGAAACGAGGAGCGGATTATACCATGGAGATCCTTGCCATAGATGCTCTTCTCACCCCAGACACCGTAGGCATCTGCAACACTGTGATCCGCATCGGACAGGAGGGGAAAGTTAAGCTCGAGGTTGTTATCGAACTTTTTGAGGACCTCAGGCTTATCCGTGCTGATACCGATAGCCTCCACGCCCAGATCAGCCAACGACTTCCTTGCTGCGCTGACCTCTCGTGCCTGGGAGGTGCATCCCGCTGTGAGTGCCTTGGGATAAAAATAGAGCAGGATCTTTTTTTTATCTTTGAAATCAGCAAGCTTCATGATGTTCCCATTCTGGTCCTTCAGCGCAAAATCCGGCGCCTTGTCTCCACTTTTAAGATTATGCATCTAATTCCCTCCGATTATCCCTATAAATAAGGGTACTACCATAATTTGACAAGTCATGCTGCCGCGTTTTGGTGAGGCAGCTTGTCCGAGTAGCGATGATCACTTGCGGCTGCTGCGTTATAACGTCTTTGCGAGTTCGAATTTTTTCTCCACATTGTCTTTTATCCAGTGCGGGTCCCACCACTCCTTCGGGTCGACAAAGACACCGCCCACGAGAAGGCTGAAGTGCAGATGGTCGCCGCCTGCAAAGCCTGTCAACCCCGTATTGCCGATGATCTGCCCCTTGGTGACCTGCTGGCCTTCCTTTACCGCAATGGAGCTCAAGTGCCCGTACTGGGTGGAGATCCCCTGGCCGTGGTCAATGATTACCGCGTTGCCGTAAATGCCCAGGTTATCGGCAAACAAAACAATTCCGCTGTTGGCAGCCTCTATAGGACCCTGTGAGGTGGATGCCAGGTCCATACCCAGATGGATGCTGTTGCCCAAAGACTTTCCCTGATAAAGATAAGTCCGCTCATCGCCAAACAGCGCCTTGGGTGCGGAATTTTTCAATCGTAAAAAAGTTCCCTGCCAAAGCTGCCTGCCTGCGGTCTTGGCACATACAGCCTGTATTTTTTTGTCGTTTTCCCCGCGGAGCTGGGTGTTGACATAGGCAAATACTTCCTCCGGGGACTTTCCGGCCAGTTTCGTGTCCTGTTCCTGGAATTCAACTGCCTTCTGCTGCACAAAGGTGTCACTGACAGTGACCTTGTCACTTCTGAAGGGCCTTACGCTGCGGATGTAGAAGGGAATGCCCGCAATGGCCTGATTGCCGCCCTTGTCCTGTGCCGTGACAGCTATGGGCGTACTTCTGCTCACATCGCGGGGTATGGCAAAATAGCACACATAATACGGTTTGCCCTGCCCCTGAACGAGGTAGCCGGGGAAGAATTTATCACCGCACTTGACCCCGCTTGTCTGCACTGCCTTTGTAACGCGATAGAGACTCAGGCAGGTCCCGCCGGGATTGATATTGTGTGCGCTTGACAGAAGCGTAATCCGAGGCGGTATGGAATCAATGGTAATCTTGGTCCGCAGTTCCGTGGTATTCCGCAACGGTGAGAAGTCAACGACCCGCACGATGAAGACCGCCTCCGCGTCTTTTATCTTGAGATCCTTGGGAACGATCTTCACAGCCACGGTCTTCTCAAAGGTACCTTTAACAGGTATCTGTTCGGATGCCACTTCATACTCATGCTTATTTTGGACAATGGTCACCCTGAAATTTCTGATGCCGCTTCGTTTATCCTGCATGGTGATGGTGATATCCTTAGATTTTCCGATAGTTGTAAATGATTTATCCAGGCTGATCTTGGGCTTTTCCCATTCGAGATAATAAAATCCGGCCCCGATGATCGATCCGACGAGTATGAACAGAAGCAGAACCTGGATAGTCGTTCTTGAGCTTTTCATGATTTTCTCCTCATATAAAAACTTCTTTCGCATAATGCGTACTAAATGCAGGGAGAATATTCAAGGGTATTAAATGCAATATGTGATTAGTCACTAGTCACCATTGTCTTATATCTGGTATATAAAAAACCTGAATCGACTATACCCTTTCCGGACGGTCTGATGGAAAATGTAAAAGAAAAGATATCTGTTGCCCGATTATCAATACTTTCTAATGCTTCTCTGATCATCATGAAAGTCATTGTGGGAATAATGATAGGGGCCGTATCCATTATATCAGAGGCAATCCACTCGGGTGTTGATCTGATTGCTTCAGTTATTGCCTTTATATCCGTATCGAACTCAGGCAAACCTGCTGACAGGGAACATCCCTTTGGTCATGGAAAGATAGAGAATATCTCAGGGGCGATAGAGGCGCTTCTGATATTTTTAGCTGCAGGGTGGATCATCTATGAAGCCATAAAAAGACTCATGAACCCTCAACCCCTCGAAGCTGCCTCATGGGGTGTCGGAGTCATGCTTATATCCTGTATTATAAATATTCTCGTCTCGGAGAGGCTTTTTGCTATCGGGAACAAAACGGATTCCATGGCGTTAAAGGCCGATGCATGGCACTTGAGAACTGATGTCTACACATCTGCGGGCGTCATGGCCGGCCTGTTCCTCATATGGATCGGCGGACGCATCATGCCCGGGGTTTCACTGAACTGGATCGATCCCATTGCCGCCATCGCCGTGGCCCTGCTCATCATCCATGCAGCATGGACACTTACCATGCAGTCGGCAAAAGATCTCTTGGATCATACCTTACCAGCGGCTGAGAGGACTCTGATCAGGGAACTTATTACGAGCATGCACCCCGATGTGCACGGCTATCATAAACT
>CAYMDG010000395.1:0-2718 GCA_964388905.1 uncultured Bacteriovoracaceae bacterium
CCAAGAAGGAGATCCTGACCATGAATGTATTTACAGCCATCACCCACAGGAAGAGTGTCAGGGCATACAAGGATATCATCGTGGAAAGGGAGAAGATAAGGAAGGTGCTGGATGCAGCACGGCTATCTCCATCTGCAGGGAACCGCCAGGAATGGAAGTTCATTATTGTCACGGACATCCGAACCAAGGAAAAGCTTGCGGGAACCACTCTCGGCGAGGACTTTCTGGCCCGAACACCCGTGATAATCGTCGCCTGCGCAACCAAGACGGATCATGTTATGACCTGCGGCCAGAGCGCCTACACCATGGATGTAGCCATAGCTTGTGCCTACATGACCCTCCAGGCCACGGAACTGGGGCTGGGCACCTGTATGGTCAGCGCTTTCAGGGAAAATGAAATCAAGGCAATTCTGGACATCCCTGAGCATTATCGGGTTGTCTCCATGATGCCCATGGGATATCCGAATCAGCCCAGATCCATGAAGTTGAGGAAGAGCCTGGATGAGATCGTGTGCCTTGAAAGGTATAACTAACGGACTATGCCGATTCATGTAATCTTAAGGGGAAATACTTAGTTCCCTAATGCATAATAGGGTGTTTACCGGATTCATCTATCCAGGATTAATCCGTATGATCTCTCCTGAGGATGGGAAAGGCAGATAAAGCGTAAAGGAGAAGAAGGCTATGAGAGACGTGGTCATCGTTTCGGCTTGTCGTACGGCGATAGGCACTTTTGGGGGCACACTCAAGGACCTGCATGTGGTGAACCTGGCAACCGCTGTGATGAAAGAGGCGGTGAAAAGGGCCGGCATTGATCCCTCGATTATCGATGATGTGCGGTTCGGCAACATGTATGAGCACTACACTTCCATGAACCTGGCCAGGGTGGCGTCAATTCAGGCAGGCATACCGTATACGGCCAATGCCGTCACTATCAACAGGGTGTGTGTATCAGGCATGGAGGCCGCCATCTCGGGAATGGCCATGATCCAGGCAGGCCTGGCCGATGTCATCCTTGCAGGCGGTGCCGAGCATATGTCCGGCGTTCCCTATGCAGTTCCGGGCGCCCGCTGGGGGTGCCGTCTCCAGAATAACACCCTCGATGACATGCTCATGGAAGGCCTTCTGTGCGGGTCAAAATTCAACACCTGCCCCGCTGATGGACCCCTCGCAGGCGGCTCCCCGTATGATCTTTACAAGGGAAAGCCCTACATCATGGGGCACACGGCTGAATTTGTGGCCCAGATGTACGACATCAGCCGCCAGGAGATGGATGAGGTGGCGCTCAGGAGCCACAACAACGTGGAGCGGTCCACAAGGGACGGTGATTTTGCACAGGAGATCGTCCCCTTGGAGATCCCACAGAAAAAGGGCAAGCCCCCCAAGATATTCGACAAGGACGAGCACTTCAGGCCCGGCATAACCATGGAGGCCTTAAGCCAGCTCCCACCTGCATTCATCCCCAAGGTGGGCAAGGTGACTGCCGGCAATGCATCGGGGCTCAACGACGGGGCCAGCGCCATGATCATCATGTCGGCAGAGCGTGCGAAAGAGCTCTCTCTGAAATCCCTTGCAAGGATCCGGGCCGTTGGCTACGGCGGATGCGATCCCACCATCATGGGCATCAGCCCTGCGCCTGCCATCAGATGTCTCATGAAACGTTCCAAACTCGGTCTCGAAGACTTCGAGCTGATTGAACTGAACGAGGCCTTTGCCGCCCAGTACCTGGGGTGTGAAAAAGAGCTGGGGCTCAACCGCGAGATCTGCAACGTGAACGGGTCCGGCATCGGGCTGGGCCACCCCATCGGAGCAACGGGCAACCGGATCATGGTGACGCTGATCCATGCCATGAAGAAGCAGGGCAAGACGCTTGGCCTGGCATCTCTGTGCGGCGGGGGCGGGGTGTCCATGGCCACGGCCATAGAGATGCTTTAAAAAGTACGAACGCTGGTATAAAAAGATAAGATAATCCCACATAAGGAGGATATCCCAATGGATTTCGAACTGACCGAAGAAATGAGAATGCTCTCCGATATGGCCTACAAATTCGCCATGAATGAGATCGCCCCGGTTGCAGAGAAGGCCGACCATGATGAAGTATATATGCCCGATGTCCGCAAGAAGGCCGGCGAGAACGGGCTCATCGGCTGCTGGATCGATGAGCAGTACGGCGGGGCGGGCGTCGGTTTCCTGGGCAACTCCATAATCACCGAGCAGCTTGCACGGGCGTGCCTGGGCTTCTCCCTGTCCATCACTGCCGCCACATTTGGTGCCGAGAACGTGCACTACTATGGCACCCACGAGCAGAAGCTGAAATACTTCCCCGGCGTATGCGCAGGTGACACCGTGGTTGCGGGCGCCTACACCGAGCCCAACGCCGGTACCGACGTGGCCGGCTACAAGACACGTGCGGTGGAGGACGGCGATCACTATGTCATCACCGGCAACAAGATGTTCATCACCAACGGCAGCGTGTGCGACTGGATGGTGGTACAGGCCATCACCGACCCTAGCGAAAAGGTGCACAAGAGCTTCAGCCAGTTCATCGTTGATGCCGACACCCCCGGCATCAGCAGGACGAAGCTCCACGGCAAGCTCGGCATCCGCACCAGCGACACGGCCGAGATCGCTTTCGATAGTGTGCGCGTCCCGAAGGAGAACCTCGTGGGCAAAAGGGGCAACGGCTTCTATCAGCTCATGCACTTCTTCAACACCACG
>CAYMDG010000396.1:0-2689 GCA_964388905.1 uncultured Bacteriovoracaceae bacterium
GGGCAATAATCGTAAGCCGGGCACGTATGATGGGGTCGGTTTCCTCAAAGGTAATGAAGTCGCTCCATTCATCAGCCATACGTGTCTTGAAAAAATCATCAAAGGTTATAAAATGAACAGTGTCGCCAATATTCAACTCCGGTATGCTCACCTGAAGCATCTTGTCATTGGGGTCATAGATATTCGAGGCCATCTGAGATGAATCAACCATAACCCGGCTGTTTTGCTCCACATCCACCTTCCGCGCCGTGCCGTCTGGTGAAATGACCTCGATCAGGGTGAATTTCGTGGTATTGTAGGGCACGGAAAAGGATGAGGTGAGCGTACGATAGCGGCGTTTCCCTTTTTCAGTGAGAACTTTTATATATTGTTCGAACCATTCAACATATGTGCCGTCAACGCGGTATTTCACCCATGAATGCTGATCCACCACCGCCACCTCTGCATCCGGGTATTTATCGGTCTTCACCATGGCTGCTTGAGCAATGACCGAATCCTTGTCAAGGGGTGACCACTCAAGCGCACTGAGGTTGTTGATTTGGGCAAAGATGAATATCAGTATCCACACTGTCAGGATCTTGAAAAATGATTGTCTGAGCATCTTCGAGATGACCCCTTTCATAAGGTATTCTTATGCTTGATAATTTTTGCCTTGGCAGTTTGAAAATTTTGAACAGTTCCAGAGCAGATCACAAAATGCCGTTCCTGTAAATACACAATAGACCCATTCTTGGTTTCATTAGGGCAAATCAAGCATGAAAACAAGTGCCCTTGACTTAGCAAACGCCAACGCTATTATTGACCTCATGTCAATGGATAGAACATTATGTGCAATCTGTGCCTGGAGAGGCGACTGCAACAAGAAGTTCATGCAGGGCAACGGAGTCCACTGTCCTGACTACACGAAAGACCTTACCATCCGGGCCATGACAGATGAGGTAAACGAGAATAAGCAACTTACAGACAAAAAGGGTAAGAAAAAAACAAGAGAGATACGCTTTCTGTAGAATTGAACTCTGCGTTCTCTTGTCCTTTTAGGTCTATGCTTATTCCTTTTGATCTCACATCAGGAGAGTGATCTCTTTATAATTTTCTGTTCTCAATGCCAAGTATAGCCAAGACACTCTTTTCCCTAAATAAAAATAATACTATATGCACGGTGTAAACTATTCGGCTGCTGGGATCGTCTATAGCACGCAAGAGATAAACACAATTTTATGATAGCCGATAAGGATAGCAAAAAGGAGATCAAATCATGAGATCGAGAAATATAATGTTCTCAGTTAAGGCCTTTCTTTCAATAATGTCAGGTTTCTTCGTGTTCTTGATAGCCGCTTCTACACCATCATTTGCGGCTACCCAGTGGAGTGTGGGAGTTTCCGGTGGGGATGAAGGTATTCGTTCATTCAATCTTTCCATTGGCGATTATTATCATGTCCCTGAAAGGGAAGTCGTTGTTGTTCATGATCGGGGAATTAATGAAGAAGAGGTGCCTGTAGTGTTCTTTATCGCACAAAGAGCCCATGTATCGCCCGAGGCCGTTGTCAGGCTCCGTCTGAGAGGCATGGACTGGATGGAAATAACCCTGCACTTTGGTTTGAGCCCTGATATATATTATGTACCTGTCAGGCAGGGTCATCCCTATGGACATGCCTATGGTCATTACAAAAGACATCCGAGGGGTGGATGGCAAAGAGGCGACCTCAGGGATACGGACATCGTGAATCAGGTAAACCTGAAGTTTATATCTGAGCATCACAGATATGCCCCTGAACAGGTCATGAAGTACCGTTCTGAGGGAAAAAGCTTTACCACCATTGACCGAGACATTAGACAAGGGAAACAGGGAAAGAACCGGGGCCAGAGCCGGCAAGGAGACATGCCCGGTGATTACAGGCAAAAGGATAACAAGCAGAACGATAACAAGAATCAAGGGAAAGGCCATGGCAAGGGTAATGGGAAAAAGTGGGATAATAACTGATTATACCTGCGGTTCACTTTATCAATAGGTGAAGATGAATTTTGTTTGCTTCTCTTCGCCTGATACCTTAGGGTTACCCTCAGGAGGAAGAACATGGTAACAGCTATCATCATTATGAAGGTTGCCCGAGAACGCATCAATGATACGGCACAGGAACTCTCCGACATTGAGGGCATTTCGGAGGTATTTTCCGTGAGCGGCCGTTATGATCTGATAGCCATTGCCAGGGTAAAGGACAATGATGAGCTCTCAGAACTCGTAACGGTGAAGATGCGCAAGGTAGAGGGGATAACCGAATCCGAAACCATGCTTGCCTTCCGGGCATATTCAAGGCATGACCTGGAAGGCATGTTTTCCGTGGGTTTCGAGGTATAACAAAACCCTATCGATATTCAAGGTATCACTCTGATACCCTGAAGGCATTCTTACCCCCCGAATCAAGACTTCTGCGTGTTCTCTCCTGATAAGTCCAGGGCAAACCATCATGTGAAAATCTATCCTCTTCTGATCGTTCCCGTCAGGACGACCTGTTAAGCTTTTTGCATATCACCCGAAAAATATATGAATAGTATGGATAACAAATCAGACATGACCTTTCCATCCAGGGTGATCTTCCGGGCCTTCCTGATCCTTCTCACATACATGTTTATTGAGTGCGTCAGCTCAGGCCAGTCAATTGCGGGGGATAAGATATTGAGATACCGCATC
>CAYMDG010000397.1:0-2687 GCA_964388905.1 uncultured Bacteriovoracaceae bacterium
ACCTGGAGGAGTTGTTTTACCAATCCGAGCGTATGATCATCAGTGAAGAGATGGTGCCTCCCGACATAGCACGGGCCATGGGCCTGAAGGTATGGATACTGGAGTCCATGAGCCTGCTCCTGCCCTTTCTGGCCGGGAAAAGCGACCTGAAATACATCGACGAGGCGGAAAACGCCGGGGTCAATCCCGATTCATGCAGTCTGCCCAAGGCCACCATGGGCATGGTGCTCAAGGGCCAGATGCCGGGCGGTCTTGCCATGCTCAGCTCCAATATGCCCTGCGATGCCGGTATGGCGTCCTATACCCTCATGGAGCGGGAATTGGGGATCCCCATATACCGCATCGATGTCCCGCACAATTTCTACAATGAACGGGCGGAGAAGTTCTTTGCCGAGGACCTGAGCGGCATGATCGCTTTCCTTGAAGAGCATACCCCCGGCCGCATGGACTGGGACCGCCTCAGGGAGAACTGTGAAGGCCGCAACCGCATGCTGGAGCTTGAGCTGGAGCTCTGGGACATGATCAGGGTCAGGCCTGCCCCCCTTGCCGCCGAGGCCGTATTCCTGAGCCACATGTGGCACGTCAATCTCTTTCCAGGCCACCCGATTTCCATAAAGCATTATGAGCGGCTGGTGGAAATGGCACGGAAGAATCTCTCTGCAGGGATTCCTGCAACGGAAAATGAGAAATTCCGGGCCGTTGTCTGGAACCCTCCCTTCCCCCATTTCATCGATATCTTCAACCATACCGAACGCACCTATGGGGTCACGGTCATCAACGACAGCATGACCTTTCACCGCCACGAGCCCATAGACACCTCGACCCCCGAATCCATGCTCCGGGGTCTGGGCAGGACCATCATGCAGGGCCCCATGGTCCGCCACACCAGGGGGCCTGCGGAGAACTACCTGGACGATATCTTCCGCATGGTGAAACAGTTCGATCTCGACATGGTGTGGGTGGCGAACCACGTGGGCTGCAAGAGCGGCCAGGCCATGAACGGCATCCTGCGGGAGAAATGCCGCGAAAAAAAGATACCGCTGCTCATCCTCGATTACGACCTGCTCGATCCGCGCATCGTATCCAAGGACGGCATGATGAACCAGGTGGAGTTCTTCATGGAGAATGTCATGAAGGCGCAGCGCCTCGATCAATAAGGAGTGACGCCATGATCCATAGCAACGAATCGGATGTTTATCGCACCCTAGGCAAGAAGATTGACGACCTCACGGTCAGGACGCCCTGGAATGAAACCTTCCACAGCATCCTGAAAGAGCTCTATACCACTGAAGAAGCGGATGCAGTGGTCAAGATGCCCTACACCCTGTCCTCTCTGGACAGGATCGCCACGGTAACGGGCATAGAAAAAACCCGCTTGCAGGGCATCCTGGAAGGGTTGGGCGCGAAAGGCCTGGTATTGGACCTGTTCAATGAGGGCGCCGGTCAATTTTACTACATGCCGTCTCCCATGCTCATTGGGCTCTTTGAATTCACCATGATGAGAACCGGAGACAATTTTGACAAAAAGGAGTGCGCACGGCTGTTTCATGAATACTTCAATTCGTTCTATCCGGCCAATTTCTCACACGACGAACAGATCTCCGTTCTGAGGGTGATACCTGTGGAGGAAACGATCCGGCCTGCCGAGAGCATTGAATTCTTTAACTATGAAAGGGCCTCATCCATCGCTGAAAACTCTCATCGATTTGCCCTTGGGTTATGCTCCTGCAGAAATGAAAAACTGCTTAACGGGGAAAAAGAATGTGACGCCCCTTTGGAAAACTGCAGCCCGCTGGGCGTAGGGGCAGATTATGCCATCAGGCATAATCTTGCCAGGGAAGTATCGAAAACAGAGATGCTGGAGAATTTTGCACGGTCAAAAGAACTCGGCCTGGTCTTCTGTGCAGATAATACACAAAGGAACCCCATGGTTATTTGTCACTGCTGCAAATGCTGTTGTAATTTTCTGGCCGGTGCGAACAAGTTCGGCTTTTTGAACAGTGCCGTCACTTCCAATTTCATCTCGATGATTGATGAAACGCCGTGTAAGGGCTGCGGGAAATGCGTGGATCTCTGCCCGGTGAATGCAGCAAGCCTGGTCTCGGCCAATGATCCGAAAAAACCCAAAAGAAAGAAGGCTGCTGTCGATGCCCGGATGTGCGTGGGCTGCGGGGTATGCGCCCTGAAATGCCCTGCTGATGCCATCAAGATGATCAACCGTGGCAAAAGGGTAATACACCCGGAAACAACATTCGAAAGGATAATCCTGCTCAGCCTTGAGAGGGGGAACATCCAGAACCAGATCTTCGACAATCCCAACAGCATCACCCAGGAATTCATGCGATCGTTTGTCGGCGGGTTCATGAGACTTTCACCGGTCAAGAAGGCCCTCATGAGCGATGCGCTGCGATCAACGTTTTTAAGTACGGCAAAAGTGATTGCCAAAATGCAGGGCAAGGGATGGATGCTTGGTATCTAGGAATCAGCAACAACACCATAACGATATAGGGAGACAGCTATGGCAACAAAGTATTTCGGCGGATGCGACGTGGGTTCCACAACAGGAAAGGCCGTGATCCTTGATGAAAACGGCTCCATCATTGCCACTGCAATTGTCCCCAGCGAGATCGACCCGGAGCTGACCTCGGTACTTGCCCTGGAGAAGGCCTGCGCCCAGGTTCCGGATA
>CAYMDG010000398.1:0-2683 GCA_964388905.1 uncultured Bacteriovoracaceae bacterium
GGTTTCCACAGTGCCCACGTCCAGGGTGTGGGGTTAGCCGAACAGCAGGATCGGAATCAAAGGGATGATGAAGGCAAGGATGAGGCTGCGGGGGTCCCTGATGAGATGGACGAACTCCTTGCGCATGACTGCATTGATCTTGCGCAGGTTCATTGCTGCCCCCTTGACATGAGGGTAATGAAGGCATCGTTGAGGTCCGCATCCGGCCTGTCCGGACATATATCCGAAACGATCTGGGCAGGGCTTCCCTGGGCTACGATGTTGCCGAGATTGATCATGACGATGCGGCCGCAGTTGAGTGCCTCATCCATGTAATGCGTGGTGACGAATACCGTAATGCCCTGTCCTGCAATGTCACCGATGAAATCCCAGAAATGCCTGCGGGTAATGGGGTCCACCCCGGATGTGGGTTCGTCGAGGAACAGGATATCGGGCTTGTGAAGGAGGGCGCAACCCAGCGCGAGCCGTTGCCTCCACCCCTGGGGAAGTTCTTTTGTCAGCCGGTCCTTCACCTCATGGAGCTGTGCCATGGTAAGGACCCAGTCCATCCGTTCTTTCCATTGGGCAGAGGGAACACTGTAAAGGCCGAGGTAAAACCGGATGTTCTCGAAGGGCGTGAGGTCTTCGTACAGTGAGAACTTTTGTGACATGTAGCCGATTGCATGCTTTACCTCTTCGGTCTCGGTCATGATGTTGTGCCCTGCAACAAAACCCTGTCCCGAGGTGGGGGTGATGATTCCGCAGAGCATGCGAATGGTAGTGGATTTGCCGCTGCCGTTGCTGCCCAGGAAGCCGAAGATCTCACCTTTCTTCACGGAAAAGGTGATCTTGTTCACGGCGACGAAGTCACCGAAGCGCTTTTCCAGGTCTTTGACAAAGATCACATCATCGTTTGAAGGTGTCATGGATGAGTTCCTTATCCACTGCCTGGATGCGTGCAATCATCGCATCTTCCAGGGATTCGTATTCAGAACGGATATCGGCGGGCGTGGCCACGGTCAGGAGGTGCGACTTGTGCATGAGGCCCAGCTTATCGCACTTCTCCCCCTCATCCAGATAGGCGGTGGAGACCATGATGGTCATACCGTGATCCCGCATCTGGAGCAGGATGTCCCAGAATTCCTGTCGCGACACCGGGTCCACCCCGTTGGTGGGCTCATCGAGGATAAGGGCCTCCGGTTCGTGCACGAGTACGCAGGCAAGTCCGAGTTTCTGTTTCATCCCCCCCGAGAGGTTTCCGGCAAGACGATCGAGATATGGCAGCAGGTTGGAAAAACCCAGATATTTCTCCTTACGGAGGTTTCGTTCCTTGCCTCGCACGCCGAATATGTCCAGGAAGAAATCCATGTTCTCCTCAACGGTCAGGTCCTGGTAGAGCCCGAAGCGTTGTGGCATGTAGCCGATAAGGGGTTTCACCTTCCCCCTGTGTCCCGCCACGTCGATGCCCCCGACAAAGATGCTGCCTGAGGTGGGCCTTATCATGGTGGCGATCATCCTGAGCAGGGTTGACTTGCCGGCGCCGTCGGATCCCACGAGCCCGAAGATGCTCCCCTTTTCCACTTCCAGGCTCACCTCCTTCACAGCCTCGGTCTGCCCGAAGTGCATGGAGGCAGCATCAACCTTTATAAATGCGTTACTCGAGGTAGGCATCCGCAGGCATCCCTGTCTTCAGTTCGAATGCGGGGTTCGGGAGGGAAACCTTAACCAGGTAGACGAGCTTCACACGCTCCTTCTTTGTCTGGATGATCTTGGGCGTGAATTCGGCCTCGGGGGATACGTAGGAAACAAGGCCTGAAAAGACTTTGTCCTTGAAGGTATCCACCTTCACCTCCACCTTCCGGCCCGGTCTGACCTTTGCAATTTCGGTTTCATCAACAAATATCTTCAGATCCACGCGTGAGAGGTCGGACAGGGTGAGGACCTCCCTGCCCGGGCTCACCACCTCGCCGGGCTCCACATTTCTGCTCGTTATGATGCCGTCATACGGGGCTATGAGTTTCGTATATCCAAGCTGAATCCGGGCCTGATCAAGGGTGGCCTTGGCAAAATCGATCTGGGCTTGGGCGGATTCAATATCCTTCTTTGTGGTGTCGATCTTTTTCAGGTTGCTCTTTGATTGCTGATAAACGGCCTCACTTTCGCTGACCTTTGCCAGGGCGTTATCAAAGCCGAGCTTCACGGTATCACGCTCCTTTTCAGAGATGACGCCTTGCCTGAAAAGCTGCTGGAATCGTTCATTGTTCTTTCTGGCATCGAGCATGGTACTGCGGGCTGCGGAGACATTGGCCTCGGCACGCTTGACATCGTCCGGCAGGGTGCTTGCAAAAATTGTCAGGAGCTGTTCCAGCTGCTCTTTTGCCGTAGTTGCCTTGTCCAGGCCGGCCTTTGCCTGATCGAACCGTGCCTGATACTCGGCGGAATCAAGTTCGGCAAGCACCTGTCCCTTTTTAACGGCCCTGCCCTCTTCAGCCTGTATAATCGTCACATGCCCTGACGCCTGGAAGGCGAGGTTGGACTGGATTGCCTCAATGGTGCCGGAGTAATACATTCCTCCATTTTTAGACCTTTGCTGTGCGAAGTAAACCATGGCGCTTACGCCCACAAGAAGTACGATGAAGACAACGATGACAATCCTCTTTTTCACAGCTCAACCTCCCTTTGGGAATGCCGTACCTTCATATGC
>CAYMDG010000399.1:0-2675 GCA_964388905.1 uncultured Bacteriovoracaceae bacterium
GACAGCAACAGCCAGAATATTACTGCGGAATCAATCCAGAAAGTGCTGTCCCCGCGGACAAAGGCCATCATTGCCGTCCATCTTGCGGGCTGGCCCTGCGACATGGATGCAATCATGGAACTTGCAAAACAGCACAATCTCAAGGTTATAGAAGACTGTGCCCAGGCCCACGGCGCAAAGTACAAGGGTAGATATGTCGGTTCTTTCGGTCATGCATCAGCTTTCTCATTTTGCCAGGACAAGATCATGACCACCGGCGGCGAGGGTGGCATGCTTCTGACCGATGACGACGAAATCTGGTCATCAGCCTGGTCTTTCAAGGACCATGGCAAGAACTATGAAAGCGTCTTCAACAAGAAACATCCGCCAGGATTCCGTTGGCTGCATGACAGCTTCGGGACAAACTGGCGCATGACCGAAATGCAGGCTGCTATCGGCAGGGTGCAGCTTTGCAAGCTTGAGCAATGGATGACTTTGCGAAAAAGGAACGCGGCTGTTCTTACGGACGGTTTTTCGCGAATCCCCGGTCTGCGGCTGACCATTCCACCGCACGTGATTGAACACGCTTACTACAAATATTATATCTTTGTCGAACCGGAAGCCCTGAAATCAGATTGGTCCCGTGACAGGATCATGGTTTCCCTCATGGAGGAAGGCATTCCCTGCGGCTCGGGCAGTTGCAGCGAGATCTACCTGGAAAAAGCCTTTGATCAGGGCGTGCTTAAGCCCAAAGATAGGCTTCCAGTTGCTAAGCAGCTTGGGGAAACCAGCCTGATGTTCATGGTACACCCAACTCTCTCGCCAGATGATATGGAAGATGTCGTCCGGGCAATGGATAAAGTTATGCGCGTTGCCATCCGCTGATGGAATAAAATAACAACACCATCTTTATATAATCAATAGAATCTGAATAGGAGGTTTTTTCATGGAATATTCAATCAGCCCTGAGGGCAAGAAATACCCGCTGCCCGGAAAGAACGATTACCAGGCCGAGTTCACCCGTCTGAAAAAGCTCGCTGCAGCACAGCGGAAAAAGGGCAACGAGATCGTCGTGGTTATGGGCCTGGGTTTTGTGGGTGCCGTCATGGCCGCCGTGGTGGCTGACAGCACCGACAGGAAGACCGGAAAGTCCAGGAAGTTTGTCATCGGCATGCAGCGGCCCAGCCCGCGCAGCTACTGGAAGACCCCCATGCTGAACTCCGGCGTCTCCCCGGTCAAGGCCGAAGACCCCGAGGTGGATATCCTCATCAAGCGCTGTGTCCTTGAAAGGAAGAACCTCATTGCCACCTACACCTACGATGCCCTCACGCTGGCCGATGTGGTGGTGGTGGATGTCCAGTGCGATTTTCTCAAGGCCGAGCTCGGCAACTGCACATCCGGCAGGGCAGAGATCGCTGCCCTTGAAGAGTCCATAAAGATCATTGCCGGAAAGATCCCGCCCGAATGCCTGGTGCTTATCGAAACCACGGTGCCGCCCGGCACCACGGAATACATCGCCTACCCGGCCATAAAGAAGGCCTTTACCGAGCGCGGCATCCAAACCGAGCCGCTCATTGCCCACAGCTATGAGCGGGTGATGCCGGGGAAAGACTATGTAAAGTCCATCCGCGATTTCTGGCGCGTGTGCAGCGGCATCAATGATGAAAGCAGAACCAGGGTGGTGCGGTTCCTTTCCGACGTGCTCAATGTTGAAAAGTTTCCGCTCACCGTCCTTGACCGGCCCATCGAGAGCGAGACCTCCAAGATCGTTGAGAACAGCTACCGTGCCACCATCCTGGCCTTCCTCGATGAGTGGAGCAATTTCTGCGAGAAGAACGGGGTGGACCTCATCAAGGTCATCAATGCCATCAAGGTGCGCCCGACCCACAGCAACATGATCTTCCCCGGCCCGGGGATCGGCGGTTACTGTCTGCCCAAGGATGGCGGCCTGGGCGTCTGGGCCTACCGCCACCTCATGGGTTTCGAGGACGAAAACTTCAGGATCACCCCTGATGCCATCAACATCAACGACACAAGGGCGCTGCGTGCCGTGCACCTCGTGCGTGATGCCTTGCGCAACATGGGCAAGGTCGTTGCCGCGTCCACCATAACCATACTCGGGGCCTCATACCGGGAGGATGTGGGTGATACCCGCTACAGCGGCTCCGAACTCATCGTGAGAAAGGTCGTGGAGATGGGCGGCAACATCCGCGTGCACGACCCCTATGTGGAGCACTGGTGGGAGTTCGAATCACAGGATACCTATCCCGGTGTCGGCTCGAGCTGGGCACGTTTTTTCAGAAACCAGGAAATCCTCAAGGACCTCAGGGTGAGCAAAAACCTCAAATCCACCCTGAAAGGCTCCGATGCAGTGGTGCTGGCCGTGCGGCACAAGGACTACCTGACCCTTAAACCCGAAGCAGTGGTAAAAATGATCGGGGCACCTGCAGCCATCATCGACTGCTTCGGAATACTCGACGATGCAATGATCAAGAAGTATTTTGAACTGGGGTGCGAGGTCAAGGGCCTTGGCAGGGGACATATCCAGAGAATCAAAGAGGATGTGCGTTCAAAGACAAGGGATTGAACCATCTTCATACACAATTATTTTGTTATGCAAAGATCTCGGCTCACGATTACCAGGAGGGGATAGCTATGATCATGGATACAAAAAAGATCTTGCTGGGATTGAGTGT
>CAYMDG010000400.1:0-2655 GCA_964388905.1 uncultured Bacteriovoracaceae bacterium
TTGTAGATGAGATTGAGCTGCTTTGATTCGGTGTTCTGGAAGATAACGAATCTCTCAGGGGCCTCTTCCATGACCTCGAGGGCCTCTTCCACGCTCATGGCATTGACGGCGTAGTTCTTCTCATAGATGAGGCGGGGTTTTGCCTTTTTACTCACCGGAGGTGCAGCTGGGGCTCCTGCGGTTTTGCTTTGGGCCTTCTTGGCTTTAAGCTTTTCCTTATGCTTTTTAATCTGTCTTTCCAGTTTATCCATTACCATGTCTATGGCCGAGTATAAGTCTTCGGTGATCTCCACCGCATTGATCACTGCGCCATCGGCGGCGAGTGTGACATCAGCCTTGTGCCGGCGCTTTTCCACAGAAAGGACGACATGCGCTTCAGCGGTGCGGTCAATGTATTTATCCATCTTCGAGAGCCTTTTGAACGCGTAGTCTTTCAGCGCATCGGAAGAGTCAATGTTTTTAAAGGTAATGTCGGTCTGCATAAATCCTCCTCTCGTGGTTAAACGGTTATTTAGAAGTGTTTCTTCCTCTGGTTTGACGGAAGAATACCAAGCAGTTCACGGTACTTGGCTACGGTTCTGCGTGCGATCTTCACCCCTTTCCCTTTTAGTTTATGAGCAATGGCCTGGTCACTCAGGGGATGTTTGGCATCCTCTGCCTTAATGATATTTTCGATTTCAATCTTGACGCTCTGCGATGCAACGAAGCTTCCATCACTTCTGGATATGCCGCTGTTGAAGAAATATTTAAGCTCGAATGTGCCCTGGGTTGTATGCACATATTTATTGGATGTAACCCTGCTGATGGTTGATTCATGCATGCCCACGTCATCGGCAACATCTCTTAAGACCAACGGCTTCAGGTTGGTGATCCCATGGTCGAGAAATTGTTTCTGGAATTTTACAATGCTCTCGGTGACCTTGCACAGGGTATTCTGTCTTTGCTGTATGCTCTTGAGCAACCATTGGGCGGACTTGAAACAGTCGGTGAGATAGTTTTTGGCCATCTTGCCCATGTTGTCGGACTTCATCATGATCTGGTATTCCTTGTTGAGCTTGAGAATGGGCAGGTCCTCATCATTGAGCAGGACCACATATTCACCCTCGAGTTTTACGACATACACGTCAGGGACAATGTATTGCGGGGGATCGTCGGAATAGTCCCGGGCCGGCCTGGGTTCCATGTTGACGATGATCTGGGCTGCCTGGGCCACATCATCCACGGTTGCCGAGAGTTCCTGGGCTATTTTGTTGTAGTTCTTGGTCTGGAGGTCTTCCAAGTGTGAATCAATGATCATCCACACCAGGGTATTCTCCAGGCCCAGTATTTTTGCCTGGATCTTGAGGCAGTCCCGTAGATCGCGGGCCGCGATCCCGGGTGGGTCAAACCGCTGTACCTTGGCCAGTGCGGATTCAACAACGTCAGGCGTTGCGCCGGTCTCCTGGCATATGGCTTCAGTATCAAGGACCATGTAGCCATTGTGGTCAAGGTTGCCGATAATAAAGAAACCGACTTCCTGTTCTTTGGGTGTGAAATCATTGAGCCTCAGTTGCCAGATAAGATGATCAAAAAGTCCTTCGGGTTTGGAGGTGGTGGATTCAAGGGAGGGCCGCTCTTCATCTTCATAATAGGGGACATTGTCCTGGCCGTAAGTTTCCAGGTATGCGTCCCATCTCTGCTTGATCTGTTCCCTCTCCTTTATGGTATCAGGGGTGTCCTCACGCGCACGTTCGGTTCCCACATCAAGTAAAGGGTTCTGTTCGAGCTCGCTTTCTATATATTCCTGCAGTTCAAGACGGCTGAGTTGCAGGAGCTTGATGGCCTGCTGGAGCTGTGGCGTCATAATGAGTTGCTGCGCCAGCTTGAGGTGTTGCCTGAGCTCCAAGGCCATCCTTAAACCCTCCTAAAGGGAAAAATCCTTGCCCACATAGATCTGCTTAACCTGATCATTCGCCACTACCTGTTCCGGTGTTCCTTCCTCAATAACAACACCCTGATGGATAATATATGCCCTGTCACATATCTTCAGGGTTTCTTTTACATTATGATCGGTGATAATGACACCAATTCCCAATTTTTTCAAGTTTACTATCATGTCCTGTATGTCACCTACCGTGATGGGGTCAATCCCGGCGAACGGTTCATCCAGGAGCATGAATGCCGGGCTCAGGGCCATGGCCCTGGCGATCTCAACACGACGCCTCTCACCGCCGGAGAGCGATACGCCCTTGCTTCTGCGCACCTGATCAAGCCCGAAGCTTGCCACTATCTCGTCAAGGTTCTGTTTCAGGTCGTTGCCCTTTAATCCGCGGGCTTCCAAAGGGACAGAGATATTGTCCTCCACACTCAAACCCCTGAATACGGAAGGTTCCTGCGGCAGGTAGCCGATGCCTCTCATAGCCCGGCCTGCGAGATCGATTTCGGTGATATCTTCGGCGCCCAGGAAGACCTTGCCTTTGTCTGCCCGGATGAGACCGACGACCATATAAAAGGTTGTTGTCTTTCCTGCGCCGTTGGGGCCCAAGAGCCCAATGATCTCTCCAGGGTTGCACGCTATGGTCAGGCCTTTGATGACATGGACCTTTCCAAAGCTCTTTTCAAGGCCCACGGCCTTCAAAATCATTTCCCCCACTGCATGACCCCCTTGCTCTCTCC
>CAYMDG010000401.1:0-2649 GCA_964388905.1 uncultured Bacteriovoracaceae bacterium
ATGGAGAGATTCCATCAAGGAGCTGATTGTCCTGCGGGTCTTCTGCTGCCGGAAAGTCATCATTTGAAACAAACAAGCCCACCAGTCACATCGAACTCCCATAGAAAAAATACCATGAAATCCAGCACGAAAGACCATACTGAAGGCAGGGTTCACAGGAAATAGGCAAACACTACCCAGGAGGCGGGTGATGGCCAGAGATGATACAATCAAAAGGCATGCCGAGGATCTGCGCAAACGGGCAGAGAAACGACTGAAGAACCCCACTGCCTGCCAGGATGGCATCTCTGTGGAACATTCCCAGGGCCTGCTCCACGAGTTACAGGTGCACCAGATCGAGCTGGAGATGCAGAACGAAGAACTGCGCCGGGCGCAAACGGAACTGGAAATCTCCCGTACCAAGTATTTCGACCTCTTTGACCTCGCCCCGGTGGCGTATCTTACCCTGAATGAGAAAGGATTGATCCTGGAGGCGAACCTGACTGCATCGAAGCTGCTCGGGATAGAACGAAGCGCCCTGGTCAGAAAACCCATTACCCGCTTTATCTTCAGAGAGGACCAGGACATTTACTACCTGAGTCGCAAACAGCTCATGGGAATGGGCACGCCTCAGACGTTCGAATTGAGGATGATGCGCCCCGACGGCTCCACATTCAGGGTGCGGGTGGAGGCTACTACCGTTCAGGCAGGCGACGGCGAAGCACCCGCGTACAAGGTTGTGATGAGCGATATCACCGAGGAAAGAATGGTGGAGCAGGTAAGGATGGAATTGGAACGCCGTCTTCTCCATCTGCAGAAACTCGAGAGCATGATCACGCTTTCAGGAGGCATTGCCCACGATTTCAATAACCTTCTGGCAGTTATTCTGGGGAACCTGGAACTGGTGCTTGATAAACTCTCTCCAGACTCATCCATCCGGGCGCGCATAGAAAAAGCGGTCCAGGCATCCGAGCGTGCGGCCCATCTGATCAGGCAGATGCTTGCCTACACCGGTCAGGTGGAATTCACCCCGGAAAATGTGAATCTCGGCATGCTGCTGCAGGAGAACATCGACCTCCTCAGTGCGGCCATTCCGCAGACTGCAAACCTGAACCTTCCTGTGAAAATCGACATGCCTCCTATTCTGGCAGATGCAGGCCAGCTGCAGCAGGTTGTTATAAACCTCATCACCAACGCTGCCGAAGCACTGGATGAAACTCCCGGAGCTATAACCATCTCAACGGGCATTGAGCTCTATAAAGAGAAAGATCTCCTGAAAAGCCGCATCGATGAAAAGCCCTCTCCCGGCAGGTTCGTCTATCTCGACGTCGCCGATACGGGCTGCGGGATGGACACGGAAACACTGAATCGGATCTTCGAGCCCTTTTTCACCACAAAATTTGCCGGTCGGGGATTGGGCATGTCAGCGGTTTATGGTATCATCCGGGGCCATAAAGGGGCCATCTTTGTTGACAGCAGGGTGAACAAGGGGACAACGGTCCGCATAATCTTTCCTGTATCCGAAGCGGCACTACCCGAATCAGTGAAACCGGAATCGACTGAAATGATGCTGCCTGAGGCCCCAGAGCCTTCATCCGTCAGAGGGGCGGTGCTCATTGTGGATGACCAGGACGAGGTGATAAACTTCAGCAAGGAGATGGTGACCCGTTCGGGTTACACAGTACGGACAGCTGTTGACGGAAAGGAAGCCGTTGAAGCCTTCCTAAAGCATGCCGATGAGATTGACTGCGTAATCCTTGACCTGACCATGCCCCGGATGGATGGAATTGCAACATTCAAGGCCCTGAAACAGATACGCCCTGATGTAAAGATTATTCTCTCAAGCGGTTACAGCAAGAAGGAGGTCGCTGAGCGTTTTACCGGCAAGGGCCTGGCCGGTTTCATCCAGAAGCCCTACAGGTACCGGCAATTGAGAAAAGAACTGGAGCGGGTGCTGAAGTTTCCTGATAAACAGGGTTAGCGTTATCATTACAACAATCGGATGAAGTGGCTGTAACTTCAGGCAGATATATTTCCCAAAATGTCTCTTGCATATAATTTCATCAACGCTATTAATTATAATACCTTTTTAAAGTATTTTTTTGCAAATCCGGTCAGGTAACGAAGTGATAAGAATGAGAGAGATGATGAAAGCCTTATCCTTCAGACCGTAGGACCGGATTACTATGCCAAGGGAAGGTATATGAGGAAGGATGGTATGGAATGATGAAAAAACACGTGAAGTCCACAGGTAGAAAAAACAAGTCCGGCACAGCTGTCCTGAAGGATACAGCGGCCCCGGAAAAAATTGAGTTGCGAACTGCCGATCAAGCCTTCCCCATCGTGGGCATCGGAGCATCTGCCGGCGGGCTGGAGGCCCTGGACCTTTTCCTGAGAAACGTGCCAAAAAAAAGCGGCATGGCCTTTGTGGTGATCCAGCACCTGGACCCGACCCACAAGGGCATCATGGTGGAGTTGCTCCAGCGCTCCACCCCCATGCCGGTAGTCCAGGTCAGGGACCGGATGAAAGTGGAGCCGGACTGTGTCTACGTAATCCCTCCCAACCGCGACCTGTCAATCCTGCACAGGGTCCTGCACCTGCTCGATCCAACCGAGCCCCGGGGGCTTCGCCTGCCCATTGATTTCTTTTTCCGTTCCTTGGCGGATGAC
>CAYMDG010000402.1:0-2648 GCA_964388905.1 uncultured Bacteriovoracaceae bacterium
TTCAATCTTCATCAGTCATCTCCATATGGATCACTTCATGGGTTTTGACCAGATATTACGTGTTATTCTCCATAGGCAAAGACCCCTTAACATTTATGGTCCCGAAGGTATTCTTGATAAGGTGGCCAGAAAACTCGGTTCCTATTCCTGGAACCTCACCGAAGATTATCCATTGGAAATTGTGATCAATGAGGTTAGGGAAAATGCTGTTATCACCTGTTCCGCCCGGGCTTGCGACTCCTTCGCGCCCTGCCAGACTACTACCTCCTCACGACTGGATGCTGCTGTACGGACGCAGTCCTTCTACAGCATAGATGCCATGGTGCTTGATCATAATGTGCCTTGCCTGGGCTTTGTCCTGAAGGAACCGTATCACCTCAACATCAAGTCATCCAGGTTCAATGAGTTGGGATATAGGGTCGGGCCCTGGATAGGTGTTTTTAAGGAGTCAATCCTGGCAGGCCGCAGGGATGATATGATTGAAGTAACTTCAACAGCAGGCAACGTGAGGGCAAGGGTTGATGACCTTTTCAATGAACTGGTGATCATCACAAAAGGTTATAAGATGGCCTATATCACAGACATCCGTGCCTCCGATGATAATCTCAAGCGTATCGGAGAACTTGGACAAGATGTGGATATCCTCTTCATTGAGGCTTATTATCTCGCTGAGAGAGTGCATCAGGCATATGAGAAGGCGCACCTCACGGCGGCCCAGGCCGGCATGATAGCAAGGATGCTGCGAGCCAAGAAGGTGGTGCCTATGCATATTTCCCCTCGGTACCATGATCGTACAGATATGATCATGGGAGAGCTTGATTCGACACGCCTAAATTCGTGAGACGTTTCACCTTACAGCTTTATTTTAAAGAAGTTTTTCAGATAGAAAAGTGTTAAGGGATAATAGTATATGCAGCTGAGAGAGACCGCCCTCCACGGAGCACGCATTGGAGAACAGACCCTTTATCATGACCCCAGGGGGTCTTTCCTGGAGAGCTACAGCCTCAGAGTCTTTGCCGCCAAAGGGCTGAACCTTGAGTTTGTGCAGGACAATTGTTCCTATTCAGTAAGCGCAAGGGTGATCAGGGGGCTTCATTTCCAAAGATCTCCCCATGTCCAGTCATAACTCGTCTGGGTGCTCACCGGGAAAGTATATGATGTGATAGTGGACTTCTGCGAAGGCTCACCGACCTATCTGAAGTGGGCCGTTTTTGAGCTTTACGCAGATATACCCCTCATGCCCTTTGTTCCGGGGGGTTTGCCCTCGGCTTCTGCACCCTGGAGCCGGACACGAGGGACTTCTATAAGGTTGATGCGTTAAGTGCCCCCAAGTCCGAGAGTGGGATCCGCTGGGATGACCCTGACCACGCCATACCTTGGCCCACACAATCACCGCTGACCTCGGATAAAGACAAGGTGTTGCCATTGATTAAGGAATTGGATTCAAGGATTTGAACTAAACAGTTTATCAATCTTCATTCTTATTCAGCCCAAGCCTAACGGCTTTGTCGCTTTTGACGATCTTATAATACAAGGTTACATAACGTAGGGTAATTGTGATGCAGTACTAAATGATAATTCTAACATAGGGAGTAGAATTTATATGTACAAGGAAATACCTGTCCCCCTGATCAGTGCGGACAAGGAATATGATTTTGGAATATTTCTGAGGATCAACAACACATTTCGCCTTTTTGCGGGCAAGAGGGCACGGCTTACCAAAGAACACATCAATGTCCTAAAATCCAAAGACACACACATATTTGTGCTGGAACAAGACTGGGAGAATGCCCGGAGTCAGCTCTATCAAAACCGTGGACGGGCCATCGCCAGTTCCGATCATGAGACCAGGGTTAAGGCTGAGAGTATCTATAATTCTGCCATGCAGTCCTTCAAGGATGCATATAATTGACTTCTTCCCAAGACCATCGCTGATGTGGAGAAGAACGCGGACGGACTGGTCAAGCTCATCCTTTCTGATGACAATGTTATCGAAAGCCTGAAGCTTTTAGCAACCACCGATCATTTTACCTACCAGCACTCGGTCAGGGTGGGTATCTATTCAACTGGCCTTCTTTTGAAGCTGATGAAGGATTCTCTCACCAAGAACCAGATTAAGAAGCTCAGTACAGGGTTTTTTCTGCATGATATCGGTATGACGCGGATCCCCATGCAGATCCTTGAGAAACCTGAGAGTTTGAACAACTTTGAATGGAAGCTGGTCAGGATGCATCCTTTATGGGGGCATGAAAGCCTCATGAAGACCGATTTTTTGAGCCTGGAGGCAGCCAATATCATCCTGATGCATCACGAGCGTCATGACGGGCGCGGGTATCCGAGCAAGACAAAAGGCGATGAGATACCCATATATGCTAGGATATGCTCCATTGCCGATTCATTTGAGTCACTTACTGCCAAGCGTCCCTACCGTAAACCGTTTGAGCCATTTGAGGCCTTGAGGATCATGTACCAGGAAATGTCCCAGGATTTCGATCCGGAGCTATTCATGGCCTTTGTAAAGCTGTTGGGTCCGAATGCGTGATCCACAAGTAGTAGTTGGTGAAAAAATAGAACCGTTCCATTTAAGGCCCTCCCTTTCAAGATTTCAATGGATTTGACGATCAATAACCCATGGAGAGCTTCAGGGA
>CAYMDG010000403.1:0-2629 GCA_964388905.1 uncultured Bacteriovoracaceae bacterium
ACCTGAGCGACCAGGACGATACCTTTGACAAGACCGAGGCGACCGGGGACTTCATCATGGCCTACGGGCTACCCGGGAAACCGGGTTATAGCTACACGCGTCCCTTCGACTACTTCCATTTTGAAGCCACCACAATAGGCAACTCAAATAACCCTGTTGAAAATATCATGATAAGAGGCCTGCTGCTCGGAAAGGACTACGAGATGGGCAATTCCTATTGCGGGATATGGGGCCTTTATGGAGGCTATGACTATATATCGCCGCACATCTTCCGCGTCTCAAGCACGTCGGCCTCTCTCGGCACTACCTATCAATGGTGGCTTTCGCGAATGGTGGCGCTCCAGGGATCGGTTCTGGGCGGTGTCGGTTACGCTGCGGCCGGCAATGACACCCAGCCCGAGCCTGAAGCCGGTGTTGACACCGCAACCGAAGACCTGCGCGACTACCACTTCGGCATCGCACCGCAGGGACTCCTCGCGCTCCGCCTCATCTTCGGCAACAGGGCCATGCTCGACCTTACAGGACGCGCATACTATGTGTCCGGAATGGGCAGCGATGACCCGGGGGGAAATGAGACCATCCAGCGCCTGAACATGGGATTCACCGTTCGCATTTACGACCATCACGCCCTCGGGATACAATACATCGGGTCGGTCCGTGATGCGCAGTTTGAGAACCGGGCTGAAACCCACCAGAGAGCGGGGACCATCGGCCTCGTCTACACGTGGCTTGGCAACGCCAACTTCGGCGCCGTCGAGTGGGCGCAGCGCTGAGACGTCGCTGATCTCAGATAAGAGGAATCGCCGCATGGAGCAGGATTGAAGCATTGTATTCTTTGGATAAGAATTTCGCTGTTCGTAACGATTGTCAGCTTCATGCCCGGTATGGATATTCAAGCGAACGATCGTTCTGATGATCGTATAGAGTTAGCGGGTGACATTTTGGGATATGCCTTACCTATCACCGCAGCAGGTCTGACCCTTGTCTTTAAGGATGGCGAGGGCGCTTGGCAGTTTGGTGAGTCAGAGGCTTTGGCAATGGGCACGACCTTTGCCGTTAAATTAGCCGTCCATAAGACACGCCCCAATGGTAAGAGGTATTCATTCCCTTCAGGACACGCTACCGCCACCTTCTGCTCTGCCATGTTCATGAACAAGCGTTACGGGTGGGAATACGGCCTACCCGCTTACGCCCTCGCAACCTTCGTGTCTTACAGCCGGGTTGCGGTAGGTCAACATTATACAAGCGATGTGTTAGGGGGAGCGGCCGTAGGCATTGTAAGCAGCTATCTGATTACCCGTCCGTACAAAGGGTGGACTGTCCAGCCGGAGGTGGGTTATTCATATTTCGGCATCCGTCTAAACCATAGCTTGTAGAGCTTTTAACAGGCAAGGGCTCATGCCATGCTGCACTTCTCTTTGCATTTTCCACATGCCGTGTGAGGCCCTTATTCTGCCACCCTGATGCCTTTGCGCTTCCAGAGGTAGTATATGCTCGGATAAATAATGAGCTCCAGGATGGTGGATGTGATTACACCTCCCACCATGGGTGCGGCGATGCGCTTCATCACGTCCGCCCCGGTGCCGGTGCTGAACATGATGGGCACCAACCCTGCAAGGATAACGCTCACGGTCATGATCTTGGGCCGGATGCGCTTGACAGCACCGTCCATGATGGATTCCTTGAGTTCTCCCATGCTTGTCAGCCTGCCTTCCTTCTTCCACCGTTCATGGGCCAGTTCCAGGTAGAGCAGCATGATAACCCCGGTCTCCGCATCGAGACCGGCGAGCGCGATGATGCCGACCCACACGGCGATGCTCAGGTTGTAGCCCAGCAGGTAGAGCAGCCAGAAGGATCCCACGAGCGAGAAGGGAACTGCGAGCAGAACGATAGCGGTCTTGATCACCGAGTTCGTATTGAGGTAGATGAGCACGAAGATGATGAAGAGCGTGAGCGGGATGACCACCTTCAGGCTCTCATGGGTCTTCAGGAGGTACTCGTACTCTCCGCTCCATTCCAGCCGGTAGCCGGCAGGGACCTTGACCGAGGCGGCCTTCTGCTTGGCCTCGTCCACGTAACCGCCCACATCCCTGCCCGAGAAATCGATGTACACATAGGCATTCAGAAGTCCCTTTTCACTCTTGATCACGGTGGGTCCGCGGATGATCTTCACATCTGCCAGCTCTGAAAGCGGTATCCAGGCGAGTTTTCCGACCGTATCCTGCGATGCGGCCTGACCCATGCCGGGGCTTCCCGAAGCCTGGCCGGGCATGACGGGCACGAGCACATCCTTGAGTTTCTCGACGTCATTCCTCAGCTCACGGCCATAACGCAGGTTCACCGGATAGCGCTGCCTGCCTTCCACCGTGGTGGTGAGATTCATGCCGCCGATGGCGGACTGGACAACGTTCTGCACCTGCTCCACGCCCAAGCCGTACCGTGCAGAAGCCTCCCTTTTGACCACAAAGTCGATGAAGTACCCGGTGGTCACCCGCTCGGCATAGACGCTGCGTGTCCCGGGCACGTCCTTCAACGCTGCCTCCAGGTCCTTCCCGATCCCCTCTATCACATTAAGATCGCTCCCGAGTATCTTGATGCCAACAGGCGTCCGGATACCCGTGGACAGCAT
>CAYMDG010000404.1:0-2617 GCA_964388905.1 uncultured Bacteriovoracaceae bacterium
GTATCCAGGTATATCCCGCCTTGGCAGATATTCATGGTATATCCGATCTCATAGTACTGGGCATTACCGCTGCAGGGGATGCTCGCATCAAGCACCAAGTTCATCTGCGTCCTCCTGCTCGTGCGGTGTTCCACTCCCTTCATGTGCTTCCATTTCCGAGCGTAGCCCGATATGGCCCTTTTCACCCTGTCTGCCGGTCTTGCGTGAGGTATTGCGATTGGCAGGGGCCTTTCGGGCATGGCAATCAGGACCTGATCAAGCCATTCTGAGCAGTACTCGGCGATCTCCATCCAGCCCGGTTCGTCATGAACCCAGTGGGCATGGTGTGAAAATTCCTTGAGCGTGGATACTGTCCGGTATTTGTGCGCGATGCTCCGGACAACCGAAGGTGGGGTAATCTTGTCGCGTTCCCCTGAGATTATCAGGCAGGGGCAGGTGACCCTGGCCTCACTAACCTCAGCGGCGCGTTTTCCATCAAGCAGCCAGAATCCTATCTCAAAGCCTGCCCGCCCTGATTCCGGAACGAATTTTTCGTACATTGCCTTGCGATCTTCAACAGGCATCATCTGCAGCATGGAGTAGACCGCCTCATCAAAGGTCTGCAGCATTGGCCTTTTCCAGAAGCCCGGTTTTGTGAGGGTGCTCCAGAAGCTCCTCATCACGGATAGCCTCAGGGCTAAGATCCCTCTCGGTGACGCAGGTGTCAGGAGCACAAGGGTCTTTGCCAGACCGCGGCTCCCGAGCATCTGTGCGAGAAGGCCACCCATGGAATGCCCCATGAGTATCGGTTTCTCATTGAGCTGAGATATCTCATGCTCAAGGTCCTGGGCATAATCCAGCAGGCTCGTTTCACCCAATTGGTCATAGGAGAAATCCGTTGAATCCTTGTCATGGAACCGCAGCGCAGGCGTGAGGCAGCGATACCCTTTTGACTCGAAGAATTGTTTGTAGTTGTTCCACACCCACGGTCCGCCCCACATCCCGTGGATCATCATTATTTGTTCGCCCATGGTAATTCTCCTTTCCCCGGCGTGCCGACGGCGGGTTACATGTCATGATCCGCCATCTGTCCCAAGCCTTCAAATGATAAAGTGTGATATTTGAATTACACGGGAATCCAAGAGAAACATTCAATACACACACATGAAATAATCGGACTCTGGGGAAAGTCAATGTACCGGGGTTTGAAAACGAATAAGGAAAATAGGATGGATTTCTTGTTGGGGAATTCACAAAAACGAATCTGCCGCCTTTGCGTCATGTCATGTTCCCATGGCGCAATTCCCCTGATTATTCTCTACTGTGCTCACTGCATGATGTAATGGATGCCCCCGATCTTCCCCTAGCTCTGCTCCTTGCGTTTCTTGAGGTTCAGCGCTGCCTTCAGGCCCTTTTCCCGGATCACCTTGAATTTGAGGCCGGTTTCGGTAAGCTTGAAAAAGCGCCGGCCGTATTTCTTCAAGAGCCGCTCATTGATCTCAAAGCCGAGTCCTGGCCTGGTAAAGGGCTGCAGCCGGCCCTCCTTGTCAGGGATGATGGGCTCGATGATCCCCTCCCGGAACTCCGGGACCCATGAAGGCTCTTCGAGCGGGTATTCCAGGGGTAGCGCATTCTCCCTGTCTGCGAGCACCATGTTCCAGTTTATGTAAAAACCGATGCCGTTGGTCCAGGTATGGGGGCTGAAGAGGCGATCTTTCAGCTTGCACGCATCCATGACCTTCTTCACCTGGGCAATGCCACCGGCGAAGGTGGCGTCAGGCTGGTACACATGAAAGCAGTCCTTCTCCAACATGATCTTTATCTCGTCCCACCCATAGTTGATCTCGGCGCCCGAGATCTTCACCTTGGACATCTTTTTGAGCGCGGCATTGCCTTCGTAGTCGCGTGAATCAAGGGGCTCTTCGAGCCATTCGATGCCGCAATCTGCGCATGCATCGGCGAAATTCTTGGCGCGCGCAAGGTCCCATGCAGGGATCTTGTCCACGATGGTGACGAGCCAGCCCTGGTTCGCATCCACCCCGAGCTTCATGGCTCCCGAGAGTCCTTTGCTCACGAGCTCGATGTGCCTGATGTCCTCATGGAGGGTCACGTTCTTCACCCTGAGCTTGGCGGTCTTGAATCCCCGGTCTTTCATGGCAAGGAGTTCATCAACCCTTCTGTGAGGGTCGTGCATCTCGCCAGTGGAAAGATAGACATCTATGGGTCGCGCCCTGCCGCCCAACAGCTCATAGACGGGCTTATCCTGACTCTTTCCCATGATGTCCCAGCATGCGGGCTCGATCCAGAAGTTTCTCCAGCCAAGGAAGCCTGCCTGTTTGAGCAGCCCCTGGACACGGTCAATATCCGTGGGGTCTGCGCCCATGAGGTAGCTGCCGATGAGGTCCCCCAGGCCTTCGCGCTCATTGCCCATGGCCGTACCGGCAGAATAACCGGTGATGCCGTCATCCGTGGTTAACTTGATGAGGGTAAAGCGGTTGTGCGTCTGCGGATAGCCCGGTATCCATGTGGGCCAGAAGGTTTCTTTCAGCGGGATGGAAACATGAAACATTTCTATGGCTTTTATCTTCATGACGCCCCCCTTAAGTAGGATTTTCTCCATGAGAAGACATTGCGTTTA
>CAYMDG010000405.1:0-2595 GCA_964388905.1 uncultured Bacteriovoracaceae bacterium
CTTGAGATCCTGCTGACGCTCTACCAGATGTTCTTTCGAGGTCTTTGAGCTGGAATCTTTGTGTATCAGGATCACTGTCAAGTCATAGAAATTTCATCCGGCTTGAGCATACCTTTCTAAGGAGAAAGCGCGTGATACGCGTTAGAGTTTTCCTGGCTGACAGGGGCAAGCGTAAATATTATTCGATGCCAAGGCTTTGTCCATACAGAAGGTTTTATCTTGAGATCATCAGTTGTTGGGTATGTTTAAAACCGTTCATTGCTCTAAGAAATCTTCAATAATGGCAAACCGATGATCGTGGCACCCATTAAAAGGCCCCTGTCAATAAAAACATAGTTCACGTTATCATTATTTTGATCCATTTGAAAAAGACAAATATTTCCTATTAGATGAAAAAGATTTCTCAATATTATTATTATCTAATAAGCTAATTATGTTAAGTAATTAATAATATTATAATTGATTATTGGCATTGACATTGCTAAAAAAAACATTGTTTTCTTTTTACAGACTGCTTTTTCGGGACTTTTCCGGAAAGGAAGACATATAGCATTTATAATACTTGCAACTTGAAATGCTTATATCACTTATTTCAAATAATAATTGAGAGGGGAATTCTATGGGTACTGATCGTATTTTGGGCATCTTTAAAGCAATTCTCATTTTCGCAATCTTTGCTTTTTTGGGTGGCTGTGGTGGAGGAGGAGGTGGTGGGGGTGGTGAAACGAATTCAGAAAACACAAATACCCCACAAGCATCCGAAAAAATACCTGATACCGGGCAAACTCACTCTATCCTGTCTACATTCGGTGAAGATGCTGATTACACTGGCAATAGTCCATCGTATACTAAACTCGATTCAAATGGTGCTGCTTTGGCAAATAGTGCAAAACAGTGGGCAATGGTGAAAGACAATATTACCGGTCTTATATGGGAAGGAAAAACAGATGATGGGTCGATTCATGATAAAGATAACACCTATTCCTTTGATATTGTCTACAATAATTTTATTGATATTTTGAATGAAAAAGAATTTGGTGGCTATTCTGATTGGAGATTACCAACATCTTTTGAATTAATAACCATAATAGATTATGGAAGTGCAGATCCTGCTATAAACACAGATTATTTTATCAACACTATGATCGAACAAAATAATGTTACAAAAGGATATCTTACAAGCGATGTCCAATCAAAATCAACTAATTTGAAATATATGTGGTTAGTTTATTATCTTTGGGGTGGTGGCAATGATGCAGTACAGTCCCAGTTGCCTCAATATGTTCGAGCAGTCAGGGGTAATGCATTCGTTAACAGTTTTGTCGATAATGGAGATGGCACTGTATCAGACCTATCGACAGGCCTTATGTGGATGAAACAAAAACCAACAGCCTCATTGAAGTGGGAAGATGCCATTAAATACTGCGAAGACCTAAGTTATGCCGGATATGATGATTGGAGACTTCCCAATATTAAACAACTGGCATCAATTTTAAATTTATCAGCTAGTAATCATTTTTTAAGGAATAATAGTCCCGGGTCATGTTGGTCTTCTACATATTATCAATATTATGCTCATATTAATTCAGCCTGGGTTGGCGGGTTTTCACCTGGGGCAGTGAGTTTAGGACGTCCTGAGACAAAGAATCTATATAGTATTCTTCCTGTAAGAATAATCGGTCCTGGTAAAACAAATAATAACGGTAATAACGGCAATGTGACACCAGTAGCAACTGGTCAATGGAAAGGAAACTGGCTTCTTATCAATTTCCTGTCTGATGAAGATAATGGAGTATGGGACGAGGATGACACGACAGGAATCGGTATGTCATTAGTTGTTACTGACAAGACATGGACAGAATATGATAATAACAGTAATTGCAGTGTGGCATACTCATATTCTGTGAATAATGCTTTGAAATTTAATAATATATTTGTATCTGCAACCGGAGCTTGTGGTTTCAAGAAAACAGTTGATGAGACTGGGTACTTGGAGTTTTCTGATGGTAACACAATCATGATTCAGTACTGGGATCTGGTTCCTGGTGATGAAATATATGCCTTTAAGTGGATGCGCCAGTAGAGAATTACATGGGGCTCATATAACGTAAGCTGAATATTTTAAGCTGATAAAAATGAAAGGCAGAGGCATCTAGTGTGTCTCTGCCTTTGTTCATATTCATATGATCAAGAGTAGAGATAATTGAGATAAATCATTCCCTTTCACAAGAACTAAAAGAGTGATGATTATATATCCTTTAACACGTTCACAGATTGAGTACCTTGATGTATAGGTTTCAACTCAAAATCAACAGTTTCCGGTTATCTTCAAACTGAGGTGATCTCGAAAAAGTAATTAGTAAAGAGTATCCTCTCCTCCTGCAGTAGTCCTATTTTGAACGGGAATGTCCCCTGGATTCATTGCTTCACTTATAGTATGATCAGATATAAACTGGAGGTTTTTTATGTCAGAGATCATCATCTACGGCAAGGCCGGCTGACCCTATACCGACCAGGCCAGGTCGGCCTACGGGGAAAACGCAACGTATTATGATGTGAAAAAAGACAATGCCCGGCTCCAGGAGATGCTCAAGC
>CAYMDG010000406.1:0-2575 GCA_964388905.1 uncultured Bacteriovoracaceae bacterium
CTGAATGACATCAGTGAAAAGGATATCTGGTTCGCCATGCTCACGGCCGCACAGCAGGTTGCCAAAAAAAAGGGCGTTGCCGAATCGGGCTACCGCATTGCAGTGAACTGCGGACACCACGGCACCCAGCTCGTCATGCACCTCCACCTCCATGTGCTTGGCGGCAGGCAGCTCGAAGGCAAGATGGGCTGAAACGGAACTTCTCGCAACCCTTCCCTACTCTACATACACCACAAATCCGGCCTGGTGCATGCCTTGGGGGTGAGAGGGCAGAGAGGGGAAGTCTGTTGACTGGGAAAGGGGCTCCAAGACCTTTGCCGTACGGGACAGACCCTGGGCGGCACGGCTGATGGCCTTGAGCAGGTCCACATAGCCGAACTGGGCCGTGACAGGCGCAAGATAAAAGAGGATGCCGCCAGGCCTGAGCCTCGCCATGGAAAGGGCCACGGTTTTCCCATGCTCGTCATACTCATTGCTGAAGCCGGGTGCATCGCAGACCACCACATCGAAGCTCCCCTGTTCATCGTTCAGGAATCTTGGCACATCGTCCCTCATGTGCCGCCATACAAAAGGCCTGATCTTGTGGAGTTCCATGTTCTTCTTGAGCTGTACCTGGGCAGGTGCGGATGAGTCTATTGAGATGACCGATTTGGCCCCTGCATGGAGGGCGCACACCGAGAACGATCCTGTATAAGAGAACAGGTCGAGCATGTCCTTGTCTTTGGCATAGCGCATGAGCTTCTGCCTTGTCTCCTTATGCTCCAGGTAAAATCCTGTGCGGTCGCCGGTGAAGATGTCCACGGCAAAGGCAATCCCTTGCTCCTGAACGACAATGTCCCGGCTCTCCATGTTCCCATGGAGGGGGCCGGTTGAGGGTCTTATGCCTTCGTTGTTGCGTGTCTTGGAGTCGGAACGCTCGAAGATGCTGCATTCGGGAAGGGCCGATTTCAAGAGATCAACCAGGTCCTGCTTGATCTCTTCCATGAAGGGCGTGATGGCCTGCAGCACCAGTATGTCGTTATAGCGGTCCACCACCAGGCCCGGCATGCGGTCCCCCTCGCTGTTGATGAGGCGGTAGCAGGTGGTGTCGGCTGGGATGATCCGCCTGCGCAGCGCTAAGGCGCCCTTGATCCTTGCTTCGAAAAAGGCCTTGTCAATGGTTTCCTTGCCAAGGGTGAGCACTCGGACCGCCAGCTGCGAGATGGGGTTGTACGTGCCCTGGCAGACAAACTGCCCCTTGCTGTTGAGCACCCGGCAAAGATGCTCCTGCTCCGGCTCACCCTGGACCTTGTCCACGGCGCCGGAATATATCCACGGGTGGCAGTGTATTGCGGGTACTTCCTTTTTGGCTTTGAGCTGTACTATCAGCATAGAGCAGAGCCTTTAACACAGTTTATTCAGCGAGGGAAGATATGATTAGCCTCTCCTTTCATGCAGTGTCACCCGGCTTATCTCTCCTGGTTGCCACAGGCGCATGCGCGGGCCCCATGTACCTGTGCCCCGGCATACGATGGTGGTCATGCCTCCCACCTCATATTGCCCAGCCAGCAGGGGATAGGTTAACCTTACAATATAGCCCCACGGCCAGAGCTGCCCTCCATGGGTGTGACCGCTGAGCATCAGCCCCACCCCTAATCTTGCCGCGCTGCCACCCTGCAAGGGGGTGTGGGACAGGAGTATGGTTGCCCCTTCAGGTCGGCCGGCCAGTGCTATGGGGATTGGGTCATTGGCGCGTCCTGTCCGGCGGATTGCCGTGAGGTCTTCAATGCCTGCCAGGATAAGGCCGGGCCTGATTTGCTCCCACCTGTTGACCAACAACTTGATGCCCGAGCGCCTGATGAAAGACAAGCCGGCTTCGCTACCGTCATGGAACTCGTGGTTGCCAGGGACTGCCCAGACACCGAGCGGCGCCTTGATTCGCTGCAGTACAGGCAGCAGATCGGCCTTGGGCGCACCGTGGCCCTCAAAGAGATCGCCCAGCAGTACGACCATGTCGGGCCGCTGACTTTCGATCTGGTCAATGCGTGCGTCCAGCCAGTCTTTGCCGAGCTGTGAACCCAGGTGCAGGTCGGACATGGCGATGATTACCGTGTGGTCGAGCTCAGGGGGGAGGCCTGAAAGGGTCACCTCATAATTTTGCACAAGCGGCGGCTTATGGCCCTGGATGAGGGCGAGTATTGAAAGTACGCCGCCCACGACAAGGGCCAGGCCGCGCAATGTCGGCGTAAGACCTCCCGGAAACAGGCCGAAACCCGTTATAAGGTCTATGAAAAATAGCGATACCGTAGTGAGCAGAAGCACACCCAGCCATGTCATTCCCAGCATTTCGCACAGTGCAGCCACGGCCCCGGTGCCGTCATGCCCCATAAGGCGGCCCAGCAGGAATACCGTCCAGAGTGCTACCCCCATCAGCACGATGCCCTTAGGGGACATGTGGCGCTTTACGAATGGGACCGAGCCTGCGCGCCAGAAAACATAGATATGCATCAAAGTCACGGCTATGGTCAGGATGATTCCAAACATGACAGGGGAGTTTATGACAGCACGCTTCTCAGAGTCAAGGGAACCGGCGGAC
>CAYMDG010000407.1:0-2553 GCA_964388905.1 uncultured Bacteriovoracaceae bacterium
CGAGGTGGTGAATCATCCAGGTCCGCTCGTAGGACTTGATTATGGACACATGGCCATATATTGCGTCGTTCTCCCGGTAAGTAAAGTTGGCAAATATTTCAGGACTGCTGTGATAGAGCTTTTCGTAGGTTTTTTTATAATCTTCTTTATACTGGCTGAAGCATGAATACTTGTTGGGATAAATAAAACCTGACTCGAAGAAAAATCCCCAGAGGAGGTCCATGTTGACATCACGGGAGACATTTGCATGCCTGTCAATGGCGTTGCTGTACATGTCAAACAGCTGGTTATACGTTACTACGTCTGTGTCGTTAATGGCAAAGCCGTACTTAACTCTGTTTTTTTTCTGCGGGCTGGCATGCACGATTTGCGCGGAGCATTTCATCTTGAACAGGCCGGGGCGGGAAATCGTGACAGTGTCGATTATCATACCAGGGATCAGAAGAGAGGTATCGGATTTTGCCTCCACGGAGAACCCAGAGGTTGTTATGTCAACCACATCGAAAGTGATCCGCTTTAACGTGAACGGGTGATTGAAGATCACCTTGGGGCCTGGAGAGAAGATCATCCTGGGATTTCTGAATTTTTTCTGTTTGTAACGCTGCTGAGGGATGTTGAGGGGGTTCACCACAAGTACGTTATTTCTCTCTTCGACACGGATGAGGTTACCAAGGCCCGAGAAGATACGGTCATCACCTCTGTTGAGATGAATGGTGAATTCCTTTTCAGAACTTAGAGATGATATGACCTCGGCAATATTGTCCTTCAGGGAGATACGCAGCCCGGAAGGATTGAACTCCTCAAGCGATCCCTCAATTTCTCTATCCCCCTGCTTCAGGACAGCTTCCACAAGATGACAGTAAAACCTCTTTGCATGGCGTGCGTTGTATATTGTCCCGGTTTTCCGGAGCTTCATTGTGATGGACTTTGAAGATACCCGGACAGGGTCCACATTCATGATAATTATTGATTGTCCATTATCTATTACAAGCCCCTTAATCAAAAAGTTATCAAAACTTAGATTTGTCGCTTCGGGAAGTGTACAGATAAGCTCGGCACCGATACAGGGACCCGGGAGCACCCAGAAGAGTAATTCCTCCTTGGTAAGGGGGTGGACCATCAGTACGAAAATCTGCTCGTCATTAAAATTGTGAAAATTAATGATATTGATAATTCGTTTCTGTTCGATCCTTGAGGAAGAGAACACGGATCGCTTCAGATTCGATCTCTTGAATTGTACGGCCTGTGGATATTTTTTCGACAAACTCCCTGTTATGTCCTTGATATCCTTAATGCTATGAACATCATTGTCCATACGATGCCCCCTGTACATGTTCAAAAGATCATTAACTTTATCAAAAAATAAAAAGAGTTTCCTCTTAACTTGATACTATAAAACTAATAAAATATCTATGATTATCTCCACAAGCGAACATTCAAAAGAATAAAAAGAGACTAATTAATATAATGTATTCACGTTTCATTATATTTGAAATATCCATCTAACTTATTTCTTACATAAGGGGATATTCCTTCTTGGCATTGTATACTTTTTTATTTTACCGGCTTCCTGCCTGTGCAGATCATAAGCGGCGTGTAGGTAAAACGCCTCGGATCATGGAAGAAGTCATTAAAGTCTTTAAAAAAACCTTCGTAACCACCCGGATAGCCGTCAAAGAGGGTTTTGGCCTTTACGGATGCCATCTCTACTTTCTTTATCCAATTAAAATCATCGCTTGACTGAAGATCTCCATAAATAAGGTGGTGGGGAATCAGGCTGACCTGGATATCCTGGAACTCAAGTTCATAGAGGTACGTGTACAACTTCCTGCCAATAAAGGCATCAAAGTTATATTTTGTCATCATTTTGTGCACCAATTTCTGAAGTATAGATTCCATCTCAGGTTTTATTGGGTAATGGCTCAGGCAATTATTATCAAGGTCCAGCAGACACAGCCGTCCATTCGGTTTCAGGCTTTTGGCAGCATTCCTGATAATATCCAGAGATCCCTCCAGGTAATACTCAAGGACAAACCGGATCCAGATGAAATCGAAGGACCCCAGTTCATCAAGGGGTTTCATAATATCCATGCATCGGAACTCGATGCCGTCTTTTTTTCCGTAATGCTTTTCTGCAAAATCAACCCTGTCCCGTGCGAAGTCTATACCTACTGCGGAACCGCCGGGCTGAACCATCTCGTTGATAATGGATGTTGTCTTTCCTGATCCGCAACCACAATCAAGGACCCTTGCCCCGGGACCCATACCGCATATCTCGACCTGCCTTCGCACAGCCGCAGGGTCTGTCTTGACGTCAAGCCTGAGTGCTTCCTCGGAATTTTCCATGAGATATGAATCAGAACCGGACATATCCTCTCCTTATTTGTAGTGATGTGATTTATTGCGGAGTATTAACCAAAATAGCTACTTACCTTTATAAGCATCACCATGTACTGTGGCTCACCCTTGCACATCAGACAACAACATCCCAGATTTATCCCGTGCGCGTTTAGCCCTTTTATTCTTCTGCTTCCGCACTTTATCGACTTCCCT
>CAYMDG010000408.1:0-2553 GCA_964388905.1 uncultured Bacteriovoracaceae bacterium
ACAGATCCATGGGCTGTGCCGAGGAAGGTGGGAAGGGCGGTGTCAAGGCTGTCTATGAAAAGAGGTTTGTTTGGTGCCACGGCTGGGAAGGTGGAGGCGATGGACCTGCCGCAGAGTTCCTGAACCCCAGGCCGAGGGATTTTACAGCCGGGTTATACAAATACAGGAGCGCCCCCTTTGATTCCATGTTCCCTACGGATGAAGACCTCTTCAGGACGATTCGTGATGGTCTTTCCGGCACTTCGATGCCTGGATGGGGTGATGTCTTGAGTGATGGGGAGATCAGGGAGCTTGTTACATACATCAAAAAATTTGCAGGAGTGGAAGAAAAAGTGAACGCTACGGTAGGAACCGGGAAGCAGGTCTCTACCTCTGAAGAGGGTATCCGGAAAGGGAAGGAACTCTTTGTTGACCGGTGCTCTGAATGCCACGGGGAGGAGGGGCACGGGGATGCCTCAAAGGTATTGAGAACCGACTGGGGAGAGCGGGTATGGCCGAGGGATCTGACAAAGCCCTGGACATACCGGCGTGGAAGTGAGGAGAAGGAGATTTTTACCAGGGTCAGCACAGGGATACCGGGCACTCCGATGCCGAGTTTTGCGGATCCGGAGAACAAGAAGGGGTTGACGGAGGAAGAGCGCTGGCATGTGGTCAATTATGTCAGGAGCATACAGAAAGAGTCCCCCAGAGAGGGCGAGAATGTTGTCAAGGTGATCAGGATGGAGAGTGATATCAGTGATGACCCAATGAATCCCCAGTGGGAGAAGGGAGAGGCGGTGATCATACCCTTTGTCCCACAGATCATTGCGGCGGAGAGGCATTTCACACCCACTGTAACGGATGTGTCGGTCAAGGCCCTTTACAATGAAAAAGAAGCGGCCTTCCTTCTCGAATGGAGTGACAGGACGAAGAGTATCCCCGGAGAGTCAAAGGCTGCGGAGCTTTCCGAGGGGGGCCTATATCCTGATGCCGTTGCCATCCAGTGGCCCGTAGCCATCCCCGAGGGTATGGAAAAACCCTACTTCGGGCATGGAGATGGCAGTCACCCTGTAAATATATGGTATTGGAGCAGCGGGACCACTTCAGTCCCGGATGGCATAAAGCTTCTGGATGCCACAGGGCTTGGCAAAGCGAGCCCGAGGGAGGAGAGTGGTCAAATTAAAGGGAAGGGGATCTATAAAGACGGCCTTTGGAGGGTGGTGATGAAAAGACCCCTCAAAGAGGGGAGTGAGAGGGATATCCAGTTTGAAACTGGGCGGTTTATCCCTGTGGCCTTTGCGGCATGGGATGGGAGTAACGGGGAGACCGGATCGAAACATGTATTGACCACCTGGTACTGGGCATACTTAAAACCTCCTGCAGGAGGTGGAGTCGTTGCAACACCGCTGGTGGTGATGGCGTTGGTATTCGGAGGGGAGCTTCTCCTGGCCAGACAGGTACGGAAAAGATGATGTTATTAAAGGGAGGTTCATTCATCATGAGAACGAGACTTGGGGACATTTTTATAAAAACCGGTATTGCGATAAATGCTATCGTGATTGTCCTGCTTTTGATATATTATAGTTTATAATTGATACTTCTCATTTCTACAGTGAAAAAAGGGGCAGAAATTCAATGACCAACAATCTGATAACCATCAGATATGGCCTTGCGTTAGTAATGCTTGGGTTGCTCTTCGGTATCGGTCTCGGCGTAATATTTGGGGTCAACGAGGATCTTTTTAAGGAGTATGTGGCTCAAGGGATCGCTGCGCACCCAGAAGTTCATGACGCGAAAAGCCAGGATAAGATATGGCGCTATGCGCAGCGAGCACATTTTCACGCCACTGGAATCGCTGCTTTCTCTATTGGCTTATTGCTGCTTGTTTCAGCGTCCAGCCTCAAGAAAAGATTTAAAAAGATCGCAGCAGTTTTTATTGGCCTTGGGAGCTTTTATTCGCTCGCCTGGCTGTCAATGTTTCTTCTTGCGCCATCAATCGGCAGAGATGCGGCACATTCACACCCGATTACAGAGCTATTTACCTATATCGGCGTAGGTGGACTGCTTCTCGGCTTAGCTATCTTGCTTGCCAATCTTTTTCTTGGATTATTCAGTGAGCCCAACGACACCTAACAAGGCGCTGAACACGGACGCGCAAAAAGCACTCGCCGGTTAGCTTGGTAGATATAAGGATAAGAGCGTTGGCATGCATGTAGAGAAATGTAGAGAGATTAAAAGAAGGCATAAAAAGACTAATAATTTATAGGAGGGATCATTATGGATTATCAGAACATCATGGTAGCTGTCGATAACTCGGACTACTCTACACATGGAGTGGATCTGGGTATCGAGTTGGTGAAGGCCTTTGGCGGCGCCCTGACGGGCGCTCATGTCTTTGCCGCTAAACTGCATGACTGGCGGTTCCGTCAGATGGAGGGGGGATTGCCCCAGCAGTTCCGCTTTGAAGGGGAACTGAATAAGCAGCGGGCAATCCATGATACCCTGATCACAAAAGGTCTTGAGATCATCACAGATTCTTACCTTGATGCCGCGGAGAGCCGCTGCAGGGAGGCT
>CAYMDG010000409.1:0-2552 GCA_964388905.1 uncultured Bacteriovoracaceae bacterium
GTGGCGATATTGGTAAGAACCACAGGAAGGGACAAGGTCGTGGGAGAGGCCAGGTAACGCGGCCGCCACTGGGGCTGGAATTTTTCCTTGTACTGACGAAGACCCTGGAAATTGTAAAAATTCTCCACATGCTTGAAGAGAAAGCCGCCAATGCGGTTCCACAGGGATGCAAGCGACTTGTCGGAAAGACCTGCCAGTGGAGCCATGCCGAAGTTAAACCAATGATACCCGTTGGCTTTGCCCCACAGCATGAGATGTATGAACAGGTAATCCATAGTTCCACTGGGTGCATCCGGGATATACCGCATAAGATCGATCGATATCTCTTCCATCCTTCCCGAAGACCAGATATTCGCAAACGCCAGGATCTCATCCCCTTTGCGAATCAGCCCAATGGGGAATTGGGCGATGTAGTCCTCCTTGAAATACCCGAGAGAGAAGCCCTTCTCCCTGGTCTTCTTTTCTTCAAGCCAGGCATCCGATATCCTTCTCAGGTCACCCATGATCTGAGATACACCGCCACCCTGAACCACCTCAAAGGTATACCCCTCTTTGCTGAGCTTGTTGTATGTATGCCTCAGCTCTTTTCTGGGGCCTCCTTCCAGGCTGAATGATTCCAGTTCCACCCTTCCTTCTTCCCCAAGCTTAACCAGTGTCATACCGAGGTCGATATACACATGAAGGTTTTCTGAACCGACCTCATAAAAAACAGGCCAGCCCCCGAAACGGTCACAAAGTTCACAAAATTGCCAGGCCAGTTCCTGCCACTGGGATTTCGGGCCTATGGGATCCCCCATGGCAATCCAGCTCCTGCCGCTGACCGTGTACATAATGAATGCCTTGCCGTTTTCGCTGAACAGAAGCGTCTTGTCATTGAGCAGTGCAAGATTTGCATGAGAATCAAGTGATTCCTTGATTATCGGCAAGGCCCTCTCAAGATCGTTTCTGGTTCCTGTAATGGGTGGCCTGGAGTAGGGATGAAGGATCTTAGCAAATGCATACGTAAGGGCTGCAACAAGGGCACCTACTGCAGCCCTTAAAGACCGAGGCGCGTCGGCCTGAAACGCAAACACCCACCACAGATCCGTTGAATATTCCACATGCTTGTAGGAAAAATAGGTGAGCCATGCAGTTGAGATAAACACGATTCCCATAACAAAAAGCCAGCCCGCGGTGAACCTGCCGCCCAGGAGGGACCCTTTCCTGTAGAAACTGGGTCTTGATGGTATCAGGATCAGGAGCAAGATGAACAGGATAAATGCCTGTTCATATTCAAGCCCCCTTAAAAGGGAAAGCACAATGCCGCCGATAACAAGGGCAACACTCAGGTAATAAGCGGTATCGAGCCTTCTCTGTAGTCCCCGGGCAAGGATGAGAAGCCCTACACCGAAGATGCTTCCGAGAAAGTGTGAAACCTCGATCACGGGCAGAGGCACATATGAACTCATCTGAGCAAGCCTGTCGCTGATATCCGGTGTAGCACCGGAGAAGAGCAGGATAACACCGCCTAAAAAGGCAATAACGGTAAGGACAGGAGGGACCATATAAGGAAGCCACCGTGTAATTGCCTGTGCGCCCCACTGCAGGATCTGCTTGCGCTGAAAGACTTCTTCAATCCCGAGGATTATGGCGGCAAAGAGCAACGGAAAGATATAATAGGTCAGTCGGTAAATAACCAGTGAGCCGATGATTGAAGAAGCAGGCATAATAGGTGAGAGAAAAACCAGGATTACTGCCTCGAATATCCCCAGCCCTCCAGGGATCTGGCTGACCAACCCTGCAAACTGCCCGATCAAGTATATTCCGATAAAGCTCGGCAATGGAAGTCCAGGGGGTAAGAGCACATACAGGATACTACCGGCCAGAGCCCAATCGAGCGTCGCTATTGCTACCTGGGGGAGGAACAGTCTCGCTGGCGGGATAACTATCTCAATCTCACGGAATCTGAACGCCCCCTTCTTTGTCATAGCCATGGCCGCATAGATGAGTATTGGGACAAGAAAGAGAAATCCCAGCGGTCGATCGGTTGCGAAGGGTATATGGAGCGCCTTGGGTATAACGAGGGGCTCTGTCAGGAATACCCCTGCACCAAGGGTTAGAAAACCCATCCAGATACTTATGGTATTGAAAAAGATAACCTTGGTGATCTCAAGGGCTGACAGACCCCATGAGGAATAGAGCCGGTATCTTATGGAGGCGCCGGCAACCATGGAAAAACCGATATTATTACTGAAGGCATACCCGATAAAGGAGGCAGTGGCTATCTTCCTGAAACCCAGCGGCCTGTTTATGAACCGTAAAGCAAGAAAATCGTAGCCGGTCATGATCAGATAACTGAATATGGTAAGCGTAATGGCTATCAAGACCTGCTTGACGGGTATCCCGTGGAGGTATTGTAGGATTTCGTGAAGCCGGTATCTTTCAAGCTCCTTATGAAGGACCCATAGGGCTGCACCGAAGAGAATGAGCCCGATGGATGCCCCTAAGGCCTTAAGTATACGTCCCCTCAAGGCATGCCCCTGTAAGCCTCACTCATAAAGAAAAATACCTAT
>CAYMDG010000410.1:0-2551 GCA_964388905.1 uncultured Bacteriovoracaceae bacterium
GCAACGTATTATGATGTGAAAAAAGACAATGCCCGGCTCCAGGAGATGCTCAAGCTGTCGGGCGGAAAACGCCAGGTGCCGCTCATCGTGGATGCCGGAAAGGTCAAGGTTGGGTACGGCGGTTCCTGAGGAGTGTAGATAAGCCCATCGGGAATGGGTACACAAAAACAGCGAACCCCGGCACCCGGCACAAAATGAAGCATGGCACCAGGTAAGAATGAGTCGGAATGAGAGGTCTTTTTTGCCATTTTCATGAAATAATCTGTGTTCCAATAAATTGAAAAGGTCCAATCCATCATTCTGCCGCCCTCAAGCTTAAGATCCGTACACGCCGCGAGACAAAGAATGCTTTAACGGGAAACCCCTAAAAAATCTCATCCACGCTCGTGTTGCCTTGACAAGGTAATGGGATAAATATAGAGTTAATTATCTGTATATTATTGAAATGCGAAGATGAAATTTACAATCGGCATCACAGAAAAAACAAATATCTCTCAGTGCCATGCACCCCTCTTAGCGGAGCTGTAAGTAATGGCTGATCCTTCATTGCTTCACTATATCACCGGCGCCAAGGCACCCTTTTCCCTAGGATTGGTTTCGGGCTTCAGCGGCCTGAATGCTCAAGCCGCTCCCCTGTTTCCCTTTGAGGTCATCAGTGATACCTCTGCCCTGACGCGCATCATCAGGGCCAGGATTGAAAGTGATGCGCTCAGCGTTGTGAGGCAGGTTTTCCTCCTGCTCTCCCGGGATGATTATCCCCTTGCCGGGGCGGGCCTTAACCCATTAACCAATACGGATATCGATTCCGCCTGGCAGGATGCCTTCAGGAATCACTCCCAGGGGGGTTCTCTCATCTCGCTTTCAGCCCAGAGTGATGAGAAGGGGGGCCTTGAAGAGTTCAGGTCGATCTTCTACTGTGCAAAGGTCAGGCAGTTCTTCCATCCCCCCTGCCCGCAGTGCGGCAGGGAGCTTGAGCTGTGCCGGGATGACGAGCTCCTTGGCGAGGCGGGACTTAAGCCCTATTCGAGCTCGACCTCGCGCTACCTTGCATGCCCCGTATGCAGCCCCAGGGAAGGTGAGGGAAACTTTTACTCCTATGCCCCGGATGCCGCAGACCCTGCCCGGGTAAAGGGACCGGCGGAACTCATCATGGGCTTCGGCGGGCTCAAGAACGGCGATCTGCCCTGCATAGGCTGCCCCGAGCACACCGCATGTTACCAGGGCAGGCATGTCCTTTCCGTTGTCATCCCGGTTGCCTTCTATCCCTTCTATCTGCTCATGTTCGAGGCTGCTTCGCTCAATGCCTGCGACTACCTCTCTCTGCTTTCGGGCGCACCCTTCGAAGAGATCGAACAGACCCTGGATTCACAAAGACAATTCGCCCGGAAGGGGCTTGTGGGACTCCTTAAGGATCGCGCCGCCTCGCCGTTGCTGTTTGCCGGGCAGGCGCGGGAGTTTCTGGAGATCCTCTATTTGAAGCTCTGTTTTCTGGGCGAGGTTGCCGGGTACGTCCTGTCGGATAAGAGAAGATTCACCTACCCCGGATTCGGCCCATCCCTTGATAACCTGTGGGTGAAGATCCCTGAACAGGGCAGCCTCCTGCCTGCCTTCTGGACATTCAGGCTCACGCTCATGGACATGGATCCGGAGGTCCCGGGGGTGCCCTTGTCCCCCGGGTCCGACTATGCAGCCCATTGCATGGGCATGCTCTGGTTCCATGCCCTTCTGAGAAACAGCTCGCAGGATACCAGGGCCGTCAATGACGGGATCATGGCGGTGTTGAAAGGGAAACGGATTCGTAAAGACATGCCTGTTTTCGGGCCGGAAAATATCTTCTGGAAGCCCGGGCCTGTGCCCGCGAAGTGGAAAGGGCTCTGGGATAAGGCACTTGATACAGGCAGGGCGCTGCTGGTGGATGCCGGCAAACCCGGGTTTCTGCCCGATGAGCTATGGCAGGCCTTTCATGATCTCATTGATGAAATCAGAAAGGAGCTGTTCCTTGAGGCGCCGGCCGAACAGGCACTCCCGGAGGCACCTGGAGAGGCCCCTGGTGAGGCCCCGGTGAAGGGACGCCCCGACGATGCCCGGATTGGGCTTATCCTCGGGCGGATCAGGTCGAAATGGGCACTGGAACAACCGGTTGCACCTGCGGATGAGAGACCTGAGAGCGCTGCCATGGCGTTGCAGCAGCAATCCATATCAGCACTCCAAGAGGGTGAGGCGACGGTCATCATGACACCGGCTGAACCTTCTGTTCAGGCAGAGGCAAAAGACGAGTATTCCCAGACCGTGGTCCTGGCGGCCAGGCCGCAACAACAAGGTGCTGCGGCCCAGGAAGATGAGGACTTCAGCACCGAGACCATCATCATGAGTCATCCCGGCGCTTCATCTGTCCCCCCCGTCTCAATAGAGGAACCTGTTGACCTGGACAAGACGGTTGTCATGAGCCCCGGCCCCTCAAAGGCGGTCCCGAAAGCCAGGGAAGGGCCTCTGAAAAGGCCTGCTGAAGATGAACTTGACGAGACTCTCGTCATGGGTGCCCCGGCAAAGG
>CAYMDG010000411.1:0-2542 GCA_964388905.1 uncultured Bacteriovoracaceae bacterium
TCCTGAATTTCTGCCTTACCGAGAAGATGGGCCCGGGGGCAATGGTGATGCCGTTTTGACGTGCACGCTCATACAGAAGGAGTGAATCAACGTACTCCGGCATCTCAATCCACAGGAAGAACCCCCCTGCTGGCCTGCTGACCTTTGTCGTTGCCGGAAAATATCTTCCCACCGCATCCGTCAGCAAGGATACCTGTCGGGCATAGACCCGGCGGATCTTCCTGAGGTGATGATCGTACCCGCCATTTGCAAAGAACTCGGCCACTGCCATCTGCGTGGGAGTTGCCGTTGAAAGGCTTATGATGAGCTTCTGATGCTCGATGTTGTCCCTGAAGCGCCCCGGCGTTATCCAGCCCACCCGGTAACCCGGTGCAAGGGTCTTGGAGAACGAGGAGCACAGTATCACCAGGCCCTTATGATCAAAGGCCTTGACCACCCGCGGCCGCTGCTGGCCAAAGCACAGGTCGCCGTTGATGTCGTCCTCGATGAGGGGGATCTCATAGTCGGCCAGGAGCTCCGCAAGTGCCTCCTTGTTTCTGTCCGGCATGCAGGAACCCATTGGGTTGCTGAAGTTCGGCACAAGGAGACAGGCCTTAATCCGAGTCCCTTCCAGGACAAACTTCAGGGCATCGATGCTGATCCCATCCTCCGGGCACGAAGGGATCTCCACCACCTTGAGACCCAGGTTCTGTATTACCTGGAGATGGTTGAAGTAGGCCGGCGACTCAATGACTACGGTATCACCGGGTTTGCAGACAGACCTGAGTGCGAGGTAGGCCGCTTCCTGGCAACCTGAGGTGATGATGATATCATCCGGCGCCAGGGTGCAGCCCGCCGTGGTGGCGCGCTTTGCGATGAGCGTTCTCAGCTTTTCAATACCGGGATAGCTGTATGCGACGCTTTGGTTGCCCATCCTGCGGACAGACGAGGCAAGGCAACGGCTGAGCCTGTCTACGGGCAGGAGTTCCGAGTTGGGTATTGTTGCGCCCAGCTGAATGAAATCGGGGTCCATGGAATCCTTGAACACCATGTCCACGATCTTCTCAACACAGCACAGCACTGGGCTCATCTCTTCCTTCACAATGGCAGGCATCAAGATGGCATTGGGACAGATGGGCCGCACATAATAGCCCGACTGGGGCCTGGCCTCCACGATGCCCCTGTCCTCCAGGAGCCGGTATGCCTCCATGGCAGTGGTGATGCTTACATCCCACTGACGGCTTACGGCCCTGATGGAGGGTATCCTCTCCCCTGCCCGGAACGTACCTTTTTCCACCAGGTGCGATATGCTGTCCGCCACCTCCTCATACAAGTGGTGCCTTTTCTCACATTCCATACAACACCTCCTCTCGCTATTATCCTAAACGATTTTAGCAAGTTGTAGAAAGATACAGTTGCTGTTATTTAAGACCGGTACAGTTCAGCATAACTCGAAACTGTTATCGGTACAATTCTTATCCGCTGCATCTTTTCACCCCTGATGATCTTGTCCATAATGGCGTCATGGAGCAAACACTGAATTCGCAGGCCAATGCATTTGATCCCTTGGAAAGGAGGTCGGCAGGGATGGACAAGGATATCATGAGGGTAAAGAAGGGAGATGTCATGAAGCTCCCCCAAGCGGCAACAGGGTGCAGGGTATCGTGCCTTTCCGGGATTCTCTGGCTTACCAGGAAGAACGATCCTGAAGACTACATCATCACTGCCGATTCGGCCCTTGTCATAGAGCGCCATGAACACAGCGTAATCGAGGCCATAACCGACTGCGTCGTATGCATTACACCCGCCACACAAGGAGAGGTACATGATCACGCATGATGATGCCCTGAAGTTTGCCCGGGAATGGATCGAGGACTGGAATTCCCACGACCTCCCGAAGATCCTTTCCCATTACTCGGAGGATTTCGCCCTGACAACGCCGTATATCGTTGAGGTAATGAAGGAGCCCACCGGGGCAATCAAGGGCAAGAAGGCAGCCGCTGATTACTGGGAACATTCTTTCCAGCGCATTCCTGATCTTCACCTCGAGCTCATCGATGTTTTTCCAAGCATGCGCAGCATGGTGATCGTGTACCGGACCATATATGACAGGCGAGCCGCAGAATGGCTGCTCTTCGGTGAAGACGGCAGGGTCAAACGGTCAATAGCACACTATTCTAAGAACAGCGGGGGAAAGCCGTGGCGAGGAGCCTCTTTAAAATGATGCGGTTTCCCCTGAACAGGAACCTGTGGATGCTCTCGGCCTTAGTTGACAGGCTTTTTCACAGGAACCGGAAACCCCAGGTTCCCCTGAAGGATGTCGCTGTACGGTCCATTCATTCGATGTTTACATCACCCGATACGCACACGTCCAACTCCGGACAGATACACCGGTTGTGCTGATAAGATCACACAACTGTTATCCCACCCTTTTGAAGGAAGGGGAGCGAAACCCGGGCGCGTCTTCATCCTGATGCTTTCTCCGTATCAACCTTTGATGATATGCACATTACCGGCTTGCAGACCGGCGAGAGATGCTGCATATGCTTGAAGGAAGGTCATG
>CAYMDG010000412.1:0-2523 GCA_964388905.1 uncultured Bacteriovoracaceae bacterium
AAATCATGCCTGGCTTTCATCAACTCGCTATAGGGTGTTTTCCGCTCGGCGTTCATGACCATCGATTTTATAACATATTAATCCTCTGAATGTAACGATGCGTATTCAAGATCGTTAACGATACTACAGCTTATTTTATTATTCGATAGGGGGGAATATATTTTGAACCCGGCAGTTTCATGCGCTTTTGTGCCACAAAGGAGGTCAAGATTATATCCATGGGGTCCATAATACTTGCTTCACCGCTAATTTCAAAATGACCATATTTCTCGATGGCTCGAATCCCCTCATCCTTTACATTACCGGCAACAACGCTCGAAAATACGCGGCGTAGGTTCGAAGCAAGCAGATATCGTTCCTGATTCTTGTGTAATTCCAGATTGCGAATGTTTTCATGTGTCGGGGTGAACGGCTTTTGAAATTCCGGGTCTATTTTGAGCAACCAGTTGAAATAGTACGCGTCATCAGTAGCTTTACGGAACTCTCGAACCTGTTTTATTCCTGCCTGTACTTCTTGGGCGACGCGTATCGGATCATCGATGATGATCTTGTAACGATGTTGCGCCTCAATGCCCAACGTGTCAACGATAAACTGATTGATCTGGCTGAAAAAACCCTTAGAGCTTTTAGGGCCTGTAAATATTAAGGGAAATGGGATATTTGCATTATCCGGGCTCAGCAGCGCACCGAGGATGTAAAAGATTTCCTCAGCAGTCCCTGCGCCTCCAGGAAAAACAACAACTGCATGAGCAATACGAACGAAGGCCTCCAGACGCTTTTCGATGTCCGGAAGAATAACGAGATCGTTAACGATAGGGTTTGGTGGCTCAGCAGCAATAATTCCCGGTTCCGAGATACCAAGGTATTGACCACCGTTAATCCGCTGCTTGGCGTGCCCTATAGTGGCCCCCTTCATGGGACCCTTCATGGCCCCATGACCACATCCGGTACAGATGTCCAGGCCACGCAGCCCCATTTGATACCCGACCTCCTTGCTATAATCATATTCAAGACGTGTAATCGAATGTCCACCCCAGCAGACAACCAGACGCGGATTTTTCATCGGACGCATTATATTGGCATTGCGCAGTATATGGAATACCGCATTAGTGATACCAACCGAAGATTCTAAATCAAATTTCGGGTTATCATTGATCTCGTCGCTGACAAAGATAACATCGCGTAGGACTGCAAAGAGATGCTCGTTGATTCCCCTGATCAACTTCCCGTCAACGAAAGCACTGGCAGGCGCACCCTTGACCTCCAGCTTGATGCCGCGTTCTTCCTGAATGACGTGGATGTCAAAAGATTGATACCGTTCTAGCAGTTCCTTGCCATCATCCAGGCAGTTGCCGGAGCTCAGCACCGCGAGTGAGCAGTTTCTGAACAATTTGTATAGACCGCCCTGGCTGGTATCGAGTAATCTGTTTACCTCGACCTTTGATAAAACATCCAGGCGGCCTTCAGGTGAGATTCGTGCGTCAATTGTGTTGTATTTCATAAGTATGCCACTTTGTGATACACACAATATTCCTACATCCTGCTTTTACGTTCAATGGTTCTTTCCATGAATCCTGTCTTAAAATATTTCTTTTAATGTTTTTGGCAGGATCTTATCGATTTCTTCAGCTTCCTTGTGAATAATTTCAAGATACTTCAGAGTGGTCTCCATGTTTTCACGCAGTCTCTTGGTGAAGCCTGACAAGGGGACTATCTTGTTGACTATCTCATCCCTGAAATGCTGGAGTATTGCACTCTCTTGCCCGACCAGCAAACTGATAAGCTCAGCTACTTCAGAACAGAAGAGGATTTCATCTTCATCGAATTCTTTTCCCTGAAATGCATCAATAACTATAACTCCAACTGCATTGCCACCTTCTTCAACATATATGGGAAGATAAAGAATCTGCGATATGCTCTTTTTTATAATCATGTCTTCAAAATAGGCGGTCCGGTTGTCAGAACGAGGATCCTTGATCAGTAATGTTCTCCCATTCTTGGTCGCTGCTTCTATGTCGGGATGGGCCCTAAGGGAGTCTTTGTTGTTAGGCTGCGACAGATACTCTTCTAAGGGAACACCGGCTATGATCTCACATGATTCCTTGAGCGTCCCGTCAATCCCCTCGCAGGCAACCTTAAAGAGTACACATCGCTCCACACCTAGGATCTCAGCAAGTTCCTTCATAATGCTTTGTTTAATATGTATGGACGGATCAGTAAGGCTGTTTCTTAAACCAAGAATCATTGCTTTAGTAATTTGTAAAAAAGCCTTTCTTTCAACCATTTATTCTTGTCCTAAGAAGCTATTCTCACTGAATGACAATAATATTATCGGGTATCTTCATTTATCTCTAAAAGTTCTCTAAAAAGGGTGGTATAAACTCTAGTATGGCATACCGAAATCAGAGAATCAACGGAATAGGAAGAAACAGTAAGGATTGATTTTTTCAAGTCGAAAAAGTATACTGTGTCGCATGGAGAGGTGACCGAGTTGGCCGAAGGTGCTCGCCTGCTAAGCGAGTG
>CAYMDG010000413.1:0-2511 GCA_964388905.1 uncultured Bacteriovoracaceae bacterium
ACGCCCCACAGCCTGCGGGCAAGGTTCTCTATGGCAGTATGGATTGTTATTCCTCCATGCGCACTGCAGGTGTACACATCAGACACCTGCGCATGAATGTTTGAAAGAAACGCATCATCAACTTCCCATATATCATTCAGGTCCAGTTTGTTGATCAACAGCACGTGGGGTATGTCACCGACGACTTTCTCCATGCGCGTCTGCAGATCCATGGCGCAGTCCAGGGTGGCCCGGCGTGTGCCGTCCGCTACCAGGACATAGCCGTCGCTTCCATAGAGATATGCCGGGTCAATGCGGTAAAATTCGCTCTCGCCCCTGATGTCCCAGACGACAAGCTCTTTGAGGCGCTCACTGATGGTTACAACGGCCCTGGTGATCCTCACCCCGAGGGTCGACTGATACCCGCTGCTGAATACCGAGCCTGAATAGCTCGCGACAAGGCTCGTCTTCCCGACGGCTGCAGCCCCGATTATGCAGATCTTTTTTCTCCGCATATCCTGCATGTGAATCCCTTCTATTCCAATGACACCGGCATAGGCAGCACCTTCCATGAGATTGGCAAGAACGTGCATTTATCCTGGAAATCTGAAAAAAAGACAATACCCCGAGGGATTGTGATTTGCAACGGCCAGGTCGAATCGCTCGAAACTCCACTAACAGAACGAAATACCATGTGTCATTCCCGCGAAAGCGGGAATCCGGTTTTTATCAGGGTTTCTGGGTCCCCGCCTTCGCGGGGACGACAAGATAAACAACTTTTGGTACAGTTGTTCTTGCAGGGGCAACACTCATAATGAATTCATACGAGAATCCCTGAATTATTCGAGATGACCTCATGTCAGACCATCCGGTGATCCCGGCCGGTCTTGTGCAGGTAGTACTCATAATCCCCTTCGTAGATGCGCATCTCGCCGTGGTCGATCTCGAAGACCCGGTTCACCAGGCAGCGCAGGAAATGCCTGTCGTGGCTCACCAGGATCACGGTGCCGGGAAACCGCTGGAGGGCGTCGAGCTGGATTTCCCGGGTCAGTATGTCAAGGTGATTGGTGGGCTCGTCCAAGACCAGGACATTGACCGGCCTGGCCATTATGGTGGCAAGGACCACCCGGCTCTTTTCACCGCCCGAGAGGCGTTTAATGCTCTTCTCCACGTCATCCCCCTGGAACAGGTATGCGGCGCACAGGTTCCTGACCGTACCGAAGGTGGCATTGGGCATGGCGTCCTGCATGGTTTCCATGACGGTCTTGTTGGGGTCAAGCAGGTCCATGGAGTGCTGGCTGAAGTAACCTATGTTCACGTTGGCCCCGATGGTGACGCTGCCGGAAGTGGGCTCGGTCTGGGAGGAAAGCACCTTGAGGAAGGTGGACTTGCCGGCGCCGTTGACACCTACCACGGCGATCTTTTCCTGGCGGCGGATCATCCCGGATACCCCACCGAATACGGGTTTATCTTTGCCGTTGAACAGAGGCCAGGTCTTTCCGAGGTTATCGAGTTTGAACACATCGTCACCGCTGCGGGGCGGTTCGGCAAAATCGAACCTGACCCTTTTCTGCTCGGGGGGAAGCTCGATACGTTCGATCTTTTCCAGCTTCTTCACCCGGGACTGCACCTGGGACCCGTGTGAGGCCCTGGCAGCGAACCGGGCAATGAATTCCTCTTCCTTGGAGAGCATCTCCTGCTGCCGGCGAAAGCTTGCCTGAAGCTGTTCGCGGCGGATCTCCCGCTCGTGCAGATAGAAGTCATAGTTGCCGCTGTAGGTGGTTATGGTCTTGTTTGCCACCTCGACAATGCGCTTGGCGATACGGTTCATGAAGTCACGATCGTGGCAGGTCATGAAGAGGGCACCCTTGAATTCATTGGCAAGCCATTCTTCCAGCCAGATAATGGATTCCACGTCCAGGTGGTTGGTGGGTTCATCAAGCAGCAGCACGTCGGGGTTCAATGTGAGGATCTTGGCCAGGGCAATGCGCATCTTCCAACCGCCGCTGAAGGATTCCACCGGGTTATCATAATCATCCGGTCCGATGCCCAGTCCGGTTAAAACCGCTTGGGCCCGGCTTTCCAGGTCGTAGCCGCCGCCATGCTCGAACTCGGCCTGCGCCTCGCCATAGCGCTCGAGTAGCGATGCCATATCGTCATCGTCCATGGGCTCGCACATGGCTGCCTCCATCTCCTTGATCTGCCTTTCCAGCAGCATCACCTTGACCGAGACGGACATGACCTCTTCCAATGCAGTGCATCCGGTCATGTCGCCCACGTCCTGGGAGAAGTAGCCGACAACGGTCTTTTTAGCCTTGGATATCTCACCGGAATCACATTCTTCCTCGCCCATGATGAGGCGGAAGATACTTGTCTTGCCCGAACCATTGGGACCTACGAGACCGGTGCGGGTGCCGGGCAGGATCTGGAAACTGGCGTCCTTGAACAGAACCTGCGATCCGTACTGTTTGCTGATGTTTGTCAGATGTATCATGGTGCTGGCTCCATAAAAAGTGTGGCCGTGGTATCATA
>CAYMDG010000414.1:0-2508 GCA_964388905.1 uncultured Bacteriovoracaceae bacterium
GAGCTGTGCCCTTAACAAAATCAATGCTCCTTTCCGGTGCAGGTGTCCTTAGGCTCCCTGGCCTGCAAAACGCTATTGACCACATACCGCGGCGCCTCGCCTGCAACCACCCTGAGAATGTTGTTCAGGGCTTCCTGCAACATCCTTTGAAAAGCGCCCCTGGAGATGCCGGCGATGTGGGGCGTGATGATTAGCCTTTCCCTGGCTTCAGGAGAGAGGTTGAGGAGAGGATGTTCAGGGGTCGGGGGCTCCGGCGAGACTGTGTCAATGGCCGCTCCTCCGAGATGGCCGCTTTCCAGCGCCTCTGCAAGCGCTGTCTGGTCCGTTATTTCCCCCCGGGAAGTGTTGATCAGGAAGCTCCCCGGTTTCATGGTGCTGAGCTCTTGGCGACCGATCAAGCCCTTTGTTTTGTTGGTCAGTGGGACATGGAGGCTGATCACATCGCTGGAATGGAGAAGGGATTCGAGGGACATATACTGTACCTGCAATTCTTTCTCGATCCTACCCTCTTGCCGCTGGATGTCGAAGTAACTCAACTGAGCTCCGAAGAACCCTGCTGCTCTGGCCACCTCCCTGCCGATCGCGCCCAGGCCGATCATCCCTAACTTTATCCCCCGGATTTCACCGAGACCCTGCCTGAAAAGCCACTCCCTGATGGCCGCATAATTGCCTGCCTTTACCTCCCGGTCAGCGAGATGGATATGCCGCTGAAGGGTCACCAGAATGGCAATCGTAAACTCTGCTACGGTCAGGGCGTTCTCGCCAGGCGAATTAGCCACCGGGATTCCGAGCTCCGCAGCGCTATCCACATCCACTTTATCGTAACCCGCTCCTATGCCCTGAATCATGCGGATCGAGGGAATGTTCTCAAGCACCCATCTTGAAATCCTCGGGCACGCAGCGGGAAGGACCAGAAAATCGGCGCCCCGGCACACTCTAATGATTTCATCCTCCGTCAAGGCCTCTTCAAAGTGAAGTTTCAACTCCTTGGGCAGTCCAACGCCTGCGTCATTGAAGCGTTTAAAAGGAACGATGCTGACAACTCTTGGGATCATCAAACAAATCCAGCCTTAAGGTCTTTTAAATGGACTTTCACAGGGACGTTGCAGATTTTTTTGCAGAATCCATCAGTTCTTCCATGACTCGACTGATACGAGCCATTCCCTCTCTGCAATCTTCTGTGGAAGCGGCATAGGAGAGGCGAAGGTATCCCTCTCCCCTGAATCCAAAAGAGGACCCCGGCACCAGCGCTACCGCCCCTTTTTCCAGAAGAGCTTCGGCAATCGCCATCGAATCCATTCCCGTCACCTGATGTTTCACAAAGACATAAAAGGCGCCCCGTGGGATTGTAGGACAGGTAACGCCGGGGATTCGGGTTAAAGCGCTTAGCACGATCTTCCTCCTCTGATCGAACTCCCTTACCATCGCATCCACACAATCCTGGGAACCCTCCAGGGCAGCCACAGCCCCTGCCTGCGCAAAAGAGCATACCGATAGCAACAGGTTCTGCTGAATCTTGATGCAAGCAGCCACCACTGGAGCAGGCGCTGCAAGATAACCGATGCGCCATCCTGTCATCGCATAAGTCTTGGAGAGAGACCCCCAGATGAACGTCCTCTTCTTCATATCCGGGAAGGAGGCCGGGCTGACGAAATGGACGCCGTCATAGATGAGATGATCATAGGCCTCGTCCGACAGAAGGATCAGATCATGTTCCTCTGCGAAGTTGCAGATCCTTTCCAGTTGTTCGCCCGACAACACCCCGCCAGTCGGATTGTGAGGCGAGTTGATAATGATGGCCCGGGTCTTTCCGGTGACCAGAGCCCTGGCTGCCTCCAGATCCGGACAGGCATTGTCATTGGACAGGGAAGGCATGGGAATGACTACCCCTCCCAAGAGCCTGACACAAGAGTAGAACTGGCTATAACCCGGGTCAGGCACAAGGACCTCATCTCCGGGTTCAAGGATGGACTGAAGGCTCAGATACATGGCCTCCTGTCCTCCGGCAGTAACCATCACTTCGGAATTGGGATCATACCTGATCCCTTTATAATCGAAAATGGACGCCGCGATGGCCTCACGGAGCTTCGTCACACCTGCATTGGACGTGTAATGAACCATCCCACTCTCCAGGGCCTCCATGGCCGCCTTTTTGATGTGGGAGGGTGTATCAAAATCAGGCCTGCCTATTTCAAAATGGATGACCTTCTGACCATTGGCCTCCATGCTCGCTGCCTTTTCAAACACCTTCCGAATGCCGGCAAAGGGGATCTCCGCTACTCTTCCCGCAACCAGGGATTTAGGCATAAGGGCTTGCTCCTCTGTCACTTGATTTGAATCGCACCCAGGGGCAGGTGAAGGAGCCTGACCGCATTGTCCCTGTAGATCGCCTCCTTCTGATCCTCTGTCAGCCCCATCCGTTCTATTGAATCGATCGTATCCCGGATGAGCCTCCGGCCACATTGATTGTCAAAGGGAAAGTCTGTGGCGAAGACCACATTCTTCAGC
>CAYMDG010000415.1:0-2508 GCA_964388905.1 uncultured Bacteriovoracaceae bacterium
AGTGGCAAAAGTGCATATCAAAAAATGTTATTGAACGGGAATTATTAGAAAAGATCAAGTCTTCTCTTTAGGAAAGCACAAGCGCGGAAAGATCCGTTCAACATAATAAAAAAAAAGAGGCTGCCAGAGATGGCAGCCTCTTTTAAGTATCATGTGAAGCCTTGATTAATCGCAGAGCTCGAACAGTGCTGCAGCACCCATTCCGCCACCGATACACATGGACTCGATGCCGTACTTCTTACCGCGCGCCTGCATCTCGGTCATGAGCTGAGAGCAGAGCTTAGCGCCGGTGCATCCGAGCGGATGGCCCAATGCGATAGCGCCGCCGTTAACGTTGACGATCCGCTGATCGCTCTCGTGGGAGTAGTATTTCTCATCGTAAAGACCGATCTGTTGGAGGCTGTAGATAGCCTGGGAGGCAAAGGCTTCGTTGATCTCGAAGATGGCGTCGCCGGCTATATCTGTCGCCTTTCCGAGGCCGGCTACCTTGAGAACCTTGGGGATTGCATAGGCAGGGCCAACGCCCATCTCGTCGGAGCGGCAGCCTGCGACCACATATGCCCTAAACTTGGCAATGGGCTTCACGCCGAACTTCTTGACCGCTTCGCCGCTCATTATCAGTGAACAGGCAGCACCGTCGGTGGTCTGGGAGGAATTGCCTGCCGTGACCGAACCCGTGGCTGAGAATGCTGGACGAAGCTTTGCAAGACCTTCCAGCGTGGTGGGTCTGACACCGTCGTCAGTGTCCTGGATAAAGGTCTCTTTAATGGTGATACCATTCTTCTCCTTGAACCTTACTGCCTCAACCGGCACGATCTCCTTGAACCTGCCGTTCTTCTGGGCCTCGGCCGCCTTTGCCTGTGAGCCGAACGCGAACTGGTCCTGCATCTCACGGGTGATCTTGTAACGGGTGGCCACGTTCTCAGCGGTCATGCCCATGGAAATGTAGGCATCCGGGTATGTTTTTGCCAGCTCGGGATGCGGCCTGGGCATGTTGCCGCCCATGGGGACTATGGACATGGACTCTAACCCGGCGCCGACGGCCACGTCACACATGCCGCCCATGATCCTCATGGCCTGCAGTGATATGGCTTCCAGGCCGGAGGCGCAGAACCTGTTGACCGTAGCGCCGCAGGTATCATCCGGGAACCCTGACATCTGGGCGATGATGCGCCCGATGTTGAGCCCCTGCTCTGCCTCGGGGAATGCACAACCGACCAATATATCTTCCACATCCTTCTTCTCTATGCCCTTGGCCCTCTCCATAAGCCCGTTGAGTGCGGCCTTCAAGAGATCTTCAGGGCGAGTAAAGGCTAAGGCCCCCCTGCCCCTTCTGCACCCGGGTATCCTTACTGCCTGAACGATATATGCTTCTCTCATTGGTTTCCTCCTAGTTCTTTCTCGTGTTTTCCGATTACAGGAACAACGGTTTGCCTGTGGTCATGATGTTCTCGGCCATCTTCTGGGTGTTTTCAGTCTTCCACAGATCGACAAACGCCTCTCTTTCGAGTGTCATGAGGTGCTCTTCGCTGACCGCTGTTCCACATGGCACATCACCGCCGGACATACAGACCGCAATCTTCTTGGCGATGAATTCCATGTGAGGCGTGATGTATCCGCCGCCCTTCATGTTGTTCATCTCGGCCCAGATCATACCCTGAGCTTCGCGTCCGAAGACCGGGATGTTCTTCTTGATGGGCGGGGCATAACCGTCATCCACCATCTTGAGGACTTCCTTCTTGGCCTCGCCGATGAGGTTGTCGCGGTTCATGACGATGCGGTCTGCGGCGCCGAGGAATCCCCTGGTTCTGGCCTGCTCGGCCGAGTTGGAAACCTTTGCCTGTGCCACTGCCATGAACGCGTTGATGAAGAATCCGCCGTAATCGGTAACCTTGTATTCTTCGGGCTTGGAGGTGATGATCTTCCTCCAGAGGTTGATCATGCCGCAGCCGCCCGGGACCAGACCTGCGCCGATCTCCACCAGACCCATGAACAGGTCGGAATGGGCCACGATCCTGTCGGCGGACAGACAGATCTCACAGCCGCCGCCCAGGGCGAGTCCGTAGGGTGCTGCAACCACGGGGTACTTGCTGTAGCGGGTACCCATGATACCGGTATGGACGTTTTTAATGAAGGAGTCGATTTCGTCGAACTTCCCTGCCTTGGCAAGGCCCAGCATGAATGCCAGGTCTCCACCTGCGGAGAAGGCTCCCGGCATGCCGCCTGCCTGGTTGCCGATGACCATACCGAGGCCGTTGACCGCGACATACTCGCCGGCCTTCTGCATGAATTCCACCATCTCCTTGTTGATGGCGTTCATCTTGGAATGGAACTCGAGGCAGAGCACGCCGTCACCGATGTCGATGAGGGAGCAGGAACCCGAGGTGAGAACCACTTTCTTCTCGGCCTTGAAGTTGTTGAGATCCAGGGCCTTGGGGCTCGTCTTCACCTCTTTGTAGCCCTCGGCAGCGAAGTCGTAAAACATCTTCTTGCCCTTTTCGAGCTTGT
>CAYMDG010000416.1:0-2500 GCA_964388905.1 uncultured Bacteriovoracaceae bacterium
CCAAGAGCCTGGTGATCGAGTACTTCCATGGGATTGCAGCCCAGGATTTCATTTCAGCCACCCAGCAGGGTTTTATGAATAACCTCTCCAGGGATCAGCTGGAGGCAATCAATGAACGCGCCAAGACCCTCTATTCCCTTTACCGTGATGTCAAGCCGAAGGATAGATATTCTTTTACATACATACCGGGTATAGGCTCACAGATAGCCCTGAATGGAAAGGTTTTAGGGACCATCAACGGACTTGATTTTTCAAACGCCATGCTGTCCATCTGGCTTGGTCCTAATCCGCTGGATCAGAACCTGAAAAACGCTCTTCTGGGCAAGAATTAAAAGAATTTCTATAAAAAGCATAAGAGGTTCTGCCAAGGTTGCATAACGAGAAGAAGGTATACATATGCAGATGCCTTCACTCTTCTCAGGGGTACCTCTTCAGGAAACATAAAAACGAAGCTCCTTGAGCTTGATTTTCTCTTACGTCTTTCTTACTTTGTATTATATTGTCTTATTACTGAGGAGTTATACCTTAGGCGGGGGAACAAGTAATGAAAATAGCGGTCGTGGGTGCAGGTGTTGCAGGCATTGTTGCATCCTATCTCCTTCAAAGACAACACGACATAACGTTATACGACAAGAATGACTACATTGGCGGCCACACCCACACCATTGTCCTTGAGGGCCGAGAAGATGCGGGTACACCTGTAGATACCGGCTTCATCGTGTTCAATGAGAAGACATACCCCAACTTCCTGCGTTTCCTTGCACAGCTCGGCGTTGAAAAGCAGAACAGCACCATGTGCTTCAGCTATTATGATGAAAGAACAGGTCTTACCTATGGGAGTGAAACCCTTGACACCTTATTTGCACAGCGCATCAATACCTGCAGGCCATCCTTCTGGATGATGATCTTGGGAATCCTCCACTTCAACCACCATACTCCGAAACGCCTACATGAAGGAGGGTTAAAGGGCTTCACCATGGGCCAGTATCTTAGAACCTGCCGGTACAACCCCCACTTCATCGAGAAATATCTTCTCCCCATGTGTGCCTCAGTCTGGTCGGCCCCTGATGTACGGATGCTGGATTTCCCCATGGAAACCTTTGCGCGATTCTTTTTAAACCACGGTCTGTTCTCCATCATCAAGCACCCCCAGTGGTACACGGTGAAAGGGGGGAGCCACGAATACGTCAAGGCATTTTTAAAAACTTTCAAAGGGCATGTTATTCCAAACACTTCGGTTCAGGGCATACGGAGAGAAAACGCCAAGGTGTTCGTAAAGGCCAAGGACGGCAGCGAAGACGCTTATGATAAAGTCGTGCTTGCCTGCCATGCAGACGAATCGCTGCGCATACTTGCCGATCCATCGCCGGAAGAGTCTCGACTTCTGACCCCCTGGACGTATTCCTTCAACAGGACGGTCCTACACACAGATACATCTTTTCTCCCTACACACCAAAAGGTCTGGTCTTCATGGAATTATGTACGCTCATCAGAGGTACAATCAGGTTCGCCTGTCATGCTCACCTATCACATGAACCGATTGCAGAACCTCTCAACCAAGAATCAATACTGTGTAACCCTTAACCCCAAGAAATCGGTGGAACAAGGTTCTATAATCAGAGACATGGTCTACACCCACCCGATTTACACACCGGGGTCCTTATCTACACAGGCAGAGATCATGAAGATGAGCGGACAGGGGAACACGTATTACTGCGGGAGTTACCTGGGATACGGTTTTCACGAGGATGCCGTGAAGTCCGCAGTGGCCGTAGCGAGGTCATTGGGTATCGAGTTATGAGGTCCAAAATTTACGAAGGATTTGTCGAGCACATTCGGTCTAAGCCTGCTTATCACAGGCTTAGATATCCCTTGTACTTTTACTGCATAGACTTGGATGAACTCCCGGAGATGGATAAGAAGCTGCCCTTGTTCGGCTTCAACTGCATGCGGCCCGTATCCATCTATGATGCCGACTACCTCGAAGTGGGGAAACGTTCCATTAAGGACAAGGTCATGCACCTTCTCGGACAAAGCAGCCTTGCCGACGAAGTTCAACGCATCTGCCTTGTTACACAGCCCAGATACTTTATGAGTATATTCAACCCGGTGAGTTTCTACTACTGTTTTGGGAAAAACGGAAATCTCAAAGGTGTGGTGACCGGTGTGAACAACACCTTTGGCGAACGGCATGTATACGTTCTGAAGGATGCGCGGGATCAGGACAATATCTATCCTGCCGTATTCACCACGGACAAGGCGTTCCATGTTTCACCGTTCAACGATGTGAGCGGCAGCTATGAAATGAGCTTCTCAGAGATAGGAGATGAGGTTGACATCCATGTAGATCTCATCCGCGATGGTGAGAAGGTATTCGGTGCCCAGCTCTTTGGAAGGGCACGGCAGATAACGACCAAGGAACGGCTCTCTAGCGTCGTGAGGCAGCCACCCTTCCCCCGACTCACCATTCCCAGGCACTCCTGGGAGGACGCACAGCTTT
>CAYMDG010000417.1:0-2492 GCA_964388905.1 uncultured Bacteriovoracaceae bacterium
AAACTTGTAAAATTGACGAGCGTGGACAAGTGCGTCTATACTGGCACCATGAAAAGGGTAGTGATCGGCACGGCAGGACATGTGGACCATGGCAAGACATCGCTTATCAAGGCGCTTACAGGCATAGATTGCGACCGTCTCAAGGAAGAGAAAGAGCGCGGGCTTACTATCGAGCTCGGCTTCGCCTCGCTTATGCTCCCTTCAGGGGAGCGCGTAGGGGTTGTGGACGTACCGGGGCACGTGCGTTTCATCAAGCACATGCTCTCAGGTGCCTCCGGCATCGATCTGGTGCTGCTGGTCATCGCCGCTGACGAGGGAGTGATGCCCCAGACAAAAGAGCACGTACAGATCTGCGAGCTTCTGGGCATCAAGCGCGGGGTCGTTGCCCTGACCAAAAAAGACATGGTGGATGAAGACCTGCTGGAGCTTGCCGTCTCTGATGTGCGGGATTATATCCAGGGAACCTTCCTCAATGATGCACCAATTATCCCGGTGAGTTCCACAACTAAAGAAGGTCTGGATGAGCTCACCGCTGAGCTCGATGCCCAGGTAACGTTGGTGCATGAGCGGCAGTCGACGGGAATACCGGTTCTTCCTGTTGATCGCGTTTTCACCATCAAGGGGTTCGGCACCGTGGTGACCGGCACGCTGAGCCGCGGTACATTCTCTCATGAACAGGAAGTCGAGGTTTTGCCCAGCCACAAGGTTGCCAGGATCCGCAATCTTCAGGTCCATGATGAAGATGTTGATATTGCCTTTGCCGGCATGCGTACCGCAGTCAACCTCCAGGGCATGGGCAACGAGGAGATAGCCCGGGGTGAATGGGTCGTTCCGGCAGGGGTCTTTGATGCCACCCGTCTTCTTGATGCGAAGCTCAACCTTCTGAGGAAGCCGGGCAGGGGCGGAGTCAGGCTCTATATCGGTACGGCAGAAATTATGGGGGACATGAGCCTGCACAAGGTAGACTGCCAGGACATCGGTAGGATAAGGCTCCAGCAACCGATTGTTGCCTCGCACGGCGACAGGTTCATCCTGCGTGCCATATCCCCTGCGGCCACCATTGGTGGCGGTATGGTTCTCAATCCTCATCCGGCCAGGCGGTTTTCAGAAGAGGTGATCCGCGATCTCTTAAGCGATGACCCTTCACGGCTCATTGTCGGTCTTGCAAAGGATGCCGGAATGCATGGCATATCACGAAGGGTTATCCAGGCTGTTTTCCCCGAAGGGGCGTCCAAGTGGGATAAGCTCATGCAAAGCCTGCTCTCAGCCGGCGAGATCATCAAGTTCGATACAGCAGGAGAACTCTTTGTTCATGCATTTTACCAGGCCAGGCTAAGGCAGGTTCTTGTATCGCGTGTCCAGGAATATCATGCGTCAAACCCGTCGTCGCCAGGCGTATCAAAGGAACATCTAAGGATGTCTGTCCAGGGCGGCGTGGAGCAGAAACTGTTTCACAAGGTCTTGCAGGATCTTGTGAAAAGAGGCGAGTTGGAAGAGTCCGGGCCGAATATTTCAGTCGCCGGATTTTCTGCAACCATGGCTGCCGACCGGACCGAACTGGGCGAAAAAATAACCAAGATCCTTGAAAAGGCCGGATTCGAGCCGCCAAAGATCTCCGAACTTTCTGAAATGCTTCATGTCACCAGTAAAGATATCACTGAAATTCTCGGCTTTCTCAGCCGTGACCACAAGGTCGTCAAGATTAAAGACGACATGTATCTATCCAGGCAGCATGAAGAGATTCTCAAGAAACACGTAGGAGAGTTTATTCTCAAGAATCAGTCCATGGGGCCTGCTGACATGAAGACCATCATCGGTTCGTCACGAAAATATGCAATACCCTATTTTGAATACCTGGACCGTATCCGTTTCACCATGCGTGTGGGAGATGTCCGTAAGCTTGTAGTTGCAATGAAGTAATGATCAGTTTTTTTTATACTACATGAGAACTACTTTCGCGGTATCATCTTACGGATCAGAATAGCCCGGTCTTTAAGCTTGAGCTTCCAGTAAAGAGGGCTCAGAATAAGCGTTTTTATGAGCTCTTTCTTATTGATATGCTCGTCTTTATTGATAACTTGCATATCATTTAACATGCTTAAACCATGCCAGCAAACAAAAACCATGGTTTATCAATGATGTATGCTGGATGGGGATGGAATAGCAGCAGGGGGAGAGGAAAAGTGATGGAATTTATGACACTCTTTTATTGGGGGAACAGATAATGAGATGAGAGGGTTACTCTGGCGCGGGGACTGAGGAAGAACATGATGTTGAGATCAAACCGTCAATATCTTCACCTAGATCTGTATCGGGGTAGTGCTTTTTAACGGACTGAAAGCGCGTGCATGCGGCCTTCGAATTGCCCTTTTTCAGGTAGAACTTGCCGATGTACACATAATGTTTGGCAAGGAGTGTTTTAGCCTCTTTAAGGCTGTCCGTGGCATCTTTAATATAGGGAGATCCCGGATAAGTCTTCATGAATCCCTCAA
>CAYMDG010000418.1:0-2484 GCA_964388905.1 uncultured Bacteriovoracaceae bacterium
CGTTGAACGACTTCACCATCTTTGCAAAGTCGCCGGAGAAGACCAGCAAGGCCTGGTTTCTGTTTTCAAGTTCCATGGCGGCATTGAGGGAGGAGGTTTCCAGGTTCTGGTCCAGGACCCTTTTGGTCAGCCTGAGTCCCCCCGGACTCTTGGAGAGCATGGTGCGTGCGTAGGCCAGCGCAGTTTCGAGAAGCCTTTCCCGTGGGACAACGGCATTCACGAGCCCGTAAGTTTCGGCTTCCTGGGCAGTTACCTTCCTGCCTGAATAGAGGATGTCGGCAGCCCTGGCCAGCCCGATTAGGCGGGGAAGCAGATAGGACGATCCCAGCTCTCCGCCCGACAGGCCGATGTTGATAAACGATGCCGCAAAATACCCTTCGGGAGATGCGATACGGATATCACTTGCAAGGGCCATACAGAATCCGCCGCCCGCAGCTGCGCCGTTGATTGCGGCAACGATGGGCTGCGGAATATCCCTGAAGCCTTTTATCAGTGAACTGTAACGTTCCTGGACAAAGGCAAGGTACGTATCGGGATCAGCAAAGAAGTGTGCATTTTTTTTATCAGCCGCATCCACGAGATCGGCGCCTGAGCAGAAGCCATTGCCCTGACCGGTAAGAACGACGACTCTCACCGTTTCATCCTTGGACAGCATGGTGAATAACTTCTGGAAATCATCAATCATGGCCATGTTGATTGCATTGAGACGCTCGGGCCGGTTAAGGGTCACCAGGGCTATCCCCGGTTCGGTTATCTCGTAAGTCATAGTGCTCAGTGCCATGCCATCCTTGTTCATTTCATGCCCCTTTTCTGCATCTCCCTTTCCTTCAATTCCCTTCTCAGGATCTTGCCGACCGCACTTTTCGGAAGCTCGGAGAGGAACTCCACCTCCTTGGGTACCTTGTACGGTGCGAGCTTATCCCTGCAGTATTCGATAATCTCGCTTTGGGTAAGGGATTCATTGTCCTTCAAAACGATGAAGGCCTTCACGCTCTCCCCGTGATATTGATCAGGCACGCCGATGGAGCATGCCTCCAGGATCTTGGGATGCTCAAAGAGTATCCCGTCGACCTCCTTGGGATAGATGTTGAAGCCGCCTGAGATGATCATGTCCTTCTTTCGGTCTATGATACAGAGGTAGCCATCCTCATCGAGGCAGCCGATATCGCCGGTGTAGAACCAGCCATCCTTGAGGGAATGTTCGGTCTCCGCCTTCTTGTTGTAATACCCTGCCATCACCTGCGGTCCTTTGATGCAGATCTCCCCGGACTCGCCGGTGTTGAGCCCGGCTTCACCCTTTTCAAGGTCGACAATAGTTATATCGGTATTCGGCAGCGGCACACCCACGGTGCCGGGCTTGACCTTCCCGCCCCATGGGGTGCAGGTTGCAAAGGCCGTGTTCTCGGTGGCGCCGTAGACATCGTGAATGATAGCGCCGTGAAGGGTCTTGAGCTGGTTCACCGTATCCCCGGGCAGGGGTGCCGCACCGCCGAAATAGCCCTTCACAAAGCTCAGGTCCATGGTGCAGAACTCTTTGTTCTGCAGCAGGCCCGTGTAGATGGTGGGCACACCGGGGAGAAACCCGGGCCTGAACTTTTTCAGCTGCTCTACAATGATCTCCGGCGAAGGCCTCGGCACCAGTATGCAGGTCCACCCGCTCCATATGGGCAGGTTCTGGCTCACGGAATAGCCTGCCGAGTGAAAGATGGGGTAGACCCCCAGCAGGCTCTCACGGCCGTCTTTCAGGTCCGGGAACCAGGCCCTGAAGATCTGCACCACCGATGAGATGTTCTCATGGGTAAGCATGGCCCCCTTGCTCAGTCCGGTTGTACCGCCCGTGTAGATGAGCGCTGCAAGATCCTCCCACCCGGCCTCGGATTTCACAGGAGCATCCGGATACGTTCGCAGAAGGTCGAGAAACTGAAACACGCCTGCCTGCGGTTCGATTTTCCGGAACATATCTTTCTTCACGAAGGGGAAGAGCTGCTTCTTGGGGAAGGGGAGGAAGTCATTGATGTGGCAGGTGATGATGACCTCGATCCTGGTCTGGTCCTTGATCTTGAGGATCCTTGGCAGGAGGAGGTCAAGGGTGACGATGACACGGGCTTGCGAGTCAGAGAGCTGGTAGGCGAGTTCCCGCTCGGTATACAGGGGGTTGTTCATGGCGGTTACGGCACCGAGCCGGTAGCAGGCGTGATTGGCAATGGGGGCCTGAGGAATATTGGGCAGGAGCATGGCAACAATGTCACCCTTGCCCACATCGAGTGCCTTCAAGGCCCTGGCAAATCGGTTCACCAGGCTTTCCAGCTCCTGATAATCAATTCTCCTGCCCATGTAGATGTAGGCAATGGAGTCGGGGAACTTCCTGGCGGTGACAGACAATGCCTCTGCCATGGTGATCTTTTGTATGTCGATCTCGGAAGGAACACCAGGGGCATACGCCCTGTGCCAGATGCGATCGAAGGCCATGAGAACCTCCCCCTT
>CAYMDG010000419.1:0-2480 GCA_964388905.1 uncultured Bacteriovoracaceae bacterium
ACTGCTCCGCCTTCTCCTTAGGCACATGGAGGGCCCCCGGAAGGTGACCCATCTTGTACAAGGCCGCCTCCCGCGCATCGAGGAACACGGCTTTGCCGTTTTGAAGAAGCTTCAAGCAGTCATCCGCCGAATATATCCTGGGATTGATCATGGGTGCTCCAGCTTCCTTCACCTGGGCATGCGCAGGTATAACCACAAGGCCGCCCGGCCTGAGCGCATTGATAGCAAGGGCCAGTACAAGGCTCAGGACAAGGATGGAGGCAGCCTCTTTCAATGCTGTTATGATCCTCTCGTAGAATCCTGACATAATCTTTATAATCCTTCCCTCTGAATCATCAATCCACACCATCTGCAACAACGCTTATCCCAGAGTTTTTTTCCAGGATCAAGTGTCACATGGAGAAGATGGACAGGAATCATGCATAAAGATACGCAGTTTTTAATAAATTTTTATTCCGGGATCATTGATTTTCAGGATCTTCATAAGTCTTAATGTATCGAACACTTCAATATCTTATAGTAATCGTTTCTTTATCTGCTTCATCGATGAGTATAGATTATGGTTAGAAATATTCAGTAATCATAAAGCGTTGTGCATAGCGTTATCTATACTTTACCTTGGCCCTCTTTTCTGATGATTATGAAAGAGTCTGTTGAAAAACCAAATGAATATTTGATGACTGAAAAAACGGCCTCATAGGATGCACGACATTTGAAATATTATCATCGAGCCTAATGTTTTGATGGTTTAAATTTGATATTTTTTGAAATCATAGAGGTTTTTCAACAGTCTCAAAAATAATCCATACTTTGGAAGAAGCATTGGCCTTGACACGTGATCTTTTGCCAGAATCAATGATGCAATGTACGGTGAAGGCATTGAAAAGGTATCAGGGGAGATAAGCCTCGCCGAACTGTTTCCTCGAAACCCCATAGGTATACCGGTGAGACTCTGACAAAGACAAGTCTCAGTATGGGTGCCCAGCGCCTATAGCCCGAGCCGTTATAATCCCCGAGAAGTCTTCTGGAAGACATACTTCTTGAAGTTCAATTTCTTCTTGATGACGAGGCGCATCTCAGAGCGTTTGAGCCATCTGCTGTAGATCCAGAACCACTGGTCGGGATGTTCTCTGACAATGGATACCACCCAGGACTGTATGATGTCGCTCAGTTTCTGGATGGCTTCAATCCCTTCTCCGAACTGCGCCGCATCGATGGCTTTACCCCAGTAACAGTGGTAGGTGCCCTTGACCTTCATTGTATGAACCGGCATGACCAGGGCATTGCCCTTGAGAGCGATGTAGGCTGCAGCGGATTTGGTGGGGGCCGGCATGCCGAAGACATCGCACAACACATCGTGTTTGCTTTCCCCTCGCTGATCGATGATTATGCCAACGACCTTGCTGTCTTTAAGGTCATCGATAAGCCTGTTGAGCATACCCGAGGGCGGCAGTATTGTTACACCGCAGCGGGATCGGATATCTTTTATGATCTTCTCAAGCTTCGGGTCTTTGCGGATATCGACCATGATGCTGAACTTGAAGCCCAACACCCTGGAGGTATTGAAAAGGATCTCCCAGTTACTGATGTGGCCGGAGAATAACAAGAGCCCCCTTCCGGAAGCAAGGGCCTCATACAGGTTCTCTTTGCCCTCCATCACGATCCTGGCCTTGGCCTCCTCATCACTCAAATATATATACCTGATCGTATCCACCAGGTTCGCTGCCTGGTTCATGAATACCTTCAGCACGATCCGCCACGGGTTTTCTATTTCGAGGGCAGCGTGTATCTGGATCGTGGCAACCTTCCGGTGGAACCCATCCACGAGGAAGGCCAAGATGCCGAGAAATCGGAAGAAAGTTACCACGAGCGGATAGGGCAGAAATCGGATGAGCCAGATGACGGCAAGGAATGCCCGGTACTCAAGCTCTTTGATGAGGGAAACAATTGATTTCATCATAGTTACCTCTCCGTTCTTTCAAGCGTGTGTCTTATGCCCACACCCTCCCAGGAGGCATCATTTGCGATTCACTTGGCGGCCTTATTCATAACATCAAATCACAGTTTAGTTATTTGACTTTATACCATAAGATATGTATACAATCTATGCCATTGCATTGATCTATGCGATTTCTACACGGTTTCAAGATGGACTGAAAAGCATATGTTCAGATGTAATCTATACTCTGGGGAATACAATATTTAAGTCCATATATTGGCACGTACTTTATCGTTTTGGGCATTTGTAAAAGAGTGATGATGATATAAAATATTCAATTTGTCTCAAATGAATATTTATAAATTGAACCTTCGGGTGCTGCATAACCGGTCATCTTGTCATCTTGACAATATCATAAGGCTGCATATTTTCAGTTGAACTTGAACAACCTTTCAAAGAGGGGCTATTATGCAAAACCTCATCCCGCTGTCATGCTGCCCTGTCATGGAAAAAGCGCATCAGGAACTCCGCATCGGCCGGG
>CAYMDG010000420.1:0-2479 GCA_964388905.1 uncultured Bacteriovoracaceae bacterium
CCCATCACTCTGGATGATTAATGGTTTTTCTGTCATGTGCATGTGAATTAGTTAAATTCACATATACCACCTCAAAAGGCAAGGATGGATTTCCCTGAAAATTACCATTGCGTATGAGGGTGATTATTTCTGACAAGCATTTAGTTGTTCAGATTCAATAAAAGAATAAATAGAAACATTCACTTTCCTTATCCTCTCCTTAGATAAACATCTCGACCCCATGACCAGCGTACCAATCTTGTGAATTCTGAGTATGAACATATGATTAGTGCAGTATAGATTTCACTTCAGAATTATTCCCTTTCAGTGTGAGTTTATCTTCTTCCCGAGAAACAAGTTTAGTATTGCAGGGATAATCTATTATTGTTATATGATAATGACATTTCATTACTTGATATGACTAGGAGGATATTCTTCATGGCCAGTACGGATATGAAATTGGGAACTCGTATTAACAAGAGATTAAACAACTTATTATTGCGTCCACTATGGCCTGAATTTCATCCCGAAAGAACTGTTCGATGTATCACCAGGAGAATACCACAAAGTATCCTTGTCATGATTGTAATTTTTACAGCTCTGCTCCCGACCTTGGGTATTGGCGCCTCATTGAAAGTGACATGGAATGCAAATACCGAGACAGACCTATCCGGCTACATAGTATATTATGGTACCAAATCAAACACTTATGAACAGGCTGACGATATTGGAAAAGCCACGAGCTATCAGATCAATAACGTCCAAGGTGGGACTTACTACTATGTATCATTAACCGCCTATGACTCTTCTGGAAATGAATCAGCCAAATCAGGAGAAAAAAGCATATATATCCCTTATACCATTACTCTTGTTTCTCCGCCTGATAGGGCAACTTGCTCATCAAATCCCACACTTACATGGACAGGCAGTGGTTTTAAGAGCTATAGGGTATTTATATCTATCACCGGCGGATTAATCTACAACCAAGTCTATTCAGGCAGCACTACCTATACTACACTTCATCCATTACTCATCTGGTTTTTTATTCCCCCTTTTATCCCTGTAACCTGGTATGTGGAGGGAACAACCTTGAATGGCCAGATCATCAATAGTAACACCAGTTCTTTCACTAAGAAATGAGGATACTTTAGAAAGACAGCAGAGCCATTCATGCTGGCTACAATATGTATCTTAATTGCAAAACTCGAAAACTGTCACCCCCTCGAAAGAGGGGGTCCAGAAGGCCTTGAAAAGCATGGATTCCCGTTTCAGCTGGAATGACCTTCTGGGGGGTTATGCAATTGGCTTATATTCATTATACCTTCAAAACGTATTGCGTCCCTTAAGCCGGAGCACCTCGTTCATGCTACCTGAGCGGAACCCCTGAAGATCCAACGTGACATAAACAAAGCCCATGCGCTTGGCAAAATCCACAAGCTCAGACGTCAGTGTCCCCTTCTGGAGTATGGCAATCTCTTCTTTGCCGAGCTCTATCCTGAGCAGATCTCCATGATGCCGTGCCCTGAATACCTTAAACCCCTTTTCAGCAAGAAAGTCCTCCATGGCCTCCACCTGCTTGAGTTTCTCCTTAGTGACCACAGAGCCGTAGGGGATGCGTGATGCCATACAGGCCATGGGCTGCTTGTCCGCTGTGGGCAGGTTATATATCTCACGCGATATGAGCCGGATGTCATTCTTGGAAAACCCGCACTCCAACAGAGGGCTCCGGACGCCAAGCTCCTGTACAGCCTTCATTCCCGGCCGGAAATCACCCGTATCGTCACTGTTTGTGCCGTCTGCCACCACGGATACACCGAATCGTTTTGCCTCATGGGCGATCTTGGAGAAGAGTTCCTTTTTGCAGTAATAACACCTCTGGGGCGGATTATCCGAGAAGCCTTGTATGTCGAGCTCTTCGGACACGATCACGGTATGCAATATGCCCTGGTCCCGAACCCACTTGAGGGCCTCATCATATTCTCTCTTGGGATAGGTGGATGAGGTCGCAATTACTGCAAGGCACTTCTTGCCCATAACCTCATGTGCCACGGCCAGGAGAAACGTGCTGTCCACCCCTCCGGAGAAGGCCACTGCGCATCCGCCCCACGATTTGAGGAGACCTTTGAGCTTAGAGAGCTTTTCATGGTAGTTAACCTGGACCATATTCATCCATTTTATAACGAAGTCTGCTCATTCCCTAAAGTGTTTGCGCAATCTCACTTGATCACACTCCTGATTATACCTGATGCCAGGACCATGCCGTTGTCGTACAGGACTATTGTCTGTCCCGGCGTGATGGCCTCTTGGGGCTCGTCGAACAGCACCTTCATCTTTCCATTATCCACGGTCACTGTGCACGGTGCCGGGGTATGAGCATAACGGATCTTCCCAAATGCCTTTTCCCCAAGGTTCTCTATGAAGAGGTTCAGGCAGTCCGCAACGAGCCCCTGTGCGCAGAGATACCTTCTATCACCTATAATGATCCTGTTCTGAGCAGCAT
>CAYMDG010000421.1:0-2471 GCA_964388905.1 uncultured Bacteriovoracaceae bacterium
CTCCATGGGCTATGCCCAGGCTGTTCAGGTGCTGTTTGTCCAGGGTTAGTCTTGTTCTGGCAAAACCCGGCCCGGCTTCTATGAGCTCTATGCCGCACAGCTCGGCAAAGGCGTCTTTTGCGAAGTACTTTTTAAGCTGTTCAAGGTCAACGGGGGTATCGTGCATGACTAGTTCCTTATGATGATGTCTGTGAATCTTCTTCGGTCAGGCCCCGGATGCGTTCGGAATGGGAATACACACAGAAACGGTCTCCCTTGACCCTGCAGACAAGCGTAAGCCCTGATGCCTCTGCAAGCCGGATGCCTTCATCCGTGGTGGCTGCCTTGCTGATGATAATGGGTATGCCTGCATTCACGGCCTTGGATATCATCCCTGCGGGCTGCCTGCCCGTGCATCCCAGCACGCATTTGGAAAGATCGATTCCGTTCAGGATGCAGTATCCGATCACCTTGTCTACGGTATTATGCCTTCCCACATCAGTACTCTTTGCAACGAGCTCTTTTCCGGAAAAGAGTACCGAACAGTGCGCCCCCCCGGTTTTTTCCCAGAGTTCGGAGACTATCTCGGCAATGACCATGAAGATGTCTTCACGGTCGATCATAAGGTTCGAATTGATCTTATTAAATTTTTTACTGAATGAAAGCCCACCGCTTGAACCTGTCACGATTTCTTCGGCATAGTCAGTGTGTCCGGCAGAGACCTTCACCTGGTCTCCATCAACCACTACATTTTCGACATATTCGGCTAGACCTTCGCTGATGACAAACCCTGCACCGAGCTCTTTAAGCTGGGAGGGGCTGGCTACTATATTCCCGATTGCCTTCTCGTTTAAGTATAAATGGAAAACCTTCTCTACACAGACCCATTCCGGAAGTTTAACCATATGGCCACGGTGGAGACACAAGCAATCATGGGTGGTTAATGAGGTTTCTATTGGCTCGTCTTTCATATGCTTCTAACCCTGACCACCAGTTCATACAGTGCAATAGTCGCTGCCTGGGAGACGTTCAGGGAGTTAAAGTCACCCCTCATGGGGATCTTCACCGCAAGGTCCAGCTCCGAGGTCATGACAGGCCTGATGCCGCTGTCTTCACCTCCGAGGACAAGCCCCAGTTTATCAAACACAGGGGTGCGGCTTATATCTTCGGGCGCGTCGGCCTCCAGCCCAACAAGCCAGAAACCGTTCTTTTTCAGATCCTGTGCCGCAGCCCTGAGGTTTTTCACGCGGGCAATTTTAACATATTCTGTAGCACCCGATGAAGCCTTCACAACAGCCGGCGTAATCGGTGCAGATCTATGTTCCGGGATGATGACCCCTGCCTTTGCAAGCGCATGGGCAGTACGGATGATCGAACCAAGGTTCTGGGGGTCTTCCACGCTGTCCAGGAGCACTACACATTTTAAGGGGTAGAGGTCCTTCAGGTCGGCATATCGGTAGGCCGAGACCTTAGCTGCAATACCCTGGTGATGATTCGTTGCAGTTATCTTATCCAGGTCATTTTTCTGGACAACCCTCACAGACAGACCCCTGGATACTTCCAGTAAATTATCATAATGCTGTGGCAGCACGAGGATCTCATGAAACGACCTTGTCCCTGCGTGAAGGGATTCCAGGACAGCATTTTTCCCATAGATGACCTCTGTGCTGCCATTACTTATCGAAGCAACACGTCTTACTTGACCACGTTTAACGGAAGGGGATTTATTTTTCATAGGATCCAGCTTACCACATATTCGGTTGAAGGGGGCACAGGAGAGATTCCGGGGTCCTGAATAAGCCATGAACCCTTAAGGCCCAGTTCAAGGGCAGTGCGTTCGAAATGGAACATGGCGATACCCATGTCGATCCTCTGGAGATCTACATCTCTGAACAGGATCCCGTATCCGAAGGTCCTTGAAAGGTATAAATGGAAACCCTTCTCATTCATCACGACCCGCCATGGCTGCCGGTTCGATGCAGAAGGTGCAAGACGGACCATTTCGAGCGGCAGTGCAAAGGGGCCGGCTGTATCTTCACCTAGAGGTGAAGAGAATGAATCCTTGAAGAAGAGGGAGGCCCACGGCTTACGGGTTCGCGACCCGACGGTGAGCACGAACATGGCATCGATAAGGTTGCGTTTTTCCGCAATGATACCCACAGGGCTTATAGTCGGGATCATTTCTTCCTTTTGAGTTTGAGCTATATCAGAGAAAAGTGTCCTGTTTAAGCTCCCCCCCAACCAGCAGGTTCCGAGACCCAGGGATGTAATATACAGGATGGCTGCCTCATAGAGGTAGCCATAATCCTCGAACACCATGTTGGAGCGATTCAAGACACCCACGAGGAAGCTTGATGCCCCTGTAACAACCCCATAGGTGCCCCTGACCCTCCCGAAGCCTTGTCCTGGTGCATCGGCAAGGATGAACCTCACCTGTGAGCCGAATGGGGGTTTTTCGATCCCGGAAATGAAGGCGCGGATGGACTCCTTAT
>CAYMDG010000422.1:0-2437 GCA_964388905.1 uncultured Bacteriovoracaceae bacterium
TTAAATATGTATCTCTACAATATCTCCGTCCTGCATGACATGGTCGCGCTGGACCATCATGCCGTCGTGGACCGACTTGCCCCAGATGCGGGCGTACTTGAGTTTCACAAGAAAATCTTTGTGTATCCTTCCTGCGAGATCTTCCAGCGTGCTGTCCCTGGGGATGACAAAGGGTTCGTCCAGGTCAGGGTCCTTGCCGGGATTTTTTGAGTACACCCTGATGACCCCTGACAGACCATAGATGGATTTCAGGATCGAATCGAGGTTTTTCCCGTTCAGGATTGAAAGGGGTATTGCCGGGAGCGTCAGGCCTGTCAGCTCCAGGAAGGTCTGGTAGTCTTCTTCCTGCCTTGGCCCATCCACCTTGTTTACTGCGATGATGACCTTCTTGGGGAATACGGGCATCCTGGTTCCATCGGGGATATCGAATCCCTCAGGGAAGATCCTGTGCGATGCGAGTATCTCAATGATCTGCTCATACTGATCAATGAGATCGGCAGCGATATCGAGCAGGATAACCACAATGTCAGCCCTCCTCACCAGGTCCATCATCAACGGGTCCACGTACTCGCGTGTAACGGGCGGCGTGTCGATGAGCTGGAACTGGATGTTTTCAAAAGGCGCCATGCCGGGTGTGGGCTTGTGGGTGGTGTGGGGGAAGGGCGCTATCTCCGGCTCGGCATTGGTCAGGGAGGCTATCAGTGAGGACTTGCCCGAGTTGGGCGGTCCGACAACGATCACCTGGGCAGCGCCCTCCTTGTCGATGGCGAACACGCTTTTCTGCTTGGCCGCCCCGGTCTTCTTGTGGGCCTCCTCCTTGTGCTTGGAGATGCGGTGCTTGATGTCGGCCTGCATCTTGTCCGTGCCCTTGTGCTTGGGGATGATGGCAAGCATCTCCTCCAGGGCCTCGATCTTTTCCTCGGGTGTCCTGGACTCCTTGTAGCGCCGTTCGGCCTCAAGATATGTAGGGGGCAGATTCGCAGGCATCCGTTTGCTCACCACCTGTCTTGCGGATATGCATCTGTTGGGAACTACTATGTACACAAAAACCGGGAACAATTCAATCCATGTCGGCAGAAGGCCCGGCTCATGGCGGTACGGGATGAAAATGTTTCAAGACGAGAGCGCCAGGCCTGCACAGAGAAGTGCCCCGTAGAGCAGGGAAAGCAGCGCCGTTGATGCCAGCGCTTCATTGAGGGCAGGCCCGCTCCGGCGTGTCACCTTCAGTGCCGTCTTCCATCCAAAGGGGGCCGAGAGCAGGGGGAGGAGCATCCATGGGTTCATGTCCTTTGTGAACCAGAGCAGGCCCGCAGCCAGATAAGATGCAGCGAGGAGCATGACATATTCCCTGCGGGTGGCCTTTTCGCCCAGGATAACGGCCAGGGTCCTTTTGCCGACCTTGGCATCGGTGGAGATGTCCCTGAGATTGTTCACCACGATAATGGCGGTGATCAGCAATCCCATGGGGACGGCGGCAGCGATTACAAGGTGTGTCAACTGCAGGGCCTGGACATAGTAGGTCCCGCAGACCGCAACGAGCCCGAAGAAGATAAAGACAAAGACATCGCCGAGGCCGTGGGAGGCAAGGGGGTAGGGGCCTCCGCTATAGGCGAGCGCCGCAAGGATGGACGCGATGCCTGCCGCAAGGATCGGCCATCCCCCCGCATACACAAGGTAAAGGCCGATGCAGGCCACCAGGAAGAAGGTTAGGATCATGGCGTTCCGGACTTTCCGGGGCGCTATGAGACCGCTCTGGGTCACCCGGATGGGGCCGATCCGTTCAGGGGTGTCATACCCCCTCATGTAGTCGAAGTAGTCATTGGCCAGGTTAACCCCCACCTGGAGGAGCAGGCTCCCCACCAGCGAAGCAGCGGCCGGCAGCGCGCTGAAGCGGCCATCTGCATAAGCAGCGGCCGTGCCGACGATGACCGGGGTGATGGAGGCCGGAAGGGTCTTGGGCCTTATGGCAAGAAGCCACCTGTGCGGCGGGGAAGGCATCTGCTGATCCTTCATGACCGCTTCTCCGCAGGCCGCACCCATTCGACCACATGCATGCTGCCGGACATCCGCCGTATCCCCGTGTTCCAATCCGCGCCTTTCAAGGTCACCTCAGCGCCCGGGAAGGAACATGTGCCGGTTCACCTTCATCTCCACGGCAAAGATGAGAAAGTACAGGAGAAGGCCAAGGAGACCCATGGCAAGGATCCCTGCATACATCTCGGGATAGAGGAGGACCTGGTAGGTCTCCACCACGATGTAGTATCCAAGGCCGTAGGTGGTGAGCGACTGCTCTGCAATGAATAGCACGGCAATGGCCGTGCCCACGGATACGCGGATGGCGGTCAGTACGGCAGGCAGCGATGCCGGAAGGTAGACGAACCTGAACAGCGCCCTGCGGCCCGCGCCAAGCGATCGCACCGACCAGATGAGCTCCGGG
>CAYMDG010000423.1:0-2429 GCA_964388905.1 uncultured Bacteriovoracaceae bacterium
CCCCAGGCACTGAGTCTCTTCGGGCTTAGTCCCATAGAGGTTCCCCATGACGGTCTTGAACTTTTCATTTTTATCACGTGTGGCGATGTATACACCGCAGACGCCGCAATAGAGCCCGCAGGGGGCCATGAGATTCTTGTCCCTGATCTCCCCTTCAGTCCACCCTTCCATGAGTCATCCTCCTTTCAACATGGGTACATGATCACTTAAAGATGAGAGCTTTGTAAAGAGACAAGAGAAAAAAATCACAGAGATTGAGTTTTTAAACGGATCAGTTAAATGCAATACCAAAGTCACTTGGTGATCTGAAACCTATCAGGGTCCTATAAAAATATTTACTGCAGTCCGGGTGGTGAATCGGGGAGCTTTGGTTTTTTCATGCTCTCGGCCTGGGGTGGCTGTTTTGTTGATGTCTTGTAGTCTACTACGATGCTTATGCGACGGTTCTTAGGGTCTGCCGGGTTATTCTTTATAAATGGTCTGCTGTCGGCATAGCCAGCCACCATCTCTATCTGCTTTTGAGGTATCCCATTCCTTTCAAGCTCAACACGGGCAGATGATGCCCGCTGGGTGGAAAGCTCCCAGTTGGTAAAGGCCTTTCCCGTATACCCGAGTGAGTCGGTATGTCCCTCTATGATGATCTTCTTATCAAAGGTTTTCAGCACCGGCGCCAGCCCCTTTATGAGGGCCTTCCCGCTCTCGGAGAGATCTGTTCCACCGACATTGAAGAATGATGTACCTCCGGTGTCGATGATCTCGATGCGCAGATTGCCATTGTCGTCAAAGGCAAGCACCCGGTCCTGGTATTCTGTCAGTTTTTCTTGAACCTGTTTCTTGACCTTATCTGCAAGCTCACTTGCCTTGATGGTGTTTTGAGGTGCGGGTTTGACGACCTTTCCCATGTCAAGCATGCCTTTGCCGGGCATGTCCTGATGTGTGGCCACGGCGCTGCCGCCGCCCTTTTCAAAAATCGAGTAGTTCTGGAAGTATTGGGAGAGCTGGATCTTTTTCTGGGCAGAGGTCATGTTCAAGAGCCACATGAGCAGGAAGAAGGCCATCATGGCAGTGACAAAGTCCGCATAGGCGACCTTCCACGAACCGCCATGGGCACCGGCACCCTTATTTTTATTCTTTTTAATGATGATAGGCTGTTCTTTGCCGTCAGACATTACTTGCCTTTGCCCTTCATGATCTTTTCGAGTTCACTGAATCCGGGCCTCACACTCTCGGGTATGGCCCTGCGGGCGAATTCTATGGCTATCTGCGGGATGGAGCGCGCTACATATGATACTATGGCAATGCGGATTACCTGGTAATAGGCTTCCTCCTCTTTGATGTGGTGATCTATCAGTGTTGCCATAGGTCCTACAATGCCGTAACACAGCAGAACACCGAGGAAGGTCCCTACAAGCGCAGCGCCGACGCTCTCACCAAGGACCTCAGGGGGCTCGCTCATTTTACCCATGGTGAGCACAACCCCGAGTACGGCAGCTACGATACCGAGTCCCGGGAGTGCATCGGCCATCTTCTCAATACGGTGAAGAGGGTGGCTTTTTTCTTCGGTGTTGGCCTCGATGTCCACTTCCAGGAGGTTGTCGAACTCATGCGGTGGTATGTCTATGGAGAGAAGGATCTTGAGGCTGTCGCAGATAAAGTCAACAGTACGCTGATTCTTCAGGATTGCAGGATATCGTTTGAAGATTTCGCTTTTTTTCGGTTCTTCCACATGGGCCTCTATGGCGATAATGCCTTCTTTGCGCATTTTGTTGAAGATCTCAAAGAGGAGCGAGAGCACCTCTATGAATTTTTTCGAATCGTAATGAGTTGGGGTAAACATGCCTTTAAAGCACACGGCGATTTCTTTGAGAAGCTTTATGGGTGAGGATATAATCATAGCACCGAAGGCAGCTCCGAAGATAATAAGGAGTTCAACGGGCTGGAAAAGTGTATGCAAATTGCCGTGTTCCAGCATGAATCCGCCGAAAACACACCCTAGCACTGTAATTATTCCAATGATTACGTTCATACTTATTCTTCCATCGACCTTTTACAGAAAAAAATTAAGTGGGTGCGCCCGAAAGAAGAAAGTACTCAGGTATTACTCAAGATTACCCTAGACCAGAGATTTAAGAATATCGTTTGAATAGTCTTTTATAAAGGCATTATGGCGCCTGGTAGATCTTCTCCTGGATCGAAGCGATATCCTCATAGATCTCTATGGTAGGATCACCATCTAGCAAGGGTCCGATCTTCCCGAAGAGCTCTGCGAAGTAGGGGGTGGAGCCATGGGCATTGAGGGCAGACTTGTCGCGGTATTTCTCGTAAAAGAGAAACGTTCCCGGTTCTTTTTTTGCCCGGTGAAGAATATACTGCAAGGTGCCTTCCTCGGATTCCACCTGTGGGATAATCCATCTCAGGGCTTCTTCCAT
>CAYMDG010000424.1:0-2390 GCA_964388905.1 uncultured Bacteriovoracaceae bacterium
CCGTCTTGCCGGAACGGGTGATCTTGATCTTCACCGTCCAGGAACCTCCCATGGAAAAATTTATCGTCCCCACATAGGATTCTCCCTTGAGCTGCGGCAGGGATTTATAGGCCATGGCAGGCATGCCAGGCATGGCGGGCATCTCGTAATCAAGGGCCACCTTGGCGTCTTTGACGGCCTTGCCGGCAGCATCCTTGATGGCAATGGTTATCCCGTTATCACCCATGACCGGGGGGTTCTTGTCCATCTTGACAACAACCGTATACGGCCCTGCCTTTTTGGTCACTTCAAAGTCCTTTGCATATGCAATCCCGGCCACCATCATAAGGATCAGCATGCTCACAAGAATAATCTTTTTCATATTCTACTCCTTTTTTTATTTGTTACTTCTAATAGTGCGGCACCATGAGGTCCGGGTCAAGACCCGGTTAAGATTATTGTTTTCAGCCATTTGTTCATACCTCACTTATTCTCTTTACCGGCCTGGAACAGCCATGTTGAAAGATATCTCTCCCCACTGTCCGGCAACAGGACAACAACGGTTTTACCTTTAGCCTCAGCGCGCTTTGCCACCTCAAGGGCGGCCCACATGGCAGCACCGCTCGATATGCCCACCAGGATCCCTTCCTGTTTGGCAAGGTCGCGTGCCATGTTCCCGGCATCCTCGTGGGCTACCAGGATGATCTCGTCAAGGACTTCCCTGTTGAGGATATCAGGGACAAACCCGGCCCCAAGGCCCTGTATCTTGTGGGCCCCTGACCTGCCTGTGGTAAGCACCGGCGAGTCAACCGGCTCGATGCCGATGATCTTTACCGACGGTCTTCTTGCCTTTAAGACCTCCCCCACCCCGGTGATGGTACCGCCGGTTCCGATCCCGGCAACGAAGTAATCCACATTCCCGCCCGTGTCCTTCCAGATTTCTTGGGCCGTGGTTTTCCGGTGTATCTCCGGGTTTGCCTTGTTCTTGAACTGCTGGGGCATGAAGCTGTTCTTCATCCCGCCTGCAAGCTCCTGGGCCTTTTCGATTGCACCCTTCATGCCCCTGGTGCCCTCGGTGAGGACAAGCTCGGCCCCGAGGATCGTGAGAAGCTGCCGCCTTTCCATGCTCATGGTCTCGGGCATGGTGAGGATGAGCCGGTACCCTCTGGCTGCTGCGACAAAAGCAAGGCCTATGCCGGTATTACCGCTTGTGGGCTCTATGATGACCGTATCCTTGTTGATGAGTCCCTGGCTTTCAGCTGCCTCGATCATGGCCACACCGATGCGGTCCTTCACGCTTGAGAGCGGATTGAATGACTCCATCTTGGCCAGGATGGTTGCACCCAGGCCTTGCGTAAGGCGATTGATCCTCACCAGTGGCGTCCTGCCAACGGTTTCTGTAATGTCGTTATAGATCATGGCCGTTATCCTTTCATACTGGGCACCCCAAAAATGGGATGCCCCCTATTCTATCCATTGCGGCCGCAGGAACTCCTCCCCTATTTACCCAGGGCCTGATCGATATCTGCAATGATATCAACCACGTGCTCGATGCCGATGGAGAGCCTTATGAAATCAGGCGTTACCCCGGTGGCGAGCTGTTCTGCTGCCGAGAGCTGCTGATGCGTTGTCGTTGCCGGATGTATGGCAAGGGTCTTTGCATCACCGATGTTCGCCAGGTGCGACACAAGTTTAAGTGAATTGATGAATCTCTTCCCTTCGTCGGCCCCACCTTTAATGCCGAATCCAATTATGGCGCCTGCCCCCTTGCCGAGATACTTCTTGACCTTGAGATACTCCGGGCTGGATGTGAGCCCCGGGTAGTTGACCCAGGCTACCTTCGGGTGTTTTTCCAGGTACCCCGCCACGGCCAGTGCATTTTCCGAGTGCCTGGGCATGCGCAGGTGCAAGGTCTCCAGACCCTGGAGGAAGAGGAACGAGTTGAAGGGAGACAGGGCCGGACCGAGGTCGCGCAGCAATATGACCCGGGCCTTGATGATATAGGCCTGTGGGCCCAGTGCCTCATGGAAATTCAGCCCATGGTAGCTGGGATCGGGATCCGTGATCAAAGGGAATTTGCCGCCGGCCCAGTCGAACTTCCCGGAATCGACGATGACGCCGCCGATAGAGGTGCCATGGCCGCCGATGAACTTGGTTGCAGAGTATACAACGATATCAACCCCGTGATCAAAGGGCCTCAGCAGGTATGGAGAAACGGTGTTATCGAGGACAAAGGGGATGCCATTGTCATGGGCGATACGTGCAATGCCTTGGAGGTCCGCCACGTCGAGCTTGGGGTTTCCTATGGATTCGGCGTACACGGCCTTGGTCTTGGGCGTTATGGCCTTCTTCAGGGCATCCAGATCGTTTGACTTGACGAACTTCACCTCTATGCCCATGCGCTTGAAGGT
>CAYMDG010000425.1:0-2366 GCA_964388905.1 uncultured Bacteriovoracaceae bacterium
GCCGCTTGTGAAGACTGCCTGTTTTCTTTCTGTCCTGAATTCATCGGCATACCCCCGCCTGGACTTTATGCGGTGCAGACCATACAAAAGGCACAACTCCCAAGAAAGAGGTGGATCTCCTATGGAAAGTATAATGAATGCATACACCCAGTTGGTACAGTATGGAACATCCCTGTACGGCCTTTACGGACAGTGCCCGGGATATGATTATTTCAGCCGAGGTGGTCCGGGAGGATACATGTGGCACCCGGGTCACTTCATGATGATACCCCTGCTCATCCTCCTTGTCGTTGCGGTTTACCTTGTTGCCAGGAATGCAAGGCACAAACACGGGGCCCATACGGACCCGGACACCCCTTTGGAAATCATAAGAAAACGTTATGCAAAGGGTGAGATAACAAAAGAGCAGTATGAGAATCTCAAGGCAGACCTGAAGACCTGAAAAGCGGCCCTTAAGGGGATTTACGCCCTTGACTTGACGGGAACGGCCGGGTAAGTCGCATCATAAGGCCGCAGGCAGTTTTCCTCAGCTGCTGCTGCCAAGCTCCTTCGGGCCTTCCCGGCGGAAGATCGACTTAAAGAGAAGGGCATCATGACATCAACGCTTGAGGGCAGCCAGACGCTGAAGTCGGACAGCCTCCTGCTTGCTACAGCGTTCATCTGGGGTTTTGCCTTTGTGGCACAGCGCCTTGGCATGCAGTATGTGGGTCCGTTCGGATTCAATGGCGTGCGCTTTGCACTGGGCTGCCTGGTGCTTCTGCCCTTTGTCCTGAGAAACGGTTTGCGTAATGGGGGCACACCATCAGGTAATCCGGGGCTCTTCTCCCGCAGGAGCCTTTCAGGCGGTCTCATAGCCGGACTCATCCTCTTTTGCGGCGCATCGCTCCAGCAGGTGGCCATGGTCTACACCACCGCTGGAAATGCAGGCTTCATCACAGGGCTCTATGTTATCCTCGTGCCCATTATCGGAATCGCACTCAAGCACCGTACCCACACGGGCACCTGGATCGGCGCAGTGCTTGCTGCCATGGGCATGTACTTTCTGAGTGTCACCGAGCATTTCACCATATCATCGGGTGACCTGTTGGTGCTCATGGGCGCCTTTTTCTGGGCCTGCCACGTACACATAATCGGCTGGCTCTCGCCCAGGCAGGACCCTCTGAAAATCGCCATCCTGCAATACACCCTGTGCTCCGTCCTCAGTCTGATTACTTCCATCATCTTTGAAAAAAACACTGTATCCATGTACACATCCGCGGCCGCACCTATCCTCTATGGCGGCATAATGTCCGTAGGCGTGGCATACACACTCCAGGTGGTTGCCCAGAAGAAGGCCCGCCCTGCTCACGCCGCAATCATCCTGAGCCTTGAAGCGGTCTTTGCGGCCATAGGCGGATGGGTTATCCTTGACGAGGTTCTCACCCCCCGGGCCATGACAGGTTGCAGCCTCATGTTCTGCGGTATGCTCATCTCGCAGCTCTGGAAATTGCCCTGGAGAGACAACCGGGGATGAATACCGGCATTATGACGGTAGTGCAGTGCTGGGATGACGGTGTGACCACGGATGTGCGGCTCATGGACATCCTCAGGCGGCACGACGCCAGGGCCACATTCAACCTGAATGCCGGCCTGCACGAGAAACAGCGCAGGTTGGGTTGGATACACATGGGAACCCAAGTCGTGCGGCTCGGGTGGGATGAAATGAGAGAAGCCTATGAAGGTTTCACCATCGCCAACCACAGCCTGACGCATCCGCGACTCGATGAAATACCCATAGAGGCGGCGCGGTATGACATTGCGGAAGGCCGCAAGCGCCTGCAGCAGTTTTTCGCCCAGAGGGTGCTCGGATTTTCCTACCCGTTCGGCTCATACAACGAAGCGGTCATGCAGCTGGTCCGCGAGGCCGGCCACGTGTATGCGAGAACAGCGCATACTGTCGATCACCCCTATCCCCCGGAAAATGCCATGGCGTTCCATCCATGTTGCCATTTTCTCGCCCCTGACCTGTGGCTGCATTACGAGAAGGCCAGGAGGTGCGGGGTTTTCTGCTTCTGGGGACACTCCTATGAGATGACCACGGAAACTATGTGGAGCGCGTTCGAAGAAATGATAAAAAGAATAAGCGCCGATCCCGGATCTTGCTGGGGCGATGTAGCGGATCTGTTTAACGGGACAATGCAAAACAAGATTCCCCGGAACAAGCCGGATGCAGGCTAGGATTGACATCGCGCCTGGTCCGCAGCCAGTAGGTTGGGTTGAACGTGTAGAAACCACCATGAAATATCTTCTCATGACAACGGGCATCCAGACCTTGGAACCTATCTTCTTCTTTTTTCAAGCGTGACATGGGTTTATTTTAAGAGGAT
>CAYMDG010000426.1:0-2364 GCA_964388905.1 uncultured Bacteriovoracaceae bacterium
AGATCGTTTTTCGGGATCATTCCCTGGTTGAAAAAGGCATTGGCCACATCAAGGTGGCTCTTGACGGTAGCCACGTTGCTCTTGGCCAACTCCCGTTGCTGCCTGGCCTTGATCACGCCGTAGTATGTATCAATGACCGTGAGCTTGAGGGTTCGGATGTACTTCTGCCTGTCCTGCTCGGATGCAAGGTAATCGTTCTTGGCGATAAGGTAGTTGTTGTAGAGGGCCCCGCCGGCAAAGAGGACCTGTTTCGCTTCGATGTCGAATTTATAATTATCCTTGTTACTTAAGGGGACGGTTATGGGCTGCATGGGCTGAGGCAACGGCAAGGTCATGGACTGAGCCGTATCTATCCGCTGGTACCCATATGACATGTCAGCCGAGGGGAGCATTCGGGCAAACTGGGACCTCTTGTCCATGTCCTTCCCGAGTACGTCCTGATCCTGGGCCTTGACGCCGGGGTTACGCTCGATGGCCATGTTGATTGAGTTTTCGAGCGTCATGTAATCGGATGCATGTGCGCTGAATACCCCCAAGAAGAAAAAGCCGATCATGATTATAAAAATATTTTTCCTCACTGTGGTAACCTCCGTAGGAATTCCTCCATAATTCCGGCCGTGAACTCTGCCGGTGCCTTTTCCAGAATACCAAGAAAATAGGTTTGAGCAATGGTGTGGATGATGCCGAGGAGCATGATGGATTTCAGCTCCGGGTCACAGCGTTCACCCTCTCTGTTTGCCTCCATGAAGATCTCTCGGGTAAGGCGAACGTTCTCCTTGTGTACATCCCTGATGTGCTCAAAGATATGCGGTGTGATCTCAGGGATGGGCGTAAAGTATATCTCATAGATCAGCCGGTGGAAGCCGGGATTATTCTCGATCCAGCCGATGTTGAAATCGACATAGATCCGAAGCTTCTCCTGCCACGAGGTTTTTTTTGCCAGGAGATTCTTGAGCGAGCTCATGACGTCATCCAGGCCCTGCCTGATAACCTCGGCAAAGAGGAGCTGTTTGCTTGGGAAGAACTGGTAGAGTGTCCCGACTCCGAACTCGGCCTTTGCAGCAATCTGGGCCATGGTAGTATTGAAGAAGCCTTCCTTTTCAAAGACCTCGCGCGCTGCCTCGAGGATGGCGTTTTTTCTTAAGGCCATCTCCCTTTCTTTTCGTGTCATGGAACGGGAATCGCCGTTCAGATTCTGAATCATTATTCGAAAATAGAAGAATCATTGAATCTAGTCAAGCTTCTTTCTTGTTCTTTCCTTTTGGAGTGGCATGTGCATTGAGATCTGGAGTGGTATTTGAACGGATCAGGTTTTTGCGACTCTTAACACCATGGCCGATGCGAGTATATTTCTAAATGCCACCTGAAGTGCATAGAGCCTTTACAGGTAGATTCATACATATGCAAAATCCGGATTAACACTTATTCCAAGGAATGGAAGACCAGTCCTGCCGGGGCCTTGGGATAAAAATAGGTTGAATTGTGCGGCATCCTCAGGCCTGCCTCTGCGACCTCCAAAACATCTTCCATGGTGGGCGGGTTGAGGAGAAAGGCAATATCGGCCAGTTCCTTGGTCACCATGTCAATAGCCTCATCGGCCTTGTTCGTGAACATGATACGCTTGTTCTCCAGGTTTGTGCCGATGCCTAAAATGGGGTCGATTATGCACTCATGGAGGATGGTCACGTCATGATTCTTCAGAAGCGGGTGGGTGCCTGACGGCAGATATTTTTCCAACTCGGTATCACGGGCAAGTTGCAGAAGGTAAAATCTGGGTATGCCTTTTACATACAGGCCGATGCTCCCTTTTCCGCTCTTATTCAAGGCCGTGATAAATGCCTTGCGGTTGTCAAAGGGCACCATGTTGAAGATATCCTTGATCCGGTATTCCAGGTCCACGAGGCCGACACCCATACTGTCCATGATGATGCGGTGAACAGGCAGTATCTTTATGCCGTCATCCATATTGGTGAGATACATCTGGATATAGTCGTAATTCTGATTTCCGTCATGCTTGCCGGATGCAGCCCTCATACGGTCACGATAGATCTTGGCGGTCTCATAGCGGTGCTGGCCGTCTGCGATAAGGACCTTTTTGCTCTGCATCATTTTTACGATTTTCTCTATTAGTGCAGCATCATCAACGATCCAGAGCCTGTTGGCCTCTTCTTTGGTGGAGAAATCGATGTCAGGCGATCCGAGTTTGGCCCTTACCTGAGTTTCAACGGTCTTCTTGGCGTCGGAATAGACGCCCAGGATTGAACTGAAATTCGTTCTCACCTCGCTCATCAGGCGAAGCCGGTCCAGCTTGGGGCTTTTTATGGTATGCTCGTGAGGCCGGATATTCTTCTTGTCGTCATCGTC
>CAYMDG010000427.1:0-2352 GCA_964388905.1 uncultured Bacteriovoracaceae bacterium
GCAGAGAGAATCAAGAAAATCGGGGGCAACACCTTGGTGTTTGATGCCAAGGAGGTTCAGGGCCTGCCTACCTACAAAAGCTCGGTACCTCAGCAATACTTAAACCTGAGCTCCTATCCGAAATCCATCGATGACGTCCCGCGTCTGGTAGACTATCTCCACAAGCGTAGCATCCATGTCGTAGCCCGCGTGTGCATCTTCCGGGATATCCATAACTCCTCCTCCAATGCCCAGTGGAGGTTCTACAAGGAATGGGTAAACCCCGCCAACAAGGCTGTGCAGGACTATAACCTGGCCATTATCCGCGAGCTCATGGGGTTTGGCGTAGATGAGATTCAGGTCGATTATTTCAGATATCCCACTGACGGCAAGGCCGATACCGGCATTGCTGGTAAGGTAAGAAGCGATGTGCTTGCAGATTACGCACGCCGCATTCGTGAGCTGACCTCATCGAAAGGCGTTCTCCTGTCTCTGGATATGTTCGGCATCGTGATCTGGCAGAAGGATGAGGATATCAGGACCCTCGGCCAGGACGTGATGAAGCTCAAAAATCATTTTGATATCATCTCGCCGATGCTGTATCCGTCACATTTCCCCAAGGGCTTTTCCAATGAAAAAAATCCGGCGGACAAACCTTACTACTTTATCAACAGGGGCATTACCAGGATGAAGGCCCTGGTGGGAGAAGAGGTAACCATCCGGCCGTGGCTCCAGTCGTTCCCGTTACGTATCACTACCGGATACAACCCGGCCTATGTAAAAGCCCAGATCAAGGGGGCGCAGGATGCAGGGGCTGTTGGCTGGCTGCTGTGGAGCCCCGGCAATCACTATGAAGAAGGTTACCGGGCCATGGCAGATATGGCCGGGAAGGAAAAGGCCGGAGCCATGAACACCACCACGGCCAGGCAGTAAAAAAAATTGAACCGTACAGATCGATGAGTTCCACAGGAACTCATCGATCTGTTCGGTCTATAGAAAGACTATCTATAGGAGCCGATCGCAAAAGTCCAAGATCGCCATTCCCTTGGAAGTAGGAATCCGGTTTCATCAAGAGCTGATGGTTCCCTGCTTTAGCAGGGGCGATACCTGTCATAGAGTTCTGCAATTGCCGTTATAACGTGTCTTTTGTTGCCAGCCGCCCCTGCAATCCGGGTGTCATGATCTGCTCGAGCTGCTGCCTCTGGGCTTCGAATTCCGCCGGATCAACGGTTGGGTTTAATTTTATCATAGTGCCGTAAGAGAGGCTGACCCGGGCAAAAGGTTTCGGGAGAAGGAAATTGTCCCAGCTGTTGAAGTACCAGGACCTGTCTGCAAAGGTATAAAAAGGTACAATGACCGCATCGGCGGCATGGGCAAGGCGTATTAACCCTGCCTTGATTTTCCCGGCTGGTCCGCGCGGACCGTCCACAACATGGGCTGCGAGGTGTGATCCCTTAAAGGCATCGATCATTCCCCTCAAGGCCTCGGCCCCTCCACGCGAAGAAGAGCCGAGAACCGGGTTCCATCCGGTTCGCCTTGCCACCCCGGCGATAATGGAGCCGTCCATGCTCTTGCTGATCATCAGCGGAGGATGGTATTCTTCATAGGTCTTGAAATAATGTATGGCACTAAAAAACTGCTGGTGCCATACGCACAGGAGCACATTGCCGCCCTGTTTGAGATAGTCCATCCAGTCTTTTTCATTGGTGATGGTATAGTGGAAGGTGGAGCTGTAAATGCGGATAAAACGATAGAGGAAAGAAAGGAATGCCTCTGATGTGAGTATAGTCTTGGTATTGATCGACATGGGCCTTTTCTCGTTCTCCTTTCTATCGCCTTGATGGAATGTGAAAAAAAGGGTTTATTGTAATAAGGTAGTTTATGAGCAATGTTTGTTATGTGTCAACCAGAGAAGCCCACAAAATATATAACAGACAAATCTTTCACATTCGTGAATCATCAATAACCGTGAGCCTGGGTTTTCTTGCCGGGCAGATAACCCATTCTTTGAAGAAATGCATACCATGTCCGTCCCCTGAGGTTGTTGTTGAAGATCAGCCAGTGGCCTCCCCTTAAGAATTGGTGCTCCGATCTTTCCCATTTTTCACACAGGAGCCGCACGAATTCAAAGGGACAGAGACGGTCTCCCTGTGAGGCTATGATGAGGATGCGGTCTTCGGGTATCTTTGGAAGAAAATTGAGCGGCGAGTGCAACTCATAAATCTTTTGTGCCTTTGTAAGGAATTCAGCCTCCATGGGAAAAGGGAGTTTGGCGGAATCAGGGCCCAAGGTGCCTGCTAGATTCACAACCGGCACCATCATGGCGGCAAAGTCGACTATGGGCTGCAGGCATATAAACAGGCCTGCAAGGTA
>CAYMDG010000428.1:0-2338 GCA_964388905.1 uncultured Bacteriovoracaceae bacterium
ATTTCCTTGTCTTGGGCCAAACTAGAAGCCCCCTTGATCTGATTCATGATCCCAACAAGGTTCACGAAAGGATATGTTAATCGGCACAACTTATTTTTGCTTCACTTGTTTATACGCCATGTTCATCATCTGTTCTATTTCTAGATCATTAGGATCAATTGATAAAGCTATTTCCCCTTCGGAAAGAACTGCATCAAAGTTTTGAGTAGCGATGAGGATCATCATCATTTTTTTCCGTACATCCAAGTTTTTCGGGTCATACGACAAAACTTCTCGCAACTCTCTGAGGGCTTCGTCAGTGCGACCAGCTTTGTGCAATGCCAAGGCCAAACCGGATCTTGCCAGCAGGTTTCCGCTATTCATCGCCAAGGAACTGTTATAGGCTTCGATAGCCTCATCTTCCCTACCCATTTTCCGATAAGCATCCCCCAAATATCTCGGCGTTTCATCGCTTCGAAACGATAGATATTGAGCTTTTCTTAAATATTCGATGGCTTTTTCATAATGCCCTTGGGCATAAAGACCGACACCTACATTATGATGAGAAAGACCATATTTCGGATTCACCCTTATACTCTCCTTGATATAATTAATTCCTTTCTCAATCTCACCATTATTCATATAAATGTAGCCCAAATTATTAAGAGCAATATAATTCCCTTTTGTTACCTTTAGGGCGTGATTGAAGAGAGTGATGCTGTTTTGCCAGTACCCGGTTTGTAACCATGCACACCAAGAGAAGCCGATGATGGTTAATAATCCCATTGCGAACAAAAATATTTTTTTGTATTCCCATGTCGCTGTCAGGTCCACCATCCCCCATACGACCATGATAAACAGGCCGATGATTGTAAGATAGGAATAACGATCGGCCATCGCATGGGGCCCAACTTGGATCAATCCAATAACAGGAAGAAGGGTTCCCAAATACCAGAACCATCCGACAAAAAGATAGGGATTGCACCGACGAACAATAATGATGATAATTGTGATTGCAATTAAAGTGACTATAGCGAAAAGGGTCTGTCCTGTCTCTATGGTGGCCGGATATGGATAGTAAAAAGCCAAGTTGGTCGGCCAAAACGTCATTGCGATATATTTTACGTATGAAACGACGGCGTTGGCACAACGCTCTATAATAGTCAACTCTTCCAGATTCGACAACGCACCGGCTATCCTTTCCGTAAAGATGACCAGAATTGAAGCCATGAATGAAAGTGCGATTAGGGGTATTTTTTCCAGCAAAAGAATTAAAAAGCTTCTCTTGATCATGGTATGATTGACTTGTAGAGTGTTATCTCTATTCCTTGGCATTAATGATTCTATGCGCTGCAGCGGCCAGAAATCCATGAGCAGCATGACAAAAGGAAATGTTACAATCATAGGTTTGGACATGAGCCCCAGGATGAAAATAATCATTACAGAGATGTATTTCCACCGGCAAGGAGCCTTGGTGTAAATCACATACAGCCAAAGGGAAGCAAAACCAAAGAAAGTACCGAGAAGATCTTTACGTTGCGAAACCCAGGCGACAGACTCGACATGAAGAGGGTGGACAGCAAAAAGAAGCGCAACAAAGGCACTCCTTAACGGCGCATTTGTTGCTCCCTTGAGCAAAGCGAACAGAAGCATCGTGTTTAAGATATGGAGAATAACATTTGTCCAATGAAATCCGCCTGCCTGATAATTAAATAATTCCCGATCAAGCATGAGGGAAATCCATGTAAGGGGATGCCAGAAACCTGCCTCTGTTGAGGATACAGCCCACTTAACCCCTGGCCATGTTAGCCCTGACATGACATGGGGCCTCTCGGTCACATAGGCATTATCGTCATAATAAATGAATTTAAATTCTTTAACTTGCCAATAGATGATGATTATGGCGATACTGAGCGCTATGCAAATAAGAATGTCACGCTTCATTGATAAGGATTGAAACATGCGCCCTCCATGGCCGTATGACTGATATAAAAAAAGGGGTGAGTTTGTATCTCACCCCTTTTTTATTAGCTTCCCAATATTTTACGGTAAAATGGTGCCTGTGTTATCGACAGAATATCCTCGACCACCACTTGTGTTCGTTGCTGTAATTGATAAACCTGCTTGTGTTCCAGTAGCAACCGCAGTTGTAACGCCTGTTGTAGACTTGAAGCCATAGGACCCCAGAAGAGTCGTAGATACGGTTGCTGAAGGGGAATCGGAAAAGAATGCCTGTGCAGACGTGTAAGCGTTCTTTGCATCGGCTTTTGCTGCCGCCTCATAGCCTCTGGTCCTGTATGCCGTGAACTGCGGAATGGCAATGGCGGCCAGGATGCCGATGATCGCGATGACGATCATG
>CAYMDG010000429.1:0-2334 GCA_964388905.1 uncultured Bacteriovoracaceae bacterium
TGCAAGTATGATTCGGATTGAACGTTTCATGAACACCGCCTTTAATCATTTACATGCATATTCGCCGAACTGAAATGGTCTGGCAGAACGTTGCAAACAAAGGACTATTTGTCATGCTGATCACCAATTATCAAATGAAAGAGGGCATAACTCCTCGTAACAGCAGGTCTTCACCGAGCACTCAGGGAAGCATGAGAAATTCGCTTCGCACCATCCGCGCCATGCGCTTGTTAGGCAGCATGGCGCTGACTCTTAGCTGCTCTCCATGCTTTCATCCACAAAACGCGGCAGTCATGATCGCTGCCGTTGCCTATCCGAAATTCATAGACTTAGGGATATATCCCTACCGTCGTCTACTCCAATAGTAACCGCCGCCTCCGCCGAACAACAGGAACAACACAACGATGATAATGATGAGCGTTGTAGTATCCATGATCATTTCCTCCCTTTCAGTACCTTCTTGACCTGACCGACCTTTTCCTGCACTTTGCCGGCTATCTTTTCAGCTTTGCCTTTTGCCTCCAACGTGGGATTATCGGTGATTTTCCCGGCCATTTCCTTCATCTTACCTTTTGCTTCGTGAAAGGTACCTTCTGCCTTGTCCCTCATGCTTGATTTCATGGTATTCCTCCTTGAAAGGATTTCGATTTGACTGCTGGTATTTTAGCCGCAGTCGGCAATCAAAGTGCTGCCTGGGACGACTACTTTTAAAGTGCGGGCAATCCTTGCCCCACTCCCTGGTTCTTCAATTCTTGTTGTCCAGTTCAGAGCCCTGTTGATCTCATCTCCAACCGCATCAAGTCTTCCAAGAAGGCTTTCCCACTTGTTGACCCTTCCGTCTTGCATCTCCGTATAGTCTGTTTGCATACCTTTCATGGATCCTCCCTAGTTTCTTGGAGCGGGTATATAGTTGTTTAATGAATTCTGCCATATGCCGCGCCAATGGGTATCGACATCATGTTCACTATTTCCGGCTTGGTGAGCGGAAGGTATACATTGACTTCTGTACCCTGTCCCGCGTGGCTCTCTGCCTTTATTCTCCCGTGATTCTGTTTGATAATGCGGTAAGCTATGGCGAGGCCCAGGCCATTGCCATCTATTTTTGTGGTAAAGAAGGGCTCAAATATTTTCTCCTTGATCTTCTCATCAATACCTCTGCCTGTATCTGTAAGGAAAATGAAAGCGCATGCGCCTATGATAGAGTTGTCGCCATTGAGCAGAGATTCAATTTCATAATTGACCTGGTTGACAGTCAGTGAGAACCTGCCGTGACCGGGCACTGCATCCATTGCATTTTCGATAAGATGAGTCAGGGTCTCCCGCATAAGGGCCATGTCTGCCATGATCTTCAGGTTTTTTTCTAAAAGCGTTATTGTTACGTCAATATCTCCGTTCACATACTGTGGCAAAACACCCTCCACCGTTCTCACAACCTCGTTGAGCTCCGTCTCTCGCAATCTGAACCCCCCATCGACGCTGAAAGCGGGGAGGATCTTAATATGGGATTGTTTTTGAAAGTTCTCTATCATTTTGCACCTCCAAAGTTACTGTATATGTCATACCCACATAACACAGTTGAAGCTGCCGAACTCATTTTTCCAGTGTTCCGCAGAGCCTGGGGTGCTCTCCACCATCTGGCATGTTTCTCTATCTGAGTTCGTCCTACATTAAGTTAGTACAAGTAATTTCTCATGTCTGTCGCAGAACCAACAATTATTTTGTAGTATTCTCATTGATAAGCGTGTCATCTTTTTTGCTACAGGCGAATCGTAGCACTGACGCCACAGGGACCTGTCCTTGGTAACCCTGAAAGAAGGTGAGAAATAGTCATATACGGTCCTGTACAACTAGACAACATCTCATAAGAGAAGACATTGTCTTGTGTCATAAGACACATTCAGCGCGTCGCGACCTTATCTTTCACTGCTAAGGAACAGGTCTTTCCGGGAGAAAGACATTGGCCTCCGGATAGAGGATGGATGTTTTCGAAGGATATCCTGTATGAAATCATGTCTTTCCCGCAGAGACAGGTCAAAGTAAAATCTACTCTTAATGAGCATGCGTATAATATTTTGAATTTTGGGCCTATGCTTCATATAGTATGTTCAGCAAGTTACATACCAGTGACCTGCCCTCAATAAACCGGTCCAGTTTCCGCGTTAGTCTCTGAACAGAAAAAGGAGGATATTGGGAATGGGCAGGAACACTATCAACCAGAACAGATCATCGCAAAACTGAGGGAGGCGGTAGTACTCTTAAGCAAGGGACAGACGTTATTGGCCATAGTCCGCCAGCTGGGGATAACAGAGAAGACGTACTACCGTTGGAGGAAGG
>CAYMDG010000430.1:0-2333 GCA_964388905.1 uncultured Bacteriovoracaceae bacterium
TCGAGTTCGGTAAAGATGATGAAGGCGGAGGCAAGGGTCGCATGACCACAGAGGTCGACCTCTTCTACAGGTGTGAACCAGCGGATTCGGTAATGATCACCCTCATGGACAAAGAATGCGGTCTCCGAGAGGTTGTTCTCCCGGGCAATGAGCTGCATGGTCTTTTTATCAAGCCAATGGGGGAGCGGGCACACGGCAGCGGGGTTGCCGGAGAAGAGATTTGATGAGAATGCATCGACCTGGAAGATAGGAATATTCATAGTCTTTATTCACCCTTCTTCATATGGATGGTAAAGAAGCATACAACTGCAGAGAGCCATATTGTCAGATATGGACGTGCATCCGCCTGCCAAGCCATAAAATTGTACTCCCATGGGCATTGGTCCTGCAATGACAATCTCAAGAACGGAATAAATATACCTATTATGGATAAAAAAAGTAACACCCAGCAACGCCCTTTTTGGGCAGACATTATTAACTTGCTGAAATAATGAATAAATATGAGTGGCATGCCATTTGCTGTTCATTCTCTATTCGCTTTGAGACATGGAAAGGACCAGAATTCGGGCAAGAAAGGCGGCTCCGGGAAGCTATGATTTTTGATGAAGAACAACTCCTTAAGATAGAATCTCAGCGAAGAGAGAACCCGCAAGTCGAGCATCTTATTGCCCAGAGGAATCAGTTACTCAAAGACCATCCCCACCTCCGGGAACTCCAGGATGAGGTTGATGCCCTCCTTAGCACCACAATCAATCCTGTAATAAGGCTGGAAATCCTCTTCATGCTCATGACCGACAGGCTCATAGAGATGAGGACCGTCTTTACAGAGCTCATAAAGATGGCACATACTGCTTCTCTTGAAAAATAATTTCAAATTCGTATTACTTCAATAAAAAATGTCTTGGTAATACCGTGAACCTCTCTATTGAGGAATCTATGGTAGATAGTCCTTATATGAAAAAGCAAGACCCGCCGGGGATTCGGCCCCCCATTGAAGCTAATCCCCTCACCACAGGCAGTACATGGGGCACCATGTGGCGCCTGACCTGGCCCATGCTGCTCATCATGGTCCTTAACTTCTTTGTGGGTTTCACTGATATTTATGTGGCCGGGCTCGTCAGCAGTGATGTTCAGGCCGCCATTGGATACGTTTCGCAACTTTATTTTCTCTTTATTATCCTGGGAAATGCAATCAGCATCGGTACAGTGGCCCTGGTATCGAGAGCCTTCGGGGCACTGGAGTTTGAGAAGGCCTCATCATATGTAAAACAGTCCCTGATCTTCGGCCTTGTGGTTGCCCTTTTTCTCATGACAGTCGGTATTCTCTTTCATGAGCCCATTGTCAGGATTGCAGGCTTTCCTCTCAGGATAAGGACCATTGCGGAAACATTTTTTGTTATTTTTTCTTTTGCCCTGGGCTCGAACTATATCCTTATCATCAGCTCGGGGATCTTCCGTGCAAGCGCGGAGGTAATGAAACCCCTTATTGCCATGTCCGTGTTCTGTATCATCAACATAGTGCTGGATTTTGCCCTGGTGTTCGGTTGGGGACCACTTCCCGCCCTGGGATATAAGGGGATCGGTTATTCCACGGCCATGGCCGCCATCGTGAGCATGGTGGTAAGCATCCTGTTCTTCTTTACCGGCAGGTGGATTAAGTTATTGAGAGGAACCTGGGGCATAGAGGGCCGGACGATTATTCAGATAATAAGGCTCGGCTGGCCGGCCGGCTTGCTCCAGGTGGCATGGAACGCGGGGAGCATCATTCTGTACCATATCCTTTCCGGCCTCGGCAGCCAGAGCATTACTGCCCTGGCCTCCATCACCAATGGACTGAGGATTGAGGCGATAATCTTCATGCCTGCCTTTGCCATGAACATGACCGCTTCAGTCCTGGTAGGACAGAACCTCGGTGCAGGCAAACCCCAGAGGGCTGCCAGGCTTGGGTGGAAGATAGCCTTTACCGCCATGGTCACGTTGAGTCTGCTGTCCTGCGTAATCTATATAGGGGCTGATTTCTTTGCCTCGCTCCTTGCCCAAGACGCTGCTGTGCACAAGGAAACAGCCAGATACCTGAGGGTGAACATGTTTTCAGAGCCGTTTATGGCCTTAAGCCTGGTGCTTGGCGGGGCGCTGCAGGGGGCGGGCGACACCAAGGGCAACATGTGGGTCATCATCTTCTGCATGTGGGTCATAAGGCTGCCGCTTGCCTTTGTCCTGGCAATACCGCTCGGATTAGGCGCCTTGGGGGTATGGATGGCCATGGTCGTATCCATGATGTTCCAGGGTTTGCTCATGGCAGTGAGATTTTACCGGGGCAGGTGGAAGACGCT
>CAYMDG010000431.1:0-2308 GCA_964388905.1 uncultured Bacteriovoracaceae bacterium
GGCGAAAATCACTGCCATGAGCAGATAGGCGGCTATGGCCCCACGGATCTTGTGCGCCGTTGCAGGGCTCTCTCTGTAGACCTGCCACAAGATGAGTGCCAAAAACGTCAGGGCTGCTGCCAAAGAGGAGACTTTGTCCCAGAGATAGTGTGTCCAAGAGCCTGAAAGATTTGCCATCCAGCGTAGCGCTATTGCTATGGCAACGATGGCAGTAGAGACAACCTGGGTTATGATATGGGTCGGTGTCATGGCAAGGACGCCTATGATGAGCAGCAAGGAGAATACGATGCCGTTCAAGGTGGCAACCATGGACCCTTGGGCGCGAACCAGAGGCCCGAATATGAATACCTCAATGCACAAGAGACCGAGGAAGACACTCATGATGTGATCCCGAGGATCGCTCAGCAGATACCTGATCAGTTTTTTCCACATATACAATCCGTTTCCGGGCACTGCCTGCGTGCCAAGCCGTCTGTCCTGTTCACATGATGTTGATGATGATGCTGCCCATGACCGTGAGGAACACATTTGCAAAGGCAAAAGGTGCGGCAAAGCCCAGGGCCAGGGTCGCGCTCCCGGCATCCTCCTGCAGGGCGGTCATGGCCTGGGGGATGACCCGGGCGCCCGTGAGTCCGCTCAGGAGCAGGATGGGGTTCATCTTCAGGATGAACTTCCCGAAGAGGGCTGCCACCATGATGGGCACAAGGGCCATGACGATGCCTGCCAGGAATATGGTGATGCCGTTGCTCTGAAGTGCCTGGAGTGCCGCCTTGCCGGAAATCCGGCCTATGCAGGCCACAAAGAGGCTCAGACCCAGGTCGTTCAGCAGCCACTGGCCGCCGTCAGGGATCTGACCGAAGGTCCGGTGGACCGAGCGCAGCCAGCCGCACAGAAGCCCTGCCGCAAGCACCCCTCCACCCGTTCCCAGCGTGATGGGGATGCCCCCTAGCGGGATGACGATCATGCCGATCAATGTCCCCACGACACACCCCAGGCCTACCATGACGAGGTCCGTCACTGATGTGGGCCGCTCCGGATAGCCAAGTGCCTGGGCAGCACGTTCCACATCTTCAGCCGTGCCGACGAGTTGCAGGATGTCGCACTTATTGATCACGGTATCTGCCAGAATGGGCAGGTCATGGCCCTGCCTGGTCATCCTTGCCAGGAAGATACCATGCGCACCCTTGTTTCTGGCGATATCGCCCAGCGTCTTTCCCACCACTGCGCTATTGAGCACGCACACATCCAGGGATTCGCCGATCATGTCGATGACCTCTGATACATCCACCTCTCTTCCGATGATGTCCGGGGCATGGATGAGCCCCACATACTTGCCCCCCAGCACCAGGATGTCCGAGGGCTCTATAAGCGTATCCTGTGATACTTCAAGCAGCGCCCCGGCACGCCTGATATGATATACGGCCACACGCGCAGGGAACGTGCCTTCAACCTCGCTTACCTTCTGGCCGATGGCCTTTGTTGCCTCATATGCCCGTAAGCCCACCTGTCTCGACCAGGAGAACAGTTCCGGGCTCCTGAGTTCAGAGCCCCCACCCATCTGTTTCTCGAGTTTATTAGCCTCGGCCTTCAGGTTGATCCTGAGTATGTTTGGAAGGAGCTTGAAGAACACGATGACGCCGATCACGCCGAAGAGATAGGTTATAGCATAGGCGACGGCTATGTTGTTGCTGAGCACCTGCTTATCTGCAGCGGAGATGGCCAGCTGGCCCACCGCGCCGTTGGCCGTGCCGATCACGGCAGACTGGGTCATGGCGCCGGCAAAGAGACCGGCCGTTGTTCCTTTGTCGAAATGAAATGCCTTGCCCAGGATCACTGCAGTGGCAAGTCCTGCCAGCACGACCACGATGGTGATCCAGAGGTAATTCATGCCCTCCTTGCGCAGTGCCCCGAAGAACTGCGGGCCCACCTGGTAGCCGATGCAGAAGGCAAAGAGCGCGAAGCTGATGCTCTTTAATATGGGCGGGACGTCGATGCCGAACTGGCCAAGGGCCATGGCGACAAGCAGCACCGAGGCGGTGGTACCGATGCCGAAGCCCCTGATCTTGATCTTGCCCATGAGATAGCCCACGGCCAGCGATAAAAAAACCAGAACTTCAGGATTTTCCCGGATGATGGTGATGAGATACTGTGCCATAGTTCGTCCCTGTGGAGGATGAATTCATTCACTGGCTCGTGTTCTGAGTTTCCTTGTTGTCCCGGGGTGTTGAGAGCCTGTCCGCCTCAGTCACGCATCCGCCGTCCATGGTCTTGTATATGCTGACCAGATCAGAGTAGAGGGTGCCCTGGG
>CAYMDG010000432.1:0-2299 GCA_964388905.1 uncultured Bacteriovoracaceae bacterium
CTTTCAAGGTCCTTTACCGGTATCGGGAAACATTCTATCACATCATCTTCCAGCATACACGCGATGTACCCGGCGAGATGCTTGTGGAACTCGACGGACAAGTTCTAAAAGGCAACGCGATCCCCCTTGCCGATGACCACCAGGAACACAAGGTCAAGGTGAAAATACCCGCTGCAGTCGTATAGATGTCATTTTTCTCACAAGATATACCTGACCTTCTCAGACCCCGTACTCGGCCCTGCCGATGAGCTCGAGCTGCTGGGCCCGGTTCAGCGCTACGAAATAGGCGTTGTATCCCGAGATCCTCACGATCAGGTCCTGGTAGTTTTCAGGGTTGGTCATGGCGTCCCTGAGCATCCGTGAATCCACTACGTTAAACTGCATCTGCATGCCTCCCAGGCCACAGTAGGTCTTCACATAGGCAGCCATGTTGCTCACGATCTCCTCGCGGCTTTCCCCGGGCGAAGGTGAGAGCTTGACGTTGAAGGCCATGTTGTTGTCCATGTTCACGGGGTCAAGCCTGGCAACATCCGAGATGAAATCCAGGTAATTTCTGCTGGCGTGAGGCTCGGGGGTGAGCCCGGGGGTGAACGGCATGCCTGCCAACCGGCCCGAGGGGAGAGTTCCGGAAAGGTTGCCGTAGGCCGTGTGCTGGGACATGGACCAGAACCCGCTTGTGTACTTGCCCCCGCGATAGTTGCGGTGCGAGGTGTAGATGCCGTGGATGAGGGATGCCACGCGGTCAGCCATGGCACTGGCCTGCGGGTCCCCCGATCCGAACAGGGGCACCTTGTTCCGAGCCAAGGCCCTTACATGAGGGGCTGTCTTGAAATCAGAGTCAACCGCATCCATCAGCTCCCTGAAGCTTATTTTCTGCTCGTCGAAGACCAGTTTTTTGACGGCCATGAGGCTGTCTACGACGTCGACCAGACCGATGTTGGCAGCGCCGGTCGTGTTGTAACGCGCCCCGCCCCGGGTGATGTCGCGGCCTTTCTCGATGCAGCCCTCCATCGTAGAGCTGATGAAGGGCGTGGGCCTCATGTGCGCATGTACCTCGGCAAACAGGTTGTTCAGACTCACAGCCTGCTCGATGAGGAAGCGCAGCTGGGCTTCATAGGCCCTGAAGAACTCCTCAAAGGTCATGAAGTCCTCGACATCGCCGGTCTTTGGCCCCAGGTCCCACTGCATGAAAGGGTGGCGGCCGTTGTGGAGGGCCATCTCCATGGCGGCGACCAGGTTGATGAGGATGCCGCCGGTATGTCCGTTGTGGCGGCCTGATATGGTGGGTTCTACACAGCCGGTGGCGCTCCAGTCCCGGATGTGCTCTTCAGGATAGCCGTGGGGCTTAAGCGCTGCGAAGACAGCCGCGTCGTTGTGCAGGGAAGGGGTTGCGGACGTGGTGTAGTTCACCTCGCAGAGCCTTTTGATATAGGTCCCGCTGTTCTTTTCCACGTTGATGCGGGCATTGATGTTGGGATCCGGCAGGCCGAGCATCTCGGTGACCTTGAGGAAGATGTAGGTCATGTCGTTCACACCGTCTTCGCCTTCGGGCGTGATGCCGCCCAGGGTGATGACCTGGTTGGGCGGGGACGTGCCGAAGAGGATGTTGCCGATGTCCGGCGAGAGCGGCATGTGGTCGGATATCCGCAGGTAGAGGCAGCCGATCAGCTCGATGGCGTGGCGGATGTAGTCCCTGCGCACATGGTCATCGCGTAACTTTTCCATGTCAGCCAGGTAAAATGGCTGCAGCCACTGGTCAAGCCTTCCGGGAGAAAGCCCGGCATTGGTGTTTTCCATGTGCATGCCGATCCAGGTGGTCCAGACGCTCTGAACGGCTTCGTCAAGGTTTTCAGCCGGATTGCGGGGAACACGTGCGCAGACTTCAGCCATGTGGAGCAGTTCCCCCGCGCGTGCAGGGTCTGTAGCCTTTTCAGAGATCAGCCGGGCCTCTGATGAAAGGTTGGCGGCATACGCCTCCAGCCCTTTCAGGCTATGGACCATGCCTTCCAGGGTCGCCGATCCTTCCTCGTCCAAGGAATCCCCGGCGAGCCTGGCCTGTATGTCGTCGATAATGCCCTTTGTACCCTTTTCGAGAATGGTTCTGATGCCGGGCACGGTGTGGGATATGCAGAAGGCCTTGGAGCACACGATGGCCACTACCCGCTCGCTGAGCCTGAGCGAGAGCGGTCTGCCGTGCTCCCTATTTACGCATTCGTGAAAGGAGCGCCTGATCCAGAAGGGGAAGATGTCATTCAGGATCTCCCTGGTCTCGTCACTGACGTCGTAGGGGTTCAGGAGC
>CAYMDG010000433.1:0-2297 GCA_964388905.1 uncultured Bacteriovoracaceae bacterium
TATAATCCTTGCTACGAGGTTAGCACTCATTTATAGTGAGTGCTAACAATCAGACCTTGGAGGAAAGGAATGAAGATTAAACCATTACACGACAGGGTTCTCGTCAAGAGGATCGAAGAGGAACAGAAGACCAAAGGGGGAATTATCATCCCTGATACGGCAAAAGAAAAACCCCAGATGGGAGAGGTCATCTCCGCTGGTGGCGGCAAGAAGACCGAGGATGGGAAAGTCATCCCCCTCGATGTGAAAAAGGGTGACAGGGTGCTCTTCTCTAAGTATGCAGGGAACGAGATCAAGATTGAGGGTGAGGAGCTGCTCATCATGAGAGAGGAAGACATCCTCGGGATTATCCAGTAGTTAAGGAGGAATAAGAAATGGCAGGCAAAGAGATACTCTACAGTCAGGAAGCACGGAATAAAATTATCAGCGGCGTAAATAAACTCGCCAATGCAGTCAAGGCTACACTCGGCCCCAAGGGCCGCAATGCAATCCTTGATAAGGCCTATGGGGCACCGCTCGTCACAAAAGACGGCGTGAGTGTGGCCAAAGAGATAGAACTCAAGGATAAGTTTGAGAATATGGGTGCTCAGATGGTAAAGGAAGTGGCTTCAAAGACCTCTGATGTAGCAGGCGATGGAACCACGACGGCTACCGTTCTGGCCCAGGCAATCTATACGGATGGCCTGAAGTATCTGGCAGGCGGAATGAACGCCATGGATCTTAAGCGCGGCATCGACAAGGCAACCTCAGCGATTGTTGAAGAACTCAAGAAGATGAGTAGAAAGGTTGAGGACAAGAAGGAGATCGAGCAGGTTGGAACCATCTCGGCCAATGGCGACAATGAAGTGGGTGCCCTGATAGCCGATGCAATGGACAAGGTCGGTAAAGAAGGCGTCATCACCGTGGAAGAGGCCAAAAGCATGGACACCACCCTTGACCTGGTGGAAGGCATGCAGTTCGATAGGGGTTATCTCTCTCCATACTTCGTTACCGATGCAGAGCGTATGGAAGTGGTGCTAGAGGCCCCGTTAATACTTATCTACGATAAGAAGATCAGCAATATGAGGGATATTATCCCTGTGCTGGAGCAGATCGCTAAGAAGGGTAAGCCGCTTCTTATCATATCTGAGGACATAGAAGGCGAGGCGCTCGCCACACTTGTGGTGAACAAGCTCAGGGGTACGCTCAAGTGCGCAGCAGTCAAGGCTCCAGGCTTCGGAGACCGGCGCAAGGCCATGCTGGAAGATATAGCTATTCTTACCGGTGGAGAGCTTGTGTCCGAAGATCTCGGCAGAAAGCTCGAGTCAGTGACCATGACCGACCTGGGAACTGCCAAGAAGATCATTATCGACAAAGATAACTCCACCATCGTTGAGGGTGCAGGCAAAAAGGCCCAGATCCAGGCCAGGATCAGCCAGATCAAGGCCCAGATCGAAGAAACGTCATCTGATTACGACCGCGAGAAACTTCAGGAGAGGCTTGCCAAGCTTGCAGGCGGTGTTGCCGTTATCAAGGTGGGAGCTGCTACAGAGCCTGAGATGAAAGAAAAGAAGGCCAGGGTAGAAGACGCACTCCATGCCACACGCGCGGCAGTGGAAGAGGGCTTTATCGCAGGCGGCGGCGTAGCGTTGCTGCGCTGTATCGATAAGCTCAACAAACTTGATCTGCCCGGCGAACAGCAGTTCGGCGTAAAGATCGTTCAGAAGGCCCTTGAAGAGCCTCTTCGCCAGATCGCTGTGAACGCAGGCATGGAAGGCGGCATTGTGGTTGAAAAGGTAAAGAGTCTCAAAGGCAATGTAGGATTCAATGCCGAGACCGAGGAATACGAAGACATGGTAAAGGCCGGTATCATAGACCCCACCAAGGTAGCACGTTCGGCCCTGCAGAACGCAGCTTCAGTTGCTGGGTTGCTGCTTACAACAGAGGTGATGATTGCCGAGATCCCTGATGAAAAGGGATCAGGTGCACCCGGCATGCCCGATATGGGCGGCATGGGCGGTATGGGCGGCATGGGCGGCATGATGTAACCAAAAGGCTTATACGCAGCAAACTCAAGAGGGGTGAGTTTTTTAACTCACCCCTCTTTTTTTTCAAAATCCGTGTCTTGGTGTTCGAGTTAGGAACCAAGAAGAAGGTCTATTCATTGCCAGATGATATATTTGGCGCCTTCATGACGTTCTTGCCAAGGAGCTCAAAAATATCATGGATGATATCTTTTTTGTGTATGGCGTTTTTCTGGTTATGCAATACAATGACACTCCTTAATATCAGCTCGTTAAGCATGCCTGCGAGTATAT
>CAYMDG010000434.1:0-2297 GCA_964388905.1 uncultured Bacteriovoracaceae bacterium
TAAAGGTGATCATCAGCAGCGGCTATGACGAACAGGAGACTATCGATCGCTTTGCAGGCAAGGGCCTTGCCGGAATCATCAAGAAGCCTTACGAGTTTTCAAGTCTCGGTGCGGAGTTGTCCAGGGTGCTGAAGTATCTTTAAAAAACAAGGCATAATACCTTATGCTTATTTATAGATTCGGATTTCGAGTTCTAGAAGAGTGAAAAACTTGATCCGTTAAAATCCTTTATCTTGCAGCCTGCCTAACTGAGAAAAAGAGCATTCCATAAAGGCTGCAAGATAAAGGATTTTAACGGACCTATTTTTTAAAACAATTCCATAGTCGCTATGAATCTTATCCTTGATGCAACCTGAAATGAATACGGACAAAGTGCATACGGGGGCATTGACTCCATGTGATGGACGCTTATTATTCCTATAAGGAATCAAGCTTCCCGTGCCCGGCAAAGGCAACACGCCTCATCAGGAGGGAGACCAATGGATTTTGAGCACAGAGAGGTCAAGGTCGTTGACCCCCAGCAAATATCGTTGCAGTTAAAAGCACTTTTTTCCAGCCAGGGTCTTGCGGTTGTTTCCACGCATGAGCATGGTCAGCCTTATTGTAATCTCGTGGCGTTCGCATCATCAGAAGACCTGAACCACCTGGTCTTTGCTACGACCCGTGCCACCAGAAAATTCGCCAACATAGACGAAGACCCCAGGATTTCGCTGCTTATTGATAACCGGAGCAACCGGGTTTCGGATTTTCACGAGGCTATGGCGGTTACAGCCATCGGCGTTGCAAAAGAGATCCTGGGTTCTGAAAAGGATAACCTGCTCAAGGTTTATCTCACCAAGCATCCCCATCTGGAGGACTTTGTCATGTCGCCCACCTGTGCACTCATGCAGGTGGAGGTGAAAAGGTATTATGTGGTAAGCAGATTCCAGCATGTCCTGGTGCTTCATATGAAGGAATGAACCTGATCATCCCATTAAGCAGCCTGGCGGATGCAGCGCCTGCTCAAGTCGGCAGCAAGGCCTTCAGCTTGGGTGTCATCTTTCGTAACGGCATGAGTGTGCCTGATGCAATGTGCATTACCCAGGACGCCTATGAAACCTATGTGCGTTCCACTGGTCTCATGGAGAGGATCTCCCTGGAACTTGGACGTAAAGATTTCCGAGATATGCGATGGGAGGAATTATGGGATGCGTCCTTGCGTATCAGGGGCATGTTTTTAAATACCGCAATGCCTTCTGTGCTAGTAAAAAAGGTGAGGGGGCCCATTGAAGAGATGTTCGGTGATAGGCCTGTTGCCGTCAGGTCTTCTGCGCCCGGAGAGGATTCTGCTGCTGCATCGTTTGCAGGGCTCCATGATTCATACGTCAATGTTAAAGGCATCTATTCCATCCTTGATCATATCCGTCTCGTGTGGGCTTCCCTATGGTCCGACTCAGCCCTGCTCTACCGGAAGGAGCTCGATCTTGATGTTCATCACAGCACCATGGCGGTCATAATCCAGGAACTCATCGCAGGTCAGAAATCAGGGGTGATCTTCAGCCAAGCCCCTGGAAATGAAAGCCATGCAATCCTAGAGGCCATCTATGGCCTTAACCAGGGGTTTGTGGATGGCATTGTAAAGCCTGACAGGTGGACCATTGACCGCGCCTCAGGGGCCGTTATCTCCCATGAGACAGCGGTGCGGGATATAGTAGTGAGCCCTTCTACGTCCGGGGTTTACCTTGAGTTTCTGGCCCCGGAACTCTGTGGTACCCCTCCACTCAATGAAGAGGAGATCCAAAAGGTATACCACCTGGCAATGAGGATGGAGGATCTTTTCATGTCGCCCCAGGATATGGAATGGACCTTTGACGGCATGGATCTCTATGCACTCCAGACCAGGCCCATTGTTGCCTCTTTGAACAAGATCACAAGAGACATAAGGAACTGGTACCGAAGCATCAGCAGGAGCTTTGAGAACCTCAAACAGCTTAAATCCAGGATCGAAGATGAACTTATCCCAGAGATGATTGAGGAAGTGAAAGGTCTTTCAAACATTGACTACACTACCTTAAGCGACCATGAACTCTCCGGCTTAATCCTTGAAATGACAGCGACTTACCAGGCATGGGAGAAGGTATATTGGAAGTACTTCATTCCTTTTGCCCATGGTATGCGACTGTTCGGCAGGGTATATAACGATACGGTACGGCCCCATGACCCGTATGAATTCATGGACCTTATGAGGTCTCCGAACATGCTCAGCATTCAGAGGAATTCAGGGCTTGAGCACCTTGCCTCACTGGTAAGGCAATCCC
>CAYMDG010000435.1:0-2274 GCA_964388905.1 uncultured Bacteriovoracaceae bacterium
TTCCTCGATCACCCGGACCGTCTCACGAAGCCCTTGATCAGGGTTGACGGCGAACTCAAGGAGGCGAGCTGGGACGAAGCGATTTCATACATTGCAGACAAGCTTGCCGCGATAAAAGAAAAGCATGGTCCGGATGCCGTTGCCGGTTTTGCATCGGCCCGGTGCACGAACGAGGAGAACTACCTCTTCCAGAAGTTCCTGCGCGCGGTGATCGGCACCAACAACGTGGATCACTGCGCCCGGCTCTGACACAGCTCCACCGTGGCCGGTCTGGCCACTGCATTCGGTTCCGGGGCAATGACGAACTCCATAGCCGATATGGAGGAATCGAAGTGCTTCCTCATCACCGGCACGAACACCACGGAAAACCACCCGGTGATCTCCACCTTTATCAAGCGTGCAGTCACCCAGCGTGGCGCCAAGCTCATCCTGGCTGATCCGCGTAACATCGATCTCGCGAAGTTTGCAACCGTCTGGCTCCGCCAGACACCGGGCACCGATATCGCCTGGATCAACGGCATCATGAACGTGATCATCAGCGAAGACCTTCACAACAAGGAATTCGTAGCCGAGCGCACCGAGAACTTCGATGCCCTTAAGGATACGGTGAAAAAGTATACCCCTGAATATGTGGAAAAGATAACCGGTGTCCCTGCTGAAGAGCTCAAGAAGGCGGCGCGTCTCTATGCCACGTCAGGCGCGTCGTCCATTGTCTATGCCATGGGCATCACCCAGCACATCACGGGCACTGACAATGTGAAGTCTCTTGCAAATCTGGCCATGCTTACGGGCAACATCGGCAGGCCGGGCACCGGTGTGAATCCGCTGCGCGGACAGAACAACGTGCAGGGCGCCTGCGACATGGCGTGCCTGCCGGGCAACCTTCCGGCTTACAAGCGTGTGGCCGAAGACGCCGAACGCAAGCCCTTCGAGGATGCCTGGGGCGTGAAGCTGCCCAGCAAACCGGGCCTCACCATACCCAAGATCATCGACGGCGCCGCGGGTGGCACTATCAAGGCCCTGTACGTCATGGGAGAGAACCCCATGATGTCCGACCCGGATACCGCCCATGTGGAGAAGGCACTGAAGAACCTCGAGTTGTTCATTGTCCAGGACATCTTCCGCAACGAAACCGCCGATCTCGCCCATGTGGTGCTGCCGAGCTCGGCCTGGGCCGAAAAAGAGGGCACCTTCACCAACACCGAACGCTGTGTCCAGCGGATCCGCAAGGCCGTTGACGCACCGGGCGAGGCAAAGGATGACTGGCAGATAATCTCCATGATCGCAAACAAACTCGGCGCAAGCTGGAACTATGAGAATGCAAAGTCCGTCATGGAGGAGATCAACAAGGTCACTGCCTCTTATGCAGGCATCACCTATGACCGCATCGAATGGAAGGGCATCCAGTGGCCGTGCCCCAACACGGAGCATCCAGGCACCCCCATCCTGCATACCCATGCCTTCACAAGGGGAAAGGGGCTCTTTACCGTATGCGAGCACATCCCTGCCGCCGAACAGACCGATGCCGAATATCCGTTGATTCTCACCACGGGCCGCATCCTCTACCAGTACCACACCGCCACCATGAGCCGCCGCTCCAAGGGCCTAGTTTCAAGGACACCCGAGGCCTTTGTGGAGATCAACACGGCTGATGCGAAGAAACTCGGGATCTCTCAGGGACAGAAGGTTGAGATCGCAAGCCGCAGGGGTAGCATAGAGGTTGTCGCCGTGGTTTCAAACAGGACCGACACGGGTGTGGTATTCATCCCGTTCCATTATGCCGAGGCCTCGGTGAACAGGCTCACCAACAAGGCCATTGATCCTGTTGCCAACATCCCTGAGTACAAGGTGTGTGCGGTGAAGCTGCGGAAAGTGGCCTGAAACGTAGTACAGTGGTGAAAAATGGAACCCCTCCCTTTGAGATACCAGGGGAGGGGTTTTTCATTGTGCATTTTATCTTTTTGAGCTGTTGCCAACATACAATGAGATAAGGTATTGATACATTGGAGCAGGATGGTGTATGACCGTGTGCGAGTTACTAGTACAAAACTTATATAATAAGTATACCTAAAGGGGAGGGGTCTTTATGGCAAGTGAAAATCTGGAAAGCAAGCGCTGGGGTATAGCCATGGCGGCTATCGTCATGCAGCTCTGCCTTGGAACAGTCTACGCATGGTCGGTCTTTAAGAAACCTTTGATCGGTGCCCATGGATGGGGTGAGACCGAGACACAGTTGACCTTCATGATCTTCATGTTTACCATCGGTTGCGCCGC
>CAYMDG010000436.1:0-2262 GCA_964388905.1 uncultured Bacteriovoracaceae bacterium
TAGGTGGGGATATCAAACATGCGCTGGATGAAGGCATACGAGGCCGCACCGGCATCACAGGGCAGATTGGAGCTCACCATGGCGATCCCCTTGGGCAGGTGGCCCTTGATGACCATTCCCACGGTGGTCTTGGGCAGGCTGCAGGCGTCTGCGTTCATGCCCTCGTTCTCCGCCTCGTCTATGTATTTCAGACACGATTCCGCATCTATTATAGGCAGAACAATGCCCATGCCTTCGAGGAGATAGGCGTCAAGTCCCATGGCATGGACGATGTCTATGGGAACCAGGTCTTCGTTTATTACCATGCGTTCAGGGTGGAAGAACATCTGCCGCAGCATGTCGGTGGTCCCGGTGACCACGGTATGCAGGGCAAGGCAGACGGATTCAAGATACAACCCGGTCCTTCCCCGCCCATACCGGCTCATAAGTCTGTTGACCTTCAGAAGGATAAACATCCAGGGATTTCTGATAAGCGTCCGGACAGCACCGACAGGCCCGAGGGTAACGGTCATCCGGATAAGGAATTTCCCGATGCAGTAATTGTTTAAAGACCAGTATTTCAGGTACGTCAGCGCAGCCCCGGAATCCCGCGAGCTCATGACATATTCCAGCAGAGAGTTCTGCCATAAGCTCCTCCCTGTTTCCGGCAGCTTACCCAAAAGGGATGTGAGATATGTGCGCACGTTTTCCAACATGGAGGGTCCTCCCCGTGCAATCATTACTTGCCCATGCTCTCGATGAAGGCCTGCACACGGGTGTGCAGCTGGCCTTCACCGCCTGTCCGGTATTCACGCTCAAGCTTCAGCACCGGTATGCCTTCCTTTCGTAGCGCGCTCACCAGGGGCATGGAATCCACCCCCCAGAGATCACAGAATTTGATGATCTCCAGGACCACGCCGTCCACCCGGTATTCCTTCACCGTATCAATGATGGTCTGTAGCCTCAGATCGAAATTCTCCATCATGCGCGGGCAGAGCGTCTTTTCGAAGGTGTGCTCCGCCAGCGACCTGATGGGGTCGCCATTGACCTGCACGGGTCTGAGTCCCGGAATAGTGCCTGAACAGAAACGGTCTGCCACCACGATCGCTGCCTGGGACTCGATTGCCTTGATGAATGCAGGATCGTGCAGATGGCCACCAACCACCATCAGCCGGGCCCGGTAGTCATTGATGCCGTGGCGCCCTTCTAGTTTTCTGCGGAACTCCATGAGGGCGGGCATGATCAGGTCCTTGGGCGAAACCAGGGAGGCCATGAGCAGGGTATGGAATTCGGTTCCGGTGATGGGCGGGTCGATCCTCTTCCGCAGATCTCCGATGGACCGGACCACTTCTGCGAACGTGTTCCATTCGTCAATGGCATTTTTGAGCGAAGAATCGCTCATGTCCACGCCGAAATGTGAGGAAAGCCTGTCCGCGAGCATCCTTAGCTCCTCGGCCAGCCATGAAACGGTGTGCCCGGTCACCTTCCGCGGAACGTCGATCACATGGCTGAACGCGGGTTTCTTCAAGTACTCGAAGTTGTCGATGAGACGCTGCATGTGGGCGCATGAAGGGACAAAAACCCATCCCTGTATCTGTTCGAACCGGTCATCCATGGCGAATTCCAGAATGCTCCGGGTGTACGAGCAGATCAGGCTGGAAAGGTAGTTGTCGGCAAGCTCGGTCCCTGCAACCCCGGGTGCGTGAAGGCGCACGGGAAAGAGTCGGTCCGCCATGAGCAGCGCCTCGGGCACGAAGGAGCAGGAATACCCGATGGGTATGCGGCCATTTTGGGCAGCCTGCTCGATCAGAGAGTTCTGTGGGTTTTCAAGAAGCTCTTCGAATACGCGCATTGTCTTGCCGGTCGTCGTCATAACAGTACTCCGGTCACCGTGGAGTTTCCGCGGCATTTATCTGCTATTTTTTTCACCTCAGTTCCTCCTTGGGTATGTCAATAGATATGCTCACCGGGCTTCACATCACTGAAGAGCTGTGCAAAGAGCGTGTTGTACAGCGAAAATGTCACGATGTTGACGACCAGAGAGGTCATGGAAACAACCCGATCCTTTTGAGAATGCGTGCGACCTTAACGAGCGCAGGAGAGGATTCAGGCATGCCGGTAAGCGGTTCGCCTCTGAAGTCGAACGACCTGATCAGATCATCGTCGTCGAGCCAGCCGTACAGTTCAAGGCCTGTTCTGCCCCTGATGTCGTCCACCTCTGAGAGGCCCCTCACCCGGTTGAGAACGAGCCCCATGCTCTTGAAGTCCACTGCCTTCTTCTCG
>CAYMDG010000437.1:0-2246 GCA_964388905.1 uncultured Bacteriovoracaceae bacterium
GACCTGGAAGATCTCGGAGATCAGGTCAACGATATCCTGCCATGCAGTGCGCATGTCTTCGGGCACTGCTATGTGCTCGAGAATCGGGTACTTGGAATGATCAGTGTATGCATCAGATTCCATACAACCTCATGGGTTAATGGACTCAATAGAGATACAGTATAGCCTATTGCAAAAGTCCAATTCCGTCATTCCCGCGGAACCGGGAATCCGGTCTTTTTAATAATTTCTGGCCCCTTAGATTCCACTGGGATGACTCCTTTTTTGGAGCTTTGCAATTACCTCAGTACATATAATCTATACTGATACTATTATAACAAGACAAACCCATGGATGGAATAGGGCAGGTTAAAGTTTCTTGCCTGTAAGGGGCAGGTAGTTCTGGATTTCGTTCAAACTCGGATTTTGCATTGAAGATACGTAAAGACTTGATCCTGTTTTTAAAAACAAATCCGTGATCACTATAAGTTTCATAATTAAGGCCATTTGGAGTGAATAGAATATATATGGATACTTTCAGTTGCATAATCTGAGTGTAACGCCCTGAGATATTTTATCATCTGACAATGATACACCTTGACAATAACAATACGTGTCGGTTATTCGCAGTTTTTAATGCTTTTATCTGAAATGGAATAATTGGGCATAGTACATTATTTTCACTGGCTGCCATGAGATCATGCTATGGAAAAAAACCAGTCAGCCTTGAAAAGCAATTATCAGACAGATTTCAAGAAGCTCTCACATCAGAGGCATCATTGAAGGGGGATGCATGGTAGAAAATGGGCCGGGCAATCTTGTTAAATCGAACAAGTCGAAAGTTTTCTTTGTATTCGGAATCATTGCACTCATAATCATTGTCGCGGTCTATGCCTATATCAGGCACACGAAATATTATATCTCCACTGATGATGCCTATGTGACGGGCAGCATCCACTCCATAGCCCCGAAGATAGCAGGTACGGTAAAGGTTGTGTACGTTCATGACAACCAGTTGGTAACGAAAGGGGCGCCCCTCCTGGAGATCGACAGCAGGGATTATGATGTAAAGGTCGGCGACGCCAAGGCAACAGTGGATTCGGAGCAGTCAAAGTTCTCAGAGCTCTCCGCGCGGGTTGATGTGGCCAGCAAGCAGCTTGACGAGATACAGTCTCGGATCGATACCGCACGGGCGACACTGGCCTTGCAGGAAGCCAACCTGAAGCAGGCAAATCAGGATCTGATAAGGGCGAGGAAGCTTTACGACAAAGGGATCTTTGCCGAGGCAACACTCGAGAAGGCAACGACGGCTTACGATGTTGCAAGGGCCCAGGTCGATGCCGCCCGTGATCAAATCAAGCAGGCCTTGGCATCACTGGAGACCCAGAAGCTCGTGATCCGGCAGGCCAAGGCTGCATTTCTGTCTCAAGGGTACATCGTGGAACAGAAGAAGCAAGTGCTGGCCTTGGCGAGTCTGATGCAGGGTTATACGAAGATATATGCACCTTCGGATGGTTACATCACCAAGAAGAATGTAGAGGTCGGCAACCAGGTGCAGGCCGGGCAGCCGCTCATGGCCCTTGTTCCCTTGAAGGATGTTTGGATTGTTGCAAATTACAAGGAGACGCAGCTTACGAATGTAAAGCCGGGCCAGAAGGTTCAGATCAAGGTAGACATGTATCCCGGCAAGACCTTTTCGGGAACGGTCGACAGCATCATGGCCGGGACCGGGAGCGTCTTCTCCCTTTTCCCCCCTGAGAACGCCACGGGCAATTACGTGAAGGTGGTGCAGCGTATCCCCGTGAAGATCGTACTGGAAAAGGCTACCGACCCGGAGCACATCCTGCGTGTGGGCATGTCGGTTCAACCCACCATTGCGGTGAGAGAGTAGCCGCCCTTGGCTTTCGCGTGATGGCCCCTTCCTCGCCGGTCCAGCCGAACAAGTGGCTCGTTGCATCCACCGTGATGCTCCCCATGCTCATGGTCGTCCTGGACACCTCGGTGGTGAATGTCTCCCTTGACCATATAAGGGGGAGCCTCTCTGCGGGCATCGACGAGGCCACCTGGTCGATCACTGCGTATCTGGCGGCAAATGCGGTCATCATCCCCATGACCGGCTGGATCAGCAGGCTCATCGGCCGCAAACGCTACCTTATCTTTTCGGTCATTGCATTTACGGTGAGCTCTTTTCTGTGCGGGGCCTCATGGAGCATAGAGAGCCTCATAGTATTCAGGATCCTGCAAGGTCTCTCCGGAGGGGCAATGCC
>CAYMDG010000438.1:0-2236 GCA_964388905.1 uncultured Bacteriovoracaceae bacterium
GGGGCGGGAGCGCTACCACGCCGTAGAGGTCCCCAAGATCAGCCCTATCACCCTCGTGGCACTGCTCTTCACCATCGTGGTCATGTTCTCGCTCAAGGGCAAGTACATCGTGGAGATCCCGCTGGACGTGGTGCGCATAGCCATCCCGCTGCTCTTCTATTTCGTCATCATGTTCCTCATGACCTTTTTCATGGGAAAGAAACTCGGCGCGAACTACCCGCAATCAGCAACGCTCGGTCTCACCGGGGCCTCCAATGATTTCGAACTCGCCATCGCGGTGGCCATAGCCGTCTTCGGCATCCAGTCGCAGGCGGCATTCGCCACGGTCATCGGGCCGCTGGTGGAGGTTCCCGTGCTCATCCTGCTCGTGGACCTGGCGCTCTACTTCAAGAAAAAAATATTCTGATCATGACGTGATGCATGGTCATGACACGAGAACAGGGGAGAAAAGAGATGACTGCTAAACAAATCATCAAGGCCGCGCTTCTTGTCTTTGTAGCGTCAAGCATGGTCGTCCTGGCCTATCAGGAATTCCTCTCGAGGAAGAAAGATGGCAATCAGGCCATAACAGGCGCGATAGCCATGGAGACAAAGGCTGCCGGCACACCCGAGACCGGAGCAGTACAACAGAAACAGGCCCATCAGGTCATTGTCTACTATTTTCATACCACCTATAGATGCCCCACCTGCCTGAAAATCGAGGAGTATACGAAGCAGGCCATCATGGAGGGGTTCCCCGCACAGCTCAAGGACGGCAGCCTGGTGTTGAAGGTTCTCAATGTGGAAGAGAAAGGAAATGAGCACTTCATCAAGGAGTACCAGCTATTTTCCAAGGCAGTTGTGGTTGTGGACATGAATGACCACAGGCAGGTACAATGGAAGAACCTTAAAGACATCTGGCAGCTCGCGGGCAAGAAGGATGCCTTCACCCGATATATCAAAGACGAAGTGCACGCATACCTGGGAAAAGGTTGAAGAAGAATGTCCCTGGCCTTTCTAGCAGCACTCTGGCTCGGCATACTGACCTCTGTTAGTCCGTGTCCCCTGGCCACGAATGTCGCTGCCATCTCGTACATAGCCCGTCACGTAGGAAAACCGACAAGGGTCCTCTGGTACGGCCTGTCATATACCTTTGGCCGGGTGATAACATACCTGGGCCTCAGTGCCGTACTGATTGCCGGCATATCATCCATACCGAAGTTATCCTTTTTCCTTCAGCAGTCCATGAACAAGATCATGGGCCCGCTGCTGATCCTGGTGGGTATGGTGCTGCTTGATATGTTCTCCTTCGAAATCCCGGTACTGTTCAGAACCGACAGGCTTGAAGGGATTGCAGAACGTAAGGGGGTATGGAATGCATGCCTCCTGGGCATGCTGTTTGCCCTGTCGCTCTGCCCGGTGGCTGCGGCCCTTTTCTTTGGTGGCCTCATACCCTTGGCCATCAAACATGGCTCAAGCATGGTTATGCCAGCACTCTATGGGATCGGAACAGGTCTGCCTGTAACCGTGTTTGCCTTTGTGATCGCATTCTGGACAGGGTACATGGGCAGGATTTTTGAAGAAATCAAAAGGATAGAACACTACGCCCAGGTCTCCACAGGGATTATCTTCATAGCAGTAGGGGTGTACTACAGCTTGAACCACATCTTTAAAGTACTATAAAAAGCTTATCCTTAAAGGAAAGATAAAAAACAAAGAGAGGTGAGATCAATGGCAGATATAACGATCAAGGTGCTTGGCCCCGGCTGCCTGAACTGCAAGAACCTTCTTGAAACGACAAAGAAGGCGGTAAACGAGTTGGGAGTGGATGCCACAATAGACTATGTCACGGACATGAAGGAGATCGTGAGGTACATCATGAGCACGCCCGGTCTGGTGATCAACGAGAAGGTCGTCCATTCGGGAAAACCCCTTCCGGACATGGAGAAGGTGAAATCCCTGATTAAAAGCCAGATAAACTGATATTATCCTAGAAGGAATAAGGCAAGGACAATGGATACAGCAGAAAACAGCAAAGTAATCCCCAACGGGGAAGAGCCCCTCAAGACGCCCCTCATGAAGTGGATCGCATGGGCCGTGCTCCTGAGTGGGGCATGGTGGCTGGTGTACCGCTCGCTCCAGCCTCTTGCGGACTGGCTCACGTATGCCCTGTTCGGGCTTTCCCGGAGCGGTCACATGGGCAGCGCCACTGCATTCTTCCTCTATGAGGCCCCCAAGGTGCTCATGCTGCTTACAT
>CAYMDG010000439.1:0-2235 GCA_964388905.1 uncultured Bacteriovoracaceae bacterium
CTTGGGCTTTTTGTAGTCGAATCCCGACAGGGTCTTCTGTTCAACTGCCGCCCCGAGGGCGCATTCAATGGTGTAGGCCATGGATGTGTCTTCGTTCGTTACAAAGGTGAAGGCCTCTCCTGTCCTGGAAACGCGCCCTGTCCGTCCGATGCGGTGGGTGTAGGCATCAGCGGTGTCGGGCATATCAAAATTGATGACATGGGTTATTGCCGACACGTCTATTCCCCGGGCCGCAATATCCGTAGCTACAAGGATCTTGTAAGAACCTTTGCGGAAGCCTTCAATGGCGTTCTCACGCTGATTCTGCGACAGGTTGCCCTGCAGCGAAGTGGCCCTGAAACCGGCAAAGCCCAGTTGTTCGGCCAGCTTCTTGGCGCGATGCTTGGTTCGGGTAAAGATCAGGACGGAATCCGTTTCAGTGCGTTTGAGCAGTTCCTTTAAAAGCGCCGTCTTCAGATGCTGCTCCACCGGGTAAAGCACATGGGATATGTTCGCAACCGGCTTCGTATGGTCGATCTGGGCCGTTACGGCATCGCGCAGTATGTCTGCTGAAAGGCGGCGGATATCATCGGGCATGGTGGCTGAAAAGAGCAGGTTCTGCCTCTTACCCGGGAGCTGTTTGGTTATCCGGCGGATATCGGGCAAGAAGCCCATGTCGAACATGCGGTCGGCCTCATCGATGACAAGGATTTCGAGCGAAGACAGGTCTATGTTGTTGCGGGACATATGGTCAAGAAGCCGGCCCGGGCAGGCAACTATTATCTCGACACCGCGCCTGAGTGCCTTTATCTGGGGGTCCATGCTCACTCCGCCAAAGATTGCCACACTGTGCAACCTGGTATGCCGGCCAAGGGAATTGACCGCCTCATGAATCTGGGAGGCCAGCTCACGCGTAGGGGCGAGGATCAAGGCCCGAACCTTGCGGCGCGGTCCGTCCATGAGTTTCTGCAGAAGCGGAAGTACAAACGCCGCTGTCTTGCCTGTTCCGGTCTGTGCCAGGCCCAGGACATCACGCTTGTTTAAAATGTGGGGAATTGCCTTTTCCTGTATGGGGGTTGGGCACGTGTATCCCTGCTCGGTAATGGCAGCAGAGATGTCCGTGTGAAGATTGAATTGTTCGAATGTCATTGATGCTCCTTTGTTTATAGTGTTTCTGACAAGGGGTCTCTGCTCCTCAAGGGGCAGGCCCTGTCTTTGTGGGAACCACTGGGATTCGCTTCAGCGGAACTGCTTAAAGACTCCTGACAGATCTTGTATTGTTCGGAATAGCTTCGGAATAACTTGATACTGTTACCTTTTACCCTTGATGAATCGCATCATTGATGGTTTGACCATGTCCCTGCCTCTTCCTTCATATTCTCTCATGAGCATACGCTTTACATTGCCCGTTCCTGAAAGACGTGAAGTATCGACAGAAGTACTCTAGGGGCTGCCGGATGTCTTAGTGAAAGGATCATTCAGGTAAGACCGACTCGCATTTCAGATGGTGCCTATCCGTACGTACTATCTCACTGGTTGTCAAGGATAAAACGGTTCTTTTTCAAACTGAGGTAATATTCATGTCAAATTCCCCCACAGCGCACCCGGGCTTGACCAACTTTGAGCTTGAGAGTAGAAATGCACCATGATTCCGGAAATGACACAATATTGTGAGGCATCAGCAACCGTGGACAGCGATGACCCGGCGGTAATGGTTTTTGCCCGGAGGAACATGGGCAGTTCCCCTGACCCCAAAGAGCAGGCCATAAGCCTTTACTATGCAGTCAGGGATGGGATACGATACGACCCTTATACCCTCGACCTGACCATCAACGGGCTGAAGGCGAGCACGACACTGGGTGCCCTTAAGGGTTGGTGCGTGTCCAAGGCTATACTTCTGGCAGCTTGCTGCCGGGTTCTGAAGATTCCTGCCCGGATCGGATTTGCCGATGTGCGCAACCATCTCACCACTGCGCGCATGCGTACGCTCATGAAGACCGACGTGTTCTTCTGGCACGGGTATACTTCAATCTTTCTGGATGGCCAGTGGGTAAAGGCGACACCTGCCTTCAACATAGAACTCTGCGAGAAATTCGGATTTCAACCCTTAGAGTTTGACGGTATAGCCGACTCTATCTACCACCCCTTTGACCTCCAGGGTAACATGCACATGGAATACCTCCGGTATCGGGGAGAATTCGTTGATGTCCCGCTCAATGATATGATGGAAACCTTCCGCAGGGAATATCAGCCTGA
>CAYMDG010000440.1:0-2226 GCA_964388905.1 uncultured Bacteriovoracaceae bacterium
GGTATCGTTTGCCCTGTCGCGCCTGCAGAAGGACATGTCACCCGGTATCATCATGGATGTGCCCCCTTTGCGGCGCCCCTACCCCGGCCTGGTGGCCTCAAAGGTGTGGTGGAGACTCAGAGAGTTTCTCACCTTTGCCTGGCCTGTAATTGTGGTATCGAGCCTGGCCCTTGCCTTTATCTCGCATGTGGGGTTGGACAAACCGGTAAACGCCCTGCTGGCACCTGTCTCCTCAGGCATCCTGAGGCTCCCGGACCAGACCGGCATCACCTTGTTCCTCGGCATCTTCCGCAAGGAGCTCACGCTCCTCATGCTGGGCCAGGCGCTGGGTACTGCTGATGTCTCGACCATCCTGACGCACGGACAGATACTTGTACTCGTGGTCTTCACCGTGCTCTACATCCCCTGCGTGGCCACCATTTCCACTCTCTGGAAAGAGGGGGGGTGGAAGGTCGCCCTGTCTTCCATTGCACTGAACACCGCCGTGGCCCTCGTGGTCGCAGGCGGCATAGCCCACATAATAACCTTCCTGTAGAGCGTTGAATCCCGATTAAGAATTGACATTGGGTTATCACTCTAATAAGTATACCGAGATTTGTTAATATCTGTTTGTTATACTGGGAGATTTGTTAATCATGGCTCCATCTTCAACTGCCTCTGCATTGTTCATCAGGAAAACGATCAATGATCTTCTTATCTTCAAATCGAACAACACCTTAATTCAGCTGGTTCGCTATACCCTTGTCGGAGGAATTGCCTTTGCAGCGGATTTTGGATCTCTATACGCTTTTACGGAATTCCTTCATATTTATTATTTGGCCTCTGCAGCTATAGCGTTTACCATAGGAGTGACTGTCAAATATGCCTTCAGCATAGTGTGGGTTTTCAGCAAACGCACGATTCAATCGCGATCGATTGAGTTTTTTATCTTTGGAATAATCGGCGTAACGGGGCTTGGATTGAGCTTATTATTTATGTGGTTCTTCACAGAAAAAACTCATCTCCATTATCTTGCATCTAAGATCATTTCTGCAATATTGGTATTTTGCTGGACTTTTTTCGCCAGGAAATTTACCCTGTTTAACTGAAGGACTCTTCATATTTTAACCTTGTTATTCTGCATCAGGTTGGTGTTAATTGCTGACAATAATGATCTCTTTGAGATGTTTATCAACAACTGGATTGGACACCTATTGTGAAAACAGCAACATATGAGAAGAATGTTCTGATTCTTGGCGGCGGCATATCCGGTCTGTGTGCAGCCTATTACTTAAAACTCAATGGAATTCCTTCAACAGTCTATGATGCCCTGGATAAACCGGGCGGTAACTGCAGAACAATTCACATAGATGAGTTCATGTTTGATACCGGCGCCCATCGGATACATGACAAGGATAAGGAGATCACGGAGCAGGTAAAATCTCTTTTAGGGGCAAACCTGAAGCGTATAAATGCCCCGAGTAAAATTTTCGATGACGGCCGGTTTTTATCCTTCCCACTTGAGTTTCAGGATGTCTTTACCAGAATGGATAAATGTTTCACCATAAGATCCGGCATGGATTTTTTAAAAAGCCGCTGCCAAAAAGGATACCGTGACGATTTCGAAGGCTTTGCCGTCTCTTCTTACGGCAGGTCCATAGCTGAACGGTTTCTTCTCAATTATTCCCGCAAACTGTGGGGGGTGCCTTGCAATATGCTGTCTCCGGAAGTCTCGGGTGAACGGCTGAAGAGTATGACCTTCATAACCCTTTTAAAGAATTTCATCTCGAGAAGATATGCAGAATCTGCGCACTATGAAGGCGAGTTCTATTATCCGGATCGTGGTATAGGACAATTAAGTGAGGCGATAGCTCATTCCTTAGGTTTCGAGAATATTCGGTTAAACAGCAGGGTAACAGGCATCTTACATGATGGTAACCGGATAGAAGGGATTAAAATAGACGGACATGACCCCATCAGTATCAATCAGGTCGTGTCAACCCTGGCGATCGTTGATTTCATCACCATGATGAGACCTGCCCCTCCGCAGGATATCCTGAATACGGCAAAGTCGTTAAAGTTCCGGAACATCAGGCTTGCAGTGTTTCTCCTTCGCCGTAACGAAATAAATAACGCTGCAACCATATATTTCCCTGCGGACAAATTCATTTTTACTAGAGGTTATGAGCCGAGAAACAGGAGCAGGTCCATGTCACCACAGGGAATGACATCCTTCGTATTGGAAGT
>CAYMDG010000441.1:0-2214 GCA_964388905.1 uncultured Bacteriovoracaceae bacterium
GGAGAACTGGCCGTTCGTGAGCTGGCTGAACATATGCTCACCTCCGAATTCATTGGACAGGATCTCATCAACCGTAGAGCCCGAACCATGGAGCTTCTGAACCTTTGCTGCAAGATCAGTCAGGTAACTTATACACTGACTCAGTGCCTTTCGCCCGTCTTCCACGATCTTGCCCACTGCGGTAAACAAGATCAGCCGCCCAGTGGGTAGTTCGATGAGCTTGTGCATGGATTGTATGATCTCCCCGATATTTTCTTCAGGACGGATAAACTTGGGATTATCCCGGGCAAAGAGATCCCCGGTAAAGCACCATCCTTTCGAAGTATCCACAGGGCAGATGTGCCCAATGCAATGACCGGGTGTATCCACAATCTGAAATGTGTGATGATCGGTCTTCAGGACTGTCGAAACAGGTTTTACCGTTGTGGGCTCAGGGTAGCCCCAGGCGATCTCCTGGTAGGGGTAGAGTTCGAACCTCTGGGCAATAAGGGGGATGGAATCAGGGTGTGCATATACGTCCACGCCATACCTGCTCATGATGTCATGGTTCCCGCCCATGTGGTCCTCGTGGTAGTGGGTATTTACCACCTGCCAGAGATTCTTGTCTTCTAAAAAAGCTGAGAGTTCATGAGAGGTATGGCTGCATCCGGTGTCCATCAGCAGCCCATCAACCAAATAGGCAGCCACCCAGTATACCGGCTTGCCGTCGAGCTCCCTGCTCATGCGTATCTGAGTTACCTGTTCGTATTCCAGTGTCTCTATCATGCATGAATCCCCTTGTTGGGCATAAAATCCGCTGCTTACCCTGAAGATATTATAAGCGCATCGATTACACTTATTAGTTTTGCACCCAACCAATAAGGCAAGAAAATGTCCCTATAGATTCTTGTAAACTTTCCCCATGAGCTGGAATAACATCGTCTTTTCTTCGGCGGTGAACCCTTTGAATAGGTTTTCGTTCATTTTACTTGAGATCCCAAACAAGACAGGCCGTAGTTTCTTTGCCTTCTCGGTCAGTGTCAGATTCGTGTAGCGACCGTCGAGGGAATCACGTTCCTTCGAGATAAAGCCGCCTGCTTCTAGCTTGTTGATTACTGATGAAATGGTCGACTTATCCTTGATGGTATGTTTGGCAACTTCCTGCATAGTAAGTGAGCCTTTCTGGTCAAGGACAAAGAGGATATCCCCGTATGATGGTGCGATACCCTTGATGTCTTTCTTCGCAAGCTCGTTATCAAGGAACTTGAAAAGCCGCTGCCGGATGTTGGTTATGATATAAAGAAAGTTGGATTCGTTGATGTCCATGGTAGTTTTGCATAAAACTAATATGGCTTTGTGTCAATGTGATTTACTCTGCATCAGGGAGGGGATCAATGAACAACCAAAGGTTCGGTCATCCTCAGGCCTGAACCTTCCAGATGAATTCCTTGTGCTTCAGAAAGTGCTCTATCTGCTCTATGCTCATGTGGGCCTTGCGTTCCACGGATTCTTTGGTGTTGAAGGCATTGTGCGGGGTCAGGATGACATTCTCATGCCCTGCGAGATCGAGAACAGAGCGCATTGCAGGGGTATTAGGGGTTATACCCGAGCGCAGCGTTACTGCAAGATCGCCTTCGTTCTCATAGACATCGAGCCCCACTCCGCCAAGATGCCCTTCAATCAGGTGACGCAGGAGTACGGAAGCAGGCGAGAGTTCTCCCCGGGCGATGTTCACGAATACGGTGCCTTCCTTGGCCTTTTTCAGAAGGTCATAGGTGAAGTAGCCATGGTTTTTGTCTGACAGGTTCATGGAGCAGCAGATCACATCGGCCTTTACGATGCCCACCTCAATGGAAACGTAGCGGATGGAAGGATGTCTCTTTACGATATCAACCCCGAGGACATCCATGCCAAGGGCTTCACCGATGCGGCATACCTCTGAGCCTATGTTGCCTACCCCCACAACAAGCAGGGTCTTGCCGGCGCATTCCGTGCCCGTGAGTCCGTCGCGGTTAAAATGGGGCAGGTGGGCTAATTGAGATCGTATCTTCCTCATGAGTCCGAGCCAGATCAGAAGGGCCTGTTCGGCCACGGCCCGGCTGCAGTACAGGGGTAGATAGCCTGCCAGGACCTGTTTTCCATAACCGGAGAGGAAGGATATGACGTGGTCATAGCCTGTACTCCTGGTCAGGATGCCCTTGATATGCCGGCCCCATTCACGTGGAATAAAGGACT
>CAYMDG010000442.1:0-2183 GCA_964388905.1 uncultured Bacteriovoracaceae bacterium
CGAAGGCCTTGACGGCCTGCCGCGGGTCCCGGCCTAGGTCCATGAGCAGTTCGGCGTACAACTGGTGGTACTCCACCTTGCTGGCGTCGCCGCGCAGGGAGACCTGCACCAGCCCCATCGCCCGTTCCAGATCCCCGGCTTCCCGCGCTTGCAGGGCTTCCTGGAACCAGTCTTCCGGCCTGCGCTCGGTCGGCGGCGGCAGCTTCACCGGAGCGGGAGTCGTCGGGTTCGGTATCGGCGGAGCGGCCGGGGCACTGCGACGGGCGGAATCCTTCAGGTTGTTGAAGGCTTCGGCGAGTTCACGGAATCGGATCTCGGCGGCTTCCTTTTCCGCTCCGGTGAAGCGGTCTGGATGCCAGAGCTTGGCCATCCGGTGATACGGGGCCTTGACCATGACTACTGCAGGGAGTTGCTGGAAGAGGTATTACGAAGAGACTCGGCAAAAGAAGGAGAACTCTTTCTCAAGAGAGAGATGAGCAGGCTGTTTCCTGAAGATTTTGCCAGAATAGTTGGAGAGTAAGAGCAGCCATAGATAGACAGCATAAATATACTTGAATAAGGGAGGTAGTAACATGGGAATGAGCAGGTTTCTTTTTTCGTCTGAATCTGTTGCAGAGGGGCATCCCGATAAGGTAGCCGATCAGATTTCTGACTCAATACTTGATGCAATGATAGGACAGGACAAAAAGGCGCGCGTGACATGCGAGACGCTTGTCACGACAGGTCTTGTCCTTGTGGGCGGCGAGATCACCACTGACTGTTATGTACACGTTCCCGACGTGGTAAGAGAGACGGTGAAGGGGATCGGCTACAACAGTTCTGCCATGGGGTTTGACTGGGAAACCTGCGCGGTTATCACGTCCATTGATGAGCAGTCTCCGGACATTGCCATGGGTGTCGATTAGACAGCGGACCACGAGCAGGGCGCAGGAGACCAGGGAATCATGTTTGGCTATGCCTGCAATGAAACGGCCGAATTCATGCCCATGACCATGATGTTTGCCCACAAGCTGGTGACAAGGCTTGCTGAAGTGCGTCACAATAATACCCTAAGTTTTCTGAGACCCGACGGTAAGAGCCAGGTCACTGTCGAATATATTGACAGGAAGCCTGTCAGGGTTGACGCGGTCGTCATTGCCGCTCAGCATAACCCTGATGTTACCTCTGCTACAGTGAGGGAGGGCGTTATCGAGGAAGTAATCAAAAGAATAATCCCTGCGGAGTTGATGGACGACAAGACAAAGATCTATGTCAATTCCACCGGCAGGTTTGTAGTGGGCGGACCCAAGGGAGACTGCGGTGTGACGGGCCGGAAGATCATTGTAGATACTTATGGCGGTGTGGGAAGCCACGGTGGCGGCGCATTCTCCGGCAAAGACCCCTCCAAGGTGGACAGGAGTGCCTCTTATATGGCCCGGTATATTGCGAAGAACCTGGTTGCCGCGGGACTCGCAGACAGACTGGAGCTTCAGCTCGCCTACACAATAGGCGTGGCGCAGCCGGTCTCCGTCATGGTTGATACCCAGGGTACTGCCAAGATCAGTCCGGATAAAATTGCGGAAATCGTCATGGAGCTCTTTGACATGAGACCGAGAAAAATCATCGAGAAACTTGATCTCTTGAGACCCATCTACAAGAAAACAGCCTGCGGCGGCCATTTTGGCCGGAGCGAGCCGGAATTCACCTGGGAAAAGCTTGACATGGTGGAAGAGATCAGAAAGAGGGCAGGTGTCTAAGTGGGAATTGACTATGACGTAAAGAACATAAAGCTGGCGGATCAGAAGAAATATCTTGCCTCCTGGGAGATGGAAACATGAGCAGACTCCTTGTTGTGGGAACCGTAGCATACGATTCCATAGAAACCCCTTTCGGAAAGGTGGAGAATGTGTTGGGCGGTTCCGCCCTCCATTTCACGTCAGCGGCGAGTTTTTTCACCGATGTGGGTATTGTGGCAACGGTAGGAAAAGATTTTGTCCTTGACGATATAAGCTACCTCAAAGAGAGAAACGTGGACATGACAGGCATTCAGGTCGAGGATGGCAAGACGTTCAGGTGGGAAGGGAAGTATGGTTTTGACCTCAATTCAGCCATCACTCTGAAGACCGAGTTGAACGTCATCGAGGCTTTCAAGCCTGTCGTTCCTGATGGTTTTAAAGACGCGGAATTTGTCTTTCTTGCCAACA
>CAYMDG010000443.1:0-2182 GCA_964388905.1 uncultured Bacteriovoracaceae bacterium
CTGAAGCTCATCAACTTCGCCCATGGTGACTTCTTCACCATGGGCTCTTATCTAGGCTACACCGTACTGGTGTTCGGCGCCACGGCACTCACCATCCAATTCGGTCCATGGACAGGCATGATAGCAGCCATCGGCGTGGCTGCCGTCAGCATCGCACTTGTGGGCATCCTGGTGGAGAGGGTCGCATACCGGCCCGTGTACCCGGCCGGCAGACTCCCTGCCGTAGTATCGGCCCTGGGAGCCTCCATCTTCCTTCAGAACACCATCATGGTCATCTGGGGCCCCAGATTCCAGGCATATCCTGCAGAACTCATCCCTGCCATGCGGTTCCAGTTCGGCCAGATCAACATCACGCTGCTGCAGATCATCATCCTTGCCCTGTCTTTCATCCTCATGTCCGTACTCTATTACATCATCCAGAGGACCACCTTCGGGGCGGCGGTGCGCGCCACTGCGCACGACAGGAACACGGCAGCGCTCATGGGGATCAACTTCAACAAGGTGATCCTGTTCATCTTCACGCTGGGCCCGGCTCTGGGCGCAACTGCCGGGGTCATGGTGGGCATGTACTACCGGCAGATAAGCTTCACCATGGGGTGGAACTACGGTCTCAAGGCCTTTACGGCAACCATCCTGGGCGGCATCGGAAACCTGCCGGGCGCCATGTTCGGCGGCCTTATCTTGGGCGTGCTGGAAATGCTGGGCGCTGCCTACATATCGGCTGCATGGAAGGACGTATTCGTCTTTCTGATCCTCATCCTCGTGCTCATCTTCCGGCCAACCGGGTTGTTCGGGGAAAAGACGGCGGAGAAGGTCTGAGACTATGAACCGGAATCAGCAAACCTTCCTGGGCGTCCTTTTCGGCAAGAGGTGGTACCTGGCGCTTTCCTTTATGGCCATTATCATTGCCTATCCGTTCTTCGTGAGCAACTACCTCATAGACATCGCCTTTTTTTTCGGGATCTACGCCCTGCTGGGTCTGAGCCTGAACATCGTGCTGGGCGAGGTGGGGCTCTTTGACCTTGGGCACGCGGGATTCTATGCCATCGGTGCATATGTGACCGCCATCTTGAACACCCGCTACCAGATCCCCATCCTGGTGCTGCTGCCCATCAGCGGCCTGGCCGCGGCCCTGTTCGCCTATATCGTGTGCTCTCCCATCATTCATCTGAAGGGTGACTATCTCTGTGTGGTCACCATCGGCATGGGCGAGATCGTGAGGATCGCGCTCATCAACAACCCCTTTGACCTCACGGGCGGGCCCAACGGGGTCTTCGGCGTGGACTTCCCCCGGATCGGCAGCTTTGCCATCGATTCTTCCATTAAGTACTACTTCCTCATCTGGATCGTGGTGGGGCTCACCATCGTAGGCCTCGTCAGCCTGCAGAATTCACGTATCGGCAGGGCCTGGAACTGCATCCGGGAGGACGGGATCGCTGCAAGCTCGGGCGGCATAAACGTGAGGCACTACAAGCTCCTGGCCTTTGTCCTGGGCGCCGCCCTGGCAGGTGTTGCGGGAAACATCTATGCGAGCAAGCTCATGTGCGTGTCTCCCGAGAGTTTCACCTTCTGGGAGTCGTGCCTCATGTTCTGCATCGTGCTCATCGGCGGCATGGGCTCTGTACCCGGCGTGCTCATCGGCGCGGCCTTTATCAGCCTCTTTCCCGAAATATTCAGGCCCTTTGCAATGTACCGCATGCTCGTATTCGGCTCGGTCATGATCATCATGATGACGTTTAGGCCCGGTGGATTCTGGCCGAGAAAACGCGGCGGCGTAAGCTTCCGACCGCTCCTGGAGGACACCGGCGATGGAGCTGTCTAAACCGCGCAGCACCAATGATATCCTCCTAGAGACAAGGGGGCTCACCAAGATCTTCGGGGGGCTCAAGGCGGTGAGCGATTTTGACCTGAGCGTGCGCAAGGGTGAGATCCTGAGCCTCATCGGGCCCAACGGCGCGGGCAAGACCACGGTGTTCAACGTGGTGACGGGCATCTACACCCCCGAGCACGGCGACGTGTTCTTCAAGAAAGAGCGCATCACGGGCAAAAAGCCATACCAGATCATTTACTCCGGCATTGCACGGACCTTCCAGAACATCCGGCTTTTCCCGGATATGACCTGCCTGGAAAATGTCATGGCAGGCCAGCACTGCAGGGCGACCTCAGGGCTGATCTCCTCTGT
>CAYMDG010000444.1:0-2154 GCA_964388905.1 uncultured Bacteriovoracaceae bacterium
CCCAAACGCTCTCACCTATATAGCAGCATGCATTCTTATACTGGTCTGCATATTCGCTGATCCTGGCCCTCTTCACGTTCTTGAGGTCCATGATATAACTGCATTTCTTATTGTCGATGCCCTCCTCGTCGATGACCGTGGAACTGGAGTCGCACAGCGATATGACCTTACCGCCGAGCTCGTTCACCTTTTCCACTGCATACTGGGCGACATTACCCGAACCGCTTATGGCAACGGTCATGCCCTTCATTTTCTTGCCTTTGCTGGCGAGCATTTCCGCTGCGAAATAGACGCAGCCGTAACCGGTTGCCTCGGGCCGGATCAGGCTCCCTCCGAAGGGCAGGGCCTTGCCTGTCAGGACCCCGGTGTGCTCATTCAGGATCTTCTTGTAATACCCGTACATAAAGCCGATCTCCCGGCCTCCGACCCCGATATCACCTGCAGGAACATCGGTATCAGGGCCTATGTGGCGGAACAGTTCCCGCATGAATGAATGGCAGAAACGCATGACCTCGTCATCAGATTTTCCCTTGGGATCGAAGTCGGATCCGCCCTTTGCACCGCCCATGGGCAGCGTGGTCAGCGAATTCTTGAAAATCTGCTCAAAACCCAGAAACTTCAGGATTCCCAGGTTCACAGAAGGGTGAAAGCGCAGCCCCCCCTTGTATGGTCCGATGGCGTTATTGAACTGCACCCTAAAGCCCCTGTTGACCTGAACCTCTCCCTTGTCATCAACCCAGGGTACCCGGAACATGATCATCCTGTCAGGCTCTACGATCCGTTCATATATCTTAGCCTTCACAAACTCGGGATGCTTCTTTGTCGTGGACTCAAGGCTCATGAGCACTTCTTCCACTGCCTGGTGAAACTCGAACTCGCTTGGGTCTTTGTGCTTTACTTTTTCTATAACATCACTGATTACTGACATTTTCTTTCTCTCCTCCCATTAGTCTGGCTCAATTTTTTATTTCCAGTCACTTCTCATGCAGCGCATGTTTCTCTTGAAAGTATCATTTTATCAAACCCGAAAAAGGCAGATTCCACAATCAGGGCACAGCTGATTTTACTATAGGGGTATCCCTTATACTACTTAAGGGGTTACCCTTATAATCCTGCTGTTCAGCGTGTGGATGGATAGAACGACAAGGGCATTATGGATCTTATAAGTAATGACCCGAAAGAGATGGTATTATGAAAAAAGACCCTAGGTGGTGTTCTGTACCCATTGTATCGCACATTTCATGAGGTCGGTCCCGGTTGGAAGCTTGAGCTTTTCCTTGATATGAGAACGGTAAGACTCGATGGTCTTCACGCTCAGGTGAAGATTGTCAGCAATCTGGCTCGTCTTGAATCCCTGGCCGATCATTCGGAAAACAGTCATCTCCCTATTGCTGAGGAGGTCAAGGGGGGAGCTCAGCCCTTTTGCATCACCCGAGATGAGTGTCTCGATCATCTTGGTGGTGGTCTTGTCGCTCACGAAGATCTCACCCTTGAGAACCTTTCTGATGGCTACGAGCACCTTTTCCACCGCCTCCTGTTTCATGATGTATCCCCGGGCACCCGCCCTCAGAGCCCTCTCGGCAAACAGGGATTCGTCATGCATGGATACTACCAGAGCAGGCAGGTCACGATATTTCAGCTTCATGGTCTTGATCAGCTCGATGCCGTCCACACCCGGCAACGCCAGGTCCACAATGACGAGATCCGGACTCAGGGTATCAATCATTTCCAGGGCGCCCTGCACATCTTCAGCCTCGCCGATGACAACGAGATCCTGCTCCTGGTCGATGACCATACCGAGGCCTTTGCGCAGGATCGGGTGGTCATCAACGATCAGAATTTTAAAGCGTTCCATTAAGTTCCTCCATCTGCAAGGCGTCTATTAAAACCTATCCCTGATCTGGAAGCAACACACAACATCCGTACCGCCTTGAGGGTGGACCACGAAATCAAGCGATGCCTCAATCATGGATGCCCGGTACTGCATGATGCTCAGTCCCATACCCCTTCCCTGGCTTGAGATCTTGCCGAATCCGACGCCATTGTCGCTCACCCTCAGGATGCATGCAGACCCTTTCTTCTCCAGGGATATGACGATCTCCTTGGCCTTGCCGTGTTTGATGGCATTGTTCAAAGCCTCCTGAACAATGCGGT
>CAYMDG010000445.1:0-2150 GCA_964388905.1 uncultured Bacteriovoracaceae bacterium
CGGCTGTTACGCATAAAGAAATGAGAGAGGCCTGGTATTGCATGCAGTCGATCCGCCAGGCCACGATCCAGCTGAATGCAGATCTCGTTCAGTGCGCATTATTGCTTCCGCAGGACCTCAAGATTGCGGTTGAAGGCAACCAGCTTTTCATTGCAGGGGTTCCTGTCACATCAGAAAATCCCGGCATCAGCTTATCCTTGACCAATCCGGCGCCTTACTATGCACTCATAAATTCCTCAGCTGAAAGGGTCGCAATACTCGATACCGTAGATATCGACAATGACGGACGCGCAGACTTCTGGGCCGGCCTTGGAATAATTACTGAGAATGGCCCCTGTGTTGTAAGCCACAACTATTCACGGGGCCTGGACAAGAAAAGCCTCCCCCTGACATGTGCCATAATGCCTGTACAAGGCAACAGAGCGGTCCCGGCAATCCACTATGAACTGAAGGGAGACGGCCTGTACCGGAACAACCAGCTGCTTGCAGAGGCAGTAGTCCTCTTTCATCCAACGATTTCAGGAAATGATCTGAAAATTCGCATGAGGTCAAGATACCATGAAACAGAGAAGGAAATCACTTTATCATCCCACATACAATGAGCAGGGTTTTATCCTCGCCTTTGTACTCATGCTCCTTACCGTGATCCTGGGGCTTACCATGGCGTCCGCATCCATAACCTTGTACCATATGAAATCGAGCAACGCCTTCTATCGTATTATTAAAGATCGGCTCTTTGCTCCACCAAATGGGGCTATGCCATCCACAACCCATAAACTGCTTGGTGCGCCTGAAGGGTGGGACCATATATGTTTTTTCACCAGGCTCACCGAGCATGCAACCAGTGCTATGCAGTCATATTCCTGGTGCGTGGCACAAAGGGAACAGGGTGCGGACATCCCGCAAGGCACCACCCGGATTGCCCAGAGACCACATATCATACTTATCATTGATGATTCGGTAAGAACGATTACATCATCCGGCCAAGATTTCCTGGACCATGCGCTCTACTCAAAATGGACCACAGGAGGCATAACCCACATCAGTGATATCTGTGAGCTTGAGGACACCTACGCGAGCGCTGAGGGTACCTATTTCAAGGGAAGCTGGGGCAACTCATATCAAAGGGCCCCGGCTCTCGGCAGCCTGACGGGTGCAATGTCAGTGTGGACAAAGGCGTTGTCCTACGCAAGGTCGCTCTTTGAATCGCTGGACCTGTGTGCAGTGTCCCTTATGAGCACGTCAAAGGGCCTGATCCACCCTTTTACCATTGAATGGCAGAAGATCCTCAAGGGCATTGACGGCGTTCATCCGGCATCGGGATCAGCCCCTTTAGCGGAGGCACTTTATAATGCAACAACCCTGTTCCCTTCGCAGTGTGTATCCGGCAAGCATATCATTCTGGTTACTGCAGGTGTTCCCATAAACGACGGCCACCTCCCCTCATGGCTGAAGGACTTTGATCACGATGGAAACACCAAAGATGCTGCCTTTGAAGGAGAAGGCTCTCACTGCCTTGATGATGTTTCATCCTATGCGAAGTCTCTGGGCATCAGCATCCACACAATCGGCCCTGATACGGCGTATCTGAGAAGCGTTGCTGTAAAGGGTGGGGGGCAGTATATGCCGGCACGTGAAATACTTGTTCCTGAACAGATGCTGGTCACCCAGCCTATAGTGGTTCATAGCGACCAGGACATGATACTGAAAAGCCTCCGTGCACGCCTCGATCCGCCATGGCTCAAAACCGACAAATGCCGGTTTTACCGCCCGAGTGTCGTAAGTCCTTTAATCCTGGTATCATGCCCGGTTCTTTTCCTGAATGGCCTTGCCCATGACCTTGCGGTCACACAGACAGACCTGTACTGCACTACATCCCGCGATCAGCTCCTCAATATCACCATGCCCGAAGGCAACCTGACCTGGCTCATGACCGGCATAGGGGGCGAGGTGCGACTGAGAGGCGAACGGGTCATAACAGGCCCTAACAGACTGGGCATCATATCATGTATAGGCCAGGGACCCCAGATAATCTGGCAGCATAAAGGATCTCATATCGATGCATCCGACTCCATGGCCTATCTCAGTAACGGCTCCACGATATATGCGTACAATCTTGGAAACGGCATAGCTTTTGCTCAATTCGAAGT
>CAYMDG010000446.1:0-2130 GCA_964388905.1 uncultured Bacteriovoracaceae bacterium
TTGTTACTGCCTTCTCCAGTGTTATGCGTGCGCTTTCGCTCTGGGTTCTCTCAAAGCTGATGATCTTGGTAAGCGCCAGCGTAACGAAGGACTGCACATTTACTGATACCTCGTTGATATGCAATGATTTCTGTTTTATGATCTCTGAGAGATTCCTCACATCATCTGTCAGTGTTGCAAATCCTGTATTCTCGGTGAAGATATGTGCATTTTCCACCCGTGTAAGAAAGCCCAGCATGGAAAGGTTGAGTACATGCAGTTTGAAGGACTCAATGCTCGATGACAGCTTTGAGAGCTCCTGGCGATGCTGCTGGAATACCCTGCTTATCTGTGAGAAGTGACCTTGAGACTCGTTGATATGATCCTTGAGCTCTCCAAGGATTTCCTGGAGACCATTCGTGGCGTTTCCCAGTGCCTCGCCGGTCATGATTTCCACAACCCCGCTCGATTTGTCGCACATCTTCTGGGCGCGCGTGTAGTATTCCTGGAGGTTTTCAGCAATTTTAAGGAATTCCTTCCCGGACGCCTCGATGAGCCTGTCGAGCAGACTGTCTACCTGGTCAATGGAGTTAGTCCACTGGTGTTGCGCCTCCGAGGTTATGGCTAGAGTGCTCCCTTTCTTCTTGATAATGTGCGTGGAAAGGTTTTTCACTGTCCCAAGCAGACTCATGCTATCGGTCCTATCTGAGATGAATGTTTATCTGCACCGTCTATCCCTGCTCTTTCCAAATGGCTCTTCCCCTCAATGTCGCGGATGTCCCTGACCTGTCCATACGGAGGGCCTGCTTTTTTGCAAGGACAGATATATTGATCGGTTTGATGCATGCCTGTACTTTACAGCATCTTTATCCTGTCAGCTGTCATCGGTTTCTCGGAAACGGTACTTGATGATGCCTTTTGAACTTGAGGAAAAGAGGCAAGGGTTTTCAGAGGTGATGGATGAGAAACCTCATGCGGCGCTTCACATGGAATGACAAGTGGGTTATACTCATTTTTCTTGGCCGTTCGAGACCGGCGGGAGACGACATGAGCACAACGAAGAAAAAAAGGATCGTCATAGCGGAAGATCACACCATCCTTCGGGAAGGGCTGAAGGCGCTTCTTTCCCAGGACCCGGATCTGGAGATCGTGGGTGAGGCGAGAGACGGGCTGGAGGCCATCAGGGTGATATCCGAGCTCAAGCCGGACCTTGCCCTCATGGACCTCTCCATGCCCAAGATGAGCGGGATCGATGCCATAAGGGAGACCAAGCGGTGCTGCCCCGATACCAAGATCCTCGTGCTCACGGTGCACAAGAACGAAGAATATGTCATCGCAAGTCTCAAGGCCGGGGCCAATGGGTATCTCCTCAAGGAATCCACTCACCAGGAGCTTCTGCAGGCCGTTTCCCATGTGCTGGGCGGGAAAGCGTATCTGTCGCCCGGGATATCGGATACCATCATCTCAGGTTATCTTGCAGGCAGGAAAGATGAGGTTAATTCCCCTGTGGATATGCTCAGCCAGAGGGAGAAAGAGGTCTTGAAGCTCGTGGCGGAAGGGCACAAGAACAAGGAGATTGCCGAATACCTGTTCATCAGTATCAAGACCGTGGAAAAGCACCGGGACAATATCATGAAAAAGCTCGATCTCCACAGCACCTGGGCCCTGACGACCTTTGCCATAGAGCACGGTCTCGTGGAGTCTGACAGGGGCCCTACGAACCAGAATCCCTCATCATAACCGCCAGGTGGACATGATGAGGGTGCCGAGGCCCTTGACCGAGTCGATGGAGAAGCAGCCCCCCGAAAGGTCCGTGCGTTCTTCCATGCTGGCAAGGCCCATGCCCTTGCTGCTGTCTTCACGCAGGATATTTTCCTGAACGTCAAACCCCTGCCCGTTATCCGAGATGGAGAGCTCGATGCTGCCGGCTCCCTTGGTGAGAGAGATATCCACGGTATCTGCCCGGCTGTGCTTGGCCGCGTTGTTCAGGGCCTCCTGGATGATCCTGAATATGATGATCTTCAGGTGTTCAGGCACGTCGGCCTCTTCCAGGGTGATGCTCGCCTTGACCCTGATGGAGGTGTATACGGCCTGGAATTCCCGGCAGAACCAGGATATGGTGGCGAGGATGCCCAGGTCGTCAAGGATGGA
>CAYMDG010000447.1:0-2122 GCA_964388905.1 uncultured Bacteriovoracaceae bacterium
GTATACCCGTAGAGATAATTGATGAGGAGTGTCAGGGCCAGGGTGACCGGCACGGCAACCGCGACGACGATAGCCTCGCGGCGGCCCAGGGCAAGGGCGATAAGGACAATGACCGAGAAGGTGGCAATGAGCATATGGTACAGCAGCTCGTTTGACTTTTCCTTTGCAGTCTCGCCATAATCCCTTGTGACGGTCACCTGCACATCATTTGGTATGAGCATGCCTTTGAGGGCCTCAACCTTTTTTAGGGCATCTGCGGTTAAGACACTGGCATTGGCGCCCTTTTTCTTGGAGATGGCAAGGGTCACAGCCTCGTACTGTCCGGCAGCATCGGCCTTTAATCCCTTATGGGATGCGGCCGGACCGAGACCCATGAAGACGTAGCTGGCAGGCTCTTGTGCGCGGTCGGTGATCTCGGCGACATCATGCAGGTATACGGGCCTGTTATTATCGATACTGATTACGATATTGCCGACATCCGTGGCATCTTTGAGAAACCGGCCTGTCTCCACAATGGTTTCTAGGTTGCCTGCCGGAAAGGCCCCGGATGGGATGATGACATTTGCCTGCTGGAGTTTGTTCATGATCTGGAAGGCCGATACATGGTGGGCCTGCAGGCGAGCCGGGTCAAGGGTGATGAGGACCTGGCGGCGCTGACCCCCGGTCACGGATGTTTCCGAGACATCCTGGCCCTTTTTGATCTCTTCGCTGAGCTGCATGGCAACCCTGCGCAGTTCATAGCCCGAGTATTGCGATTTGTCGCTCCACAGGGTCAGGGTCAGAATGGGGACATCGTCTATGGACTTGGGCTTTACCATCGGCTGGGACACACCCGGCGGGATGATGTCATAGTTGGACATGAGCTTGTTGTAGAGCTTCACCAGGCTGTCTTCCATTTTCTCGCCCACGTAGAAGCGGACAATGGTCAGGTTGGAGCCGGGCCTCACGATGGAATAGACATATTCCACGCCTTTGATCTCCCAGAGAAGCTTTTCCATAGGGTAGGTGACCCGCTGCTCAACCTCTTTGGCTGTTGCCCCGGGAAAGGATACGAATACATCAACCATGGGAACCACTATCTGTGGCTCTTCCTCCCGGGGCGTGACCATGACCGCAAACACACCCATGAGAAGGGCTGCAGCAACTATCAAAGGGGTGAGCTTGGATGTGATGAAGGCCTTGGCGATCCTGCCCGAGATGCCGATCATCTTCACAGCCTGGCCTCCGGAACGATGATTCCCCCATCAACGGCCTTATGGACACCTGCGGTGATGATCCGATCTTGTGGGTACAGGCCGGAGAGCACCTCAATGCCTTGAGCTGATTTCCTGCCTTCCCGTATCAGCCGGTAGGTGATGATATCTTTGGGACCGACCACATACACCCCGGTGAGTTGCCCTTTTCGGATAATGGCGCCGGCCGGAACGAGGAGAACATCCTTTTTCCCAACCGTTATCTTCACGCGTACGAACAGGCCGCTTTGCAGTTCTTTATCCGGCAGCCCTATCTTCACAATAAAAGACCGTGAGCTGGGGCTGATATCAGGAAGGATGTCCCTGACCGTACCATTAAGACGCCTCCCCAGGGCATCAATGGTCACCTCCACAGGCATGCCTGTCCTGATCTTGCCCGAGAGGCCTTCGTCTATGGCCGCCTCAGCATAGGCATCTCCCAGTGCCTCAATGACAAGCAGCGGCATCCCCGGCGAAGCCATGCTGCCCATATCGATGTGCTTCTTTGTAACCACTCCTGCTACAGGGGCAACGATACGGGTGAAGGCCAGGAATGCCTTTGCCTCTTCAGCCATGGCCCTTGCCCGCATGAAATCGGCATTGGCCATGTTCCGTTTCGCCTCTATCTGGTCTTTCTCCTGATTCGAGATACCCTTCTGCTCAAAGAGGGCAGAAAAGCGTTTCCATGTTATCTCGTTCAGGTCCCTGTTCTGGCGGGCAGCCTCCAGGGCCATGGCAGCGGCATTCATGCGTTCTCTTGCATCACGGTCATCAATGGTGAGCAGCAGCTGTCCTGCCTTGACCCTGTCCCCCTCCCGGACCACGAGGGAGGTGACGGCCCCCATGACGCGGCTGGATATGATGCTGGTGCGGTCCGATCTGATGGTGCC
>CAYMDG010000448.1:0-2114 GCA_964388905.1 uncultured Bacteriovoracaceae bacterium
GATTTCTCCACGGGCGAATTCAGGGGGGACCTTCATCTTCATCCCGCATTCGCAGGCGATGAAGACGAACTGGTTCATGGCCCTGATAATGTCTCCGGTCTTCCCGGCATTCACCTTTGAACCTGGCGGGGATTGCAAAGTTGGCGGTGAAGGCTCACGAATCGAAATCCCAATGCCCAGCTTCATGTCGGATGCAGCAATCAATTCCTTATGCGTATGGGTCACGGCCCAATAAGCCTTTACATAGTCTTTGAACGCGGCCCCTGTGCTCATGAGCCTAAGGATCTTTATCCTCTGCCCCAAAGGCGGGTGGGTGGCAAACATTGAGTCATCCAGGTCCTGTTTGTAGGGGTTTGCTATGTAGAAAGGAGCGGTTGCCTTGGGTGCGGTAGAGAGTTTTTCCGGGGACAGCATAATCTTTTCGAGCGCGCCGGCAAGACCTTCCGGGTACCTTGTCAACCTGGCGCTCGTGGCATCGGCCAGGTATTCGCGGCTGCGGGATATGGTGAAGTAGAGGATGCGTGAAAGGATGGGGCTGAAGATGACAAGGAAGAAACCGAGCACAATCAGCCATACATTTATCAGGCCTTTGCCCGCCCTGGCTGGGGATGAGCGGTATCGGGCAACGGGGGCGTACCTCAAAGAGTGAAGAAAGCTGTCTGCGATGAGGGTAACAGCGCCCAGCATGGTCGCTGCGACCGTCATAAAGAGAACGTCGCGATTGATGATATGGCCCATCTCGTGAGCGACCACCCCCTGAAGCTCATCCCTGCTGCACATGGCAAGCAGGCCGGCTGTCACACAGATGCTGCTGTCTTCAGGTGATTTTCCCACGGCAAAGGCATTGGGGGCCGGGTCGTCGATGATGTAGATATCAGGCATCTTCGGCAGTGAGGATGCAATCTTCATCTCTTCGATGATGTTGTAGAGCTGCGGGTAAAGGTCATGGGTAACCTCTCTGGCGCCGGAGAGGCTTAAAAAAAGCTGATCCGAACCCAATAGGCCCGTCAAGAGAAGTCCCAACCAGATGACAAGGGCAACACAGAGGCCTATGTATCCGGCCTTGAAGGTAGCTTCTGCCTGTTGCGGGGCTGACATGAAGCCGCTCCAGATATTGACAAGCTCGCCCACAAAAAATCCGAGCAGGGCAAGGACCATCCCCATGATGAGGACCAGGAGCACTGTCTTGCGTTTGTTCGCCTCGGCGATCTGCAGGAACATGGCTGTCAGTGGAAGGTGACCTTGGGTACAGCGCGTTCCGTGGTGTCGGCTATCTCGAAGGACGCCTCCTTCCTGAAGGTGAACATGCCTGCAATGATACTTGAAGGGAACATCTCGATTTTATTGTTCAGAAAGAGCACTGCATCGTTGTAGGCCTGGCGGGCAAAGGCTATGCGGTTCTCGGTAGAGGCAAGCTCCTCCTGTACGGCAAGGAAATTCTGGTTGGCTTTGAGCTCGGGGTAATTCTCCACTATGGCCATGAACCGTGATATGGCCTCGCTGAGCCTGGACTCGGCCTGTGCGATCTGCGGTACACCCTTAGCGCCGGTTGCCTCGGATCGCGCCTTGGTTACGGCTTCAAATGTTCCCCGCTCATGTCCCATATATCCTTTTGCGGTCTCCACCAGGTTGGGGATAAGGTCGTGCCTGCGCTTAAGCTGGACATCGATCTGCGACCAGGAGTTCCTTACCAGGTTCTTCAGGCCTATGAGTGAATTGTAGGCGGTTATCAGGTAAAGGCCTATAAAGATAAAGATACCAATGATCACCCAGAACACGATTGTTCCTGTCATGCACTCACCTCCTTTTGTGTGGTAAACATCGCATCCAGCAGCCTTATGAGCGGGCTAGATTGCCCTTCGGTGCAGCTGAGCGCCAGGATCTTTTTCAGCTCGCCCGCTTCGGACCACATGCCATGGTTTTTGCAGTGGTCAAGCAGCACCTTTTCAGCCTTACCGATGAACTCTTTTTCCATGGGCCTGCGGCACGCTGGGCATTTTCGTTTTCTCTCATGGGTTGTGGTACTGGTTAAGGTCTTCATGAGCTGGTCTTTCCCGCCTGCAATCCTGATGAGGTGCTCGATCTCGCCTTTGTCAAGCCAGATACCCCTGCAC
>CAYMDG010000449.1:0-2114 GCA_964388905.1 uncultured Bacteriovoracaceae bacterium
CGTGGGCAAAAGGGGCAACGGCTTCTATCAGCTCATGCACTTCTTCAACACCACGCGGGTCATGATCGCGGCCCAGGCGCTTGGCCTCTGCGAGGCATGCCTGGACGAGTCGGTGAAATACTGCAAGGAGAGGAATGTCTTCGGGAAACCGCTCGGGACCTACCAGATCTCCATGCAGAAGCTCACCGATATGGCCATCAGGGTAGAAGCATTGAGGGGTATGGTATACAAGGCCTCCTGGCTGCTGGACATCGGGAAGCCGGACCATCACCTCGCGGCCATGGCCAAGTTCTTCGGCGGCCAGTCCGCAGTGTTCTGCGCCAATGCGGCGGTGGAGATCCACGGCGGCTACGGCTACATGGAAGAGTACAAGGTCTCCAAGTGGTACCGCGACGCCAAGATCCTCGAACTCTACGAGGGAACGAAAGAGGCCGAGATCATGACGCTGGGCAAGGCGCTCTTGGCCGGATAATCAGGAGGATAGGCAAGTATCAGCAATACTCTCTATAACTGCCCGGTGTATTGTGACCACGAGTCCGGTATGCCAAGCCCCCGGGGGGATGGGGCACTGAGCCTCATCCCTCTACCCCCTCAATCCCGGACTTAGCGATCGAATGTAACTATAAACAAATCCATAGAAACGATTTAGTCTTTTAAACAGGTCCGTTCAAATCATCAATCTTGCAGCCATTACGGAAGGCTAATTCTCTCGGTCATTCAAGGCTGCAAGATTGATGATTTGAACGGATCAAGTTTTTTAAACCTCTTCAAACGCGAAATCCCGGATTAACCCCTGTATTATGATATCTTGTCGCCCGGATCAGGCTCACCGTCAAAGGTGCAGATGTTCCAGGTGTCTCCATGGCCGCCTGCCAGGATCATACCTTCGGATAATCCGAATTTCATTTCACGGGCCTTGAGGTTGGCTACCACTATGGCCTTCCTCCCGATGAGAATGGTCGGGTCGGCGTAGGTGGTCCTAATGCCGGCAAAGATCTGCCGGAGACTTTCCTCGCCAAGGTCGATCAATAACCTCACCATCTTGTCAGATCCTTCTACGAGATGCGCCTCCATGATCTTTCCCACCCTGAGGTCGATTTTTGCAAAGTCATCGATGGTGATCTCGGGTTTCTTGGCAGGCGCAGTCTTTTGTGTAGGCTTTGCCTTTTTTTCCTGCTGCCTGGATTGGCTCGATGCCTTTTCGATCCTGGCCCAGGAATCCCGCAGGGTAACGGTCCGGTTGAACAACAACGCATTATCCGTCGAATCCTTGCTGTCCACACAGAAATATCCCTGCCGCTCGAACTGGAAGCTCATCCCCGGCTTCGCCTGGGCAATGGATGGCTCAAGCATGCACCCTTTCAAGGTTACCAATGAGTCCGGGTTCAAGAATTCCTTGTAGTCCTTGCCGGTCTTCTCGGCCTCGGATGCGATATTTTCCACCGAGAAGAGCCTGTTGTACAGCCTCACCTCTGCGGTGAGAGCGTGCTCCGCAGACACCCAGTGGAGGGTGCCCTTCACCTTGCGGCCGTCCGGTGCGTCGCCGCCTTTTGTGGCCGGGTCGTAGGTGCAGCGGAGCTCCTGGATGCGTCCGCTATCGTCCTTCACCACGCCGGTGCAGGTGATGAAGTAGGCACCCCGGAGCCTCACCTCTCTCCCCGGTGCCAGCCGGAAGAATTTGTCCGGTGGGTTTTCCATGAAGTCTTCCTGTTCGATGGAGAGTGTCCGGGAGAAGGGTACCATGCGGGAGCCCATTGAAGGGTTGTCCGGGTGATAGGGAATCTCGAATTCTTCGGACGTGCCTTCCGGATAGTTTTCGATAATAACCTTTAAAGGCTGCAGCACTGCCATGACCCTGGGTGTTTTGTCGTTCAGGTCCTCCCGGATGTGATACTCCAGCAGAGCCATGTCCACCATGGAGTCCTTTTTGGCCACCCCGATCGTTTCGCAGAACTTCCTTATGGCCGCCGATGTATAGCCGCGGCGTCTCAAGCCTGCGATGGTGGGCATGCGCGGGTCGTCCCATCCGGTTACGATACCAAGATTCACGAGCTCTAAAAGCCTGCGCTTGCTCATCATGGTGTAGCTCAGGTTGAGCCTGGCGAACTCGATCT
>CAYMDG010000450.1:0-2111 GCA_964388905.1 uncultured Bacteriovoracaceae bacterium
CGTGGGCAAAAGGGGCAACGGCTTCTATCAGCTCATGCACTTCTTCAACACCACGAGGGTCATGATCGCGGCCCAGGCCCTGGGCCTGTGCGAGGCATGCCTGGACGAGTCGGTGAAGTACTGCAAGGAAAGGAACGTCTTCGGGAAACCGCTGGGAACCTACCAGATCTCCATGCAGAAACTCACCGACATGGCCATCAGGGTAGAGGCATTGAGGGGTATGGTTTACAAGGCCTCCTGGCTGCTGGACATGGGGAAGCCGGACCATCACCTTGCAGCCATGGCCAAATTCTTCGGTGGCCAGTCCGCAGTGTTCTGCGCCAATGCAGCGGTGGAGATCCACGGCGGCTACGGCTACATGGAAGAGTACAAGGTTTCCAAGTGGTACCGCGACGCCAAGATCCTCGAGCTCTACGAGGGCACGAAAGAGGCCGAGATCATGACGCTGGGCAAGGCGCTCATGGCCAGATAATCATTTGGGAAGGTAAGTTTCACCGACAATTTAACAGCCCGCGTATATCGTGACTACCCAGTCTGATATACCTAGCCCCTGGGGGATGGGGCCTTGAGCCTCATCCCTCTACCCCCTTAAACCCGGATTTTGCGATCGAAGGTAACCAGTAACAAATCCATAGAAACGATTTAGTCTTTTAAACAGGTCCGTTCAAATCATCAATCTTGCAGCCATTACGGAAGGCTAATTCTCTCGGTCATTCAAGGCTGCAAGATTGATGATTTGAACGGATCAAGTTTTTTAAACCTCTTCAAACGCGAAATCCCGGATTAACCCCTGTATTATGATATCTTGTCGCCCGGATCAGGCTCACCGTCAAAGGTGCAGATGTTCCAGGTGTCTCCATGGCCGCCTGCCAGGATCATACCTTCGGATAATCCGAATTTCATTTCACGGGCCTTGAGGTTGGCTACCACTATGGCCTTCCTCCCGATGAGAATGGTCGGGTCGGCGTAGGTGGTCCTAATGCCGGCAAAGATCTGCCGGAGACTTTCCTCGCCAAGGTCGATCAATAACCTCACCATCTTGTCAGATCCTTCTACGAGATGCGCCTCCATGATCTTTCCCACCCTGAGGTCGATTTTTGCAAAGTCATCGATGGTGATCTCGGGTTTCTTGGCAGGCGCAGTCTTTTGTGCAGGCTTTGCCTTTTTCTCCTGCTGTCTGGACTGGCTCGATGCCTTTTCGATCCTGGCCCAGGAATCCCGCAAGGTAACAGTCCGGTTAAACACAAGGGTCTTTTCCGATGAATCCCTGGAGTCCACACAGAAATATCCCTGCCGCTCGAACTGGAAGCGGCTCCCCGGCTTTACATGGGCAATGGAAGGTTCAAGCATGGCCCCTTTCAAGGACACCAAGGACTCAGGGTTCAGAAACTCCTTGTAGTCCTTGCCGGTCTTCTCGGCCTCGGATGCGATATTTTCCACCGTGAAGAGCCTGTCATACAGCCTCACCTCTGCGGTAACGGCGTGCTCCGCAGACACCCAGTGGAGCGTACCCTTCACCTTGCGGCCATCCGGTGCATCGCCGCCTTTTGTAGCCGGGTCATAGGTGCAGTGGAGCTCTTTGATGCGACCTGTCTTGTCCTTCACCACGCCGGTGCAGGTGATAAAGTAGGCCCCCCGGAGCCTCACCTCCCTTCCCGGCGCCAGGCGGAAGAATTTGTCCGGCGGGTTTTCCATGAAGTCTTCCTGTTCCATGTAGAGTGTCCGGGAGAAGGGCACCATGCGGGAACCCATGGAGGGGTTGTCCGGGTGATAGGGGATCTCGAATTCCTCGGACGTGCCTTCCGGATAGTTTTCAATAACTACCTTTAAAGGCTGCAGCACTGCCATTACCCTGGGTGTCTTGTCGTTCAGGTCCTCACGGATGTGGTATTCCAGCAGTGCCATGTCCACCATGGAGTCCTTCTTGGCAACGCCTATGGTCTCGCAGAACTTCCTGATGGCTTCAGGCGTATAGCCACGGCGTCTCAGGCCAGCAATGGTAGGCATGCGCGGGTCGTCCCATCCGGTTACAATGCCAAGCTGCACGAGCTCCAAGAGCCTGCGCTTGCTCATCATGGTGTAGCTCAGGTTGAGCCTGGCGAACTCGATCT
>CAYMDG010000451.1:0-2107 GCA_964388905.1 uncultured Bacteriovoracaceae bacterium
CCTTTACAAGCCAAAGGATTATCTCTTCCATTTACCTATTCCATTTCTTCAACATATATTTCTAACCTTCTCTGTAGTATTGCATATTGCTCAAGACAAGATAAAAAGATGATTCTCCATGGGATGATCTATCCATTACCCTTCCAGAGTTTTTCTGCATACGGTAGAACACTATCTACAATACTCTTGATACCGTTTGCCTCCACATATCCGACTGCCTGGGTGATCAGCGGGAATAAGGCCCAAAGCAGGGCTATCCCTGTGATAATCACAATGATACCGATAATGAGAGCGCCTGCCAACAGAGCCTTCTTATGAGGGAGAGACTGGAAGATCGAGCGAATGAGCTCAAGTTTGAGATGACCTTTATGATGTCTTCCATGATAACCGTGACTCCCTTGCTCGAAGATATGGTCATCATGATGATCATCATAACGGTCAGGGGGGCCTTCATAGTGATGTTCGTCATGATCGTGGTGAGAAGACTTGCGGTGATATTTTTGCTTGATAAGGTCATCTAAACCCATGTGATCCTCCTGTATTTTCGGGTTTTTCTATATGCTTAGAGTCTAATGAAACCGGGTACACAAGTACCTTTAGATTATAATTTTTATCAATGATACACATCATGTTGTTCCTGCTTCAGGTTCCACATGCACCATGATATCCATATTTGGAAATTCTGACTTGATCCGTATCTCAACTTCATCAGCAGTTCTGTGGCTTGATTCAATACTTATATTTCTCTCCATGGTTACCGTGATGTCAGCAAAGAGTTCCGGGCCACTGCTTCTGACCCGCACCCTTTTCACTGAAAGGATTCCCGGTATATTCATGGTGGCTGATTCGATCTTCTCCTGTAAGCCCGGCGTAATGCCGTCAAGGAGTACATGAATGGATTTCATGCCAAGCCTGATGCAGACCCAGACCACGATAACAGCGACGCCCAGGGCGGCAATGGAATCAGCCTTCTCCAGCCAGGGCAAACCCAGTTTACCGGACAGCCACACACAGGCAAGACCCAAGAGGACGACAGCCGAAGACCAGATGTCTGTTGAAAAATGCACGGCATCCGCTTCAAGTGCCTGACTGTTATGTTTTTTGGCTGCACGCATAAGTGCACGAGAACGCCCGAAATCCACAATGATGGAGAGAATCATGACCAGGAATGTCCAGATGGTTGCATCTACATGGATCTGCTCGGATCCAAGAAGCCTTTCTCCTGCCTCATAAAATATCCAAGCGCAGGTCACAAACAGTAGCAGGGTTTCAAAAAAGGCCGAGAGGTTTTCGATCTTCCCATGTCCGTAAGTGTGCTTGCGGTCAGCCTCCTTGCCAGATACCCTCACAGATAGATACGTCATACCAGCAGCCAGGAGATCCAGTGCGGAATGGGCCGCCTCGGAGAGAATACCAAGGCTTCCACTGAGTATGCCGACGATCATCTTGGATCCGGTCAATAAGACCGCTGCCAAGACAGATGTCAGAGCCAACCTTTTTTTCTCAGTGGTTGCCTGGTTTTTTGTCATGTCCATGGTGTTCAATTGCATGCTGTTCTGCTTGCTGTGCTCTCGGACAAGAGACTCTATTAATCAAATATTTCAGCCAGCCAATGCTTTTTTCTGTGATGGCCTCCTTCGTGCCCATGCTTATCGCCATGCGAATAGTCACTATGGTGGCTATCGTGGCGTTCATGGTGACCAATGCCTTCCTTTTCTCTGCCATATCCCTTCGTATGAATTTCCTGCTCCTGATCGACCCTGGCGATGAGCCTTTCAAGCTCTCCGCGGTCCAGCCAGATCCCGCGGCACACCTGGCAAACATCTATGGTGATACCATCGCGGTCTTTTTCTTCCAGAGTTGGTTTGTTGCATCGCGGACAAATCATGTGAACTCCTTTTCTTATTTAATTCTCCGGGCATCAACAGTGATGCCCGGAGTGGGGGAGGGTTGAGAGTGTAATCCAGTCTCTTTCCCTAACAAAAGAGTGTATCCAAAAAAGAATGGTTCCACAATAATGTAATTCGGTATTGATAGTTCCAATAAAACGAAGTAATAATAGCTTCATGGAATGGCTGAACTATCATCATCTCCTTTATTTCTGGAC
>CAYMDG010000452.1:0-2101 GCA_964388905.1 uncultured Bacteriovoracaceae bacterium
TACAAGGCGAATCGCGACCAGATCAAGGACCCCAAGGTGCTCTATTCAGGCCAGGACCTGAAGATCCCCAGGGAGATGGCCGCCGAAGAGATCATTGAGGCCCGCAGGGAGGCAGGCGCACCGGAGCCTGAGAAGATACCCAAAGACGCATATATCCCCAAAGGGAAGAAGAAATAATATGGCCAGATGGGACCCGGAAAAGAGGGTTTTTTACTACACCCCTGGTAAGAACTTTGAATCAGGCATCCAGGAGATCGAGTGCGGCAACTATTACCGTTCCATCTTCAACTATGATGAAATTCCGAAAATAGACTTTGATATGAGGCTGATTCCCATCCAGCCCGCAGAAGACATCTTCATCACCGACACCACCTTCAGGGATGGGCAGCAATCCATGCCGCCTTTTTCCGTGGAGCAGATCGAGCGTATCTTTGATTTCCTGCACCGCATCGGCGGGGATTCCGGGCTCATCAGGGGCAGCGAGTTCTTTCTCTACTCAAAAAAGGACAAGGCCGCAGCAGAGGCCTGCCTTGCCAAGGGATATAATTTTCCTAAGGTGACATCATGGATCCGTGCCCACAAAGACGACCTGAAGCTTGTCAGGGAATTCGGCCTGGATGAAACCGGCATCCTCACATCGGTTTCCGATTACCACATCTATCTCAAGCTCGGATGGTCGCGCCGCAAGGCACTAAACGACTACCTCGCCATCGTCAAGGAGGCATTGAGCCAGGGCATCATCCCAAGGTGCCATTTTGAAGATGTGACCAGGGCCGATATATATGGATTCTGCATCCCCTTTGCCCGGGAGCTCATGAAGCTCAGGGAAGAATCGGGCATCGACGTGAAGATAAGGCTCTGTGACACCATGGGTTACGGTGTCTCCTTTCCCGGGGCCGCTCTGCCAAGGTCTGTGGACAAGCTGGTCCGCGCCTTCATCGACGATGCCGGGGTGCCGGGGCACCTGCTGGAGTGGCACGGTCATAATGACTTTCATAAGGTGGTGGCAAACGCCACCACGGCCTGGCTCTATGGGTGCGGTTCGGTCAACTGCGCCATCTTCGGGTTCGGCGAGCGAACGGGCAACACCCCCATCGAGGCCATGGTCTTTGAGTACCTTTCCTTGCGGGGTAACGACGAGAGCATTGACACCAGGGCAATCACCGAACTCGCCGAGTATGTGAACACGGAGATCAATTACCATATCCCGGGCAACTACCCCTTTGTGGGCAAGAACTTCAACGTGACCAGGGCGGGCATCCATGCGGACGGACTGGTGAAGAACGAGGAGATCTACAATATCTTCAACACAGACAAATTCCTGAACAGGCCCATCGAGATTGCCATCACCGACAAGTCCGGCAAGGCGGGAATCGCTCACTGGGTCAATTCCAACTTCAAGCTTGAGGATTCCAACAGGATCGACAAGCGCCATCCCGGCATCAACCGGATGTACCAGCAGATCGTCAAGGATTTCGAAGACGGCCGCAACACATCCATGACGGACGAGGAGCTGGAGAAATTCGCCATGCGTTTCATCCCACACCTCTTCCTGTCGGGCTTCGACCTCATCAAGTATGAGGCCCAGGAGTACGCCAGCCAGCTCATCGAGAAGCTCCTGGAAAACGAAGATATGAAGAGCATGAAACCAAAGAAACAGGAGCCGGTCATCACGGAATTCATCAAGGAATATCCTTTTGTGCAGTTTGCCTATGTCACGGATATGCTCGGGATCAAGATAACCAAGAATATCACTCAGCCTGAGTATCGCGGCCAGTTCATGCACAAGATGAAGGAAAACGAAGACTGCTCGGATAGGGAGTGGTTCATCAGGACAGCAGAGACGGGCAGGCTCCAGGTGAGCTCCGTCACCACGTCGCGAATCACCGGGGCGCTCATCATCACGGTCTCAGCCCCTGTTTTGAATGACAAGGAAGACATGGTGGGGGTACTTGGTCTGGACATCAGGTTCGAGGACATGGTCAAGGCCATCCAGAGCATGTATGAGGCCAGGGGCACGAGCATGAGCCCCAAAGACCTCCAGCACTACCAGCGGCTGCTTTGGGAGGAGCTGCACAGAAATTCGTTCTAAGAGAAAGGA
>CAYMDG010000453.1:0-2098 GCA_964388905.1 uncultured Bacteriovoracaceae bacterium
TCCTTGCTCTTGAAATATTCGTATACGGTGGCGTCAGAGACCCCTGCGGCTTTGCTTATTTCAGAAATGGTTGCGTCCTGGAAGCCCTTTTCGGCAAAAATATTCAGGGCGGATTCGATGATTCTCTCTCTTCTTGCGGTTTTCGGGGTTGTCTTTGTCATGACATGATAATACTAGAGTAAGCCTCTGGTAATGTCAAGTATTAATTGACGCCAACTATTATTTAATGTATGATAATCATAGTGACACTCTAAATATAGATTTCATAACACAAGCAGAGCAGATAAATGAAAGGCAGATTGAAATATTTATCAGATCAGGAGCAGACATAAAGAGAAAAAAGCTTTATAATGATACGGCCAAGAAGCTATCCCAAGATATCATATGAGGAGAATAACATGGAGAAGGTTGATTTTAGTTTAAACGGGAAGATTGCACTGGTGACCGGGGCCAGCCGGGGGATCGGCGAGGCTATTGCCGTTACTCTTGCTGATTATGGCGCCCACTGTATCCTCGTGAGCCGCAAGGCAGATGCCCTTGCAGGTGTTGCGGAAAAGATCGCATCCCGAGGCGGCAAGGCCGAGGTCATGGCCTGCCATGTGGGTGACCTCAAGCAGATTGAGGGACTCTTCGCCCGGATCAAGGAACGCCATGGCAAGCTCCACATCCTTATTAATAATGCCGCGACCAACCCATACTTCGGGGAGATGCTGGGTGCCGATGAAGGTGTATGGAACAAGACCTTTGATGTCAACCTCAAGGGGCCGTTCTTCCTTATTCAGCATGCAGCCAAGCTTATGATGGAATCAGGTGGCGGCTCAGTGGTAAACGTGTCTTCCATCAACGGTGTGAAGCCGGCGCCTTTCCAGGGGGTCTATTCCATCACCAAGGCAGGGCTCATCTCCATGACGCTGGCCTTTGCCAAGGAGCTTGCATCCAAGAACATCCGGGTGAATGCGCTGCTGCCCGGCCTGGTGGAGACGAAGTTCTCCCAGGCCATTTTGGATAACGAGACGTTCCACGATTACGCAGTCAATATGATACCCATGAACAGACCCGGCCAGCCCATGGAGATCGCCGGTGCGGTATTGTACCTCGTATCGGATGCAGCCCCGTTTACGACTGGGTCGTGCCTGGTAGTGGACGGCGGGGCCTTGGCATAGAGATATTGATCTTTGAAGATAGAGCCGAAGACTCAACATGAGAAAGGGGAAAAATATGAAAATTGATGACATCAAACGTGTGCTCATCCTGGGCGCAGGCACCATGGGACAGCAGATCGGGCTCCAGTGCGCCATGCACGGATATGAGGTTGTGTATTATGATATCTCCCAGGATATCCTGAATGATGCAGTGAAGCGTGTTGCCAAACTTGCCTCCTGGTATGCCGCCACCGGCCGTCTCACCCAGGAGCACCTCAAAGATACTCTTGCCCGGATATCATCCACAACAGACCCGGCCAAGGCGGCTGAAGAAGTTGACATTATCAATGAGTCGGTGCCGGAAGATCCGGATCTGAAGGGCAAGGTGTTTGCACAGTTCAACAAGCTCTGCCCCGAGCGGACGATTTTTACCACCAATACTTCATACCTCGTCCCATCCATGTTTGCCGAGGCCTCAGGCAGGCCGGAAAAATTGGCAGCGCTCCACTTCCATGACCTCCGGGCAAGCAATGTGGTGGATGTCATGCCCCATCCGGGAACAGCGGCAGAGGTTACGAGCCTCGTACATGACTTCGCCAAAAGCATCGGACAGATCGTTATCATGCTCCATAAGGAGAACAATGGCTACGTGTTCAATACCATGATCTCAAACCTTTTCTTCTCGGCCATGACCCTGGCGTCTAAAAACGTAAGCTCCGTTGAGGATATCGACCGGGCCTGGATGGGGATCACACATATGCCCATAGGACCTTTCGGCCTCATGGACCAGATAGGCCTGAAGACCGTATGGACCATCACCGACTACTGGGCCAAGATGGCCGGAGACAAGGGTGCCCTGAAAAACGCCGACTTCCTGAAGCAGTACGTTGACAGGGGGGAACTGGGATATAAGACGCACAAGGGGTTTTATTCATACCCGAATCCTGCATACCAGA
>CAYMDG010000454.1:0-2097 GCA_964388905.1 uncultured Bacteriovoracaceae bacterium
TTCAGCCCATAAGTTTTCGAAGCTCAGTGGCATCGAAAACCAGCCGAATGGATTTGATCTTGCCGCCTGTTACCGAAAAGAACTCAGCTGTCCTGATCACACCTGCAGGGCTCATGGTGTCGCAATCATAGAGCAAGGCGGCTCCACTTTCAGAAAAGAAGCTTTGAATCACGCTGATTCCCCGGAGCATCTTTTGGAACATGGTGAGCGTAGCGATAAAGTCATCAGCCCTGTGGAAGGTATCAATGCTTCCTTGAAAATCCAGATCATCTGCCAGGTGAACACGTGCTGCCTCCATGTCACCCCTCGTCCAAGCATTATGATAATCTGTCACAACCTGCTTCGTATCCATGTCCATCCTCCTTTCATCCTCTGTTATCTTAACCTCATCGAGGTACAGATCAAGGGTGCCCACCGTGAAAGCTCATGCGACGCGGCTCAGCCGCGTTCCCTGGAGCGCGGTCGGCCCTGTTTAAAACTCCATCAATTCTCCGTCTTCCGGGATCACTACCTTGCCGGACAATCCTTCTCTTGAGACAGCATCTCTGAGTATATCACGAGTTGTCAGACAATGGTTGAAGGCATCAAGATGCACGGCTATGACCCTGCCTGGTGCGGCTCTCATAAAATCCAGCTGCTCATTGAGAGTCATAAGAATGGGTCTGCCGAAATCAAGGGTTGCTGTTCCTGCATTTACCACTGATATATCAGGTCGAAGGTCTTTCAGTATATGCCTGACAGTTTGCGTCATAACGGTATCACCGCTGAGGTAAATGGATCTGTCCCCGGGCAGTTCAATGAAATACCCTGCTCCCGGCCTCATGAGCATACCGGCAAAACCGTGTCCGTGGGCAGTAGGAAAAGGGGTAATGCTCCCTGTGAGAAATCGACTTCTCTTATTCATGGTAAGGGGGATTGTATCGATGCGGCGGCGTCTCAGATACGGTTCATCAAGGGAGCTGCAATATACAGGGACCTGTTTCTGTGCCAGCAGGCGGACTCCTGATCTATCGAGATGATCAAAATGCCCGTAACGGCAATGGGTGATGAGTCCGGAGGTAATGTGGCCTAATACGGATTCCGAGTCCGGGGGCAGATCAACGAGAGGGTTAAGTCGAGGCCTCTTGCGGAAAAGCGTATATGGCGGCAAACTGCCTTTCGGATTCAGGCAGGGATCCACCAAGATTCTGTGCTCGGCGTAATGAATGATCATGCATGCATTCCGGAGATGGTGCATCTTCATGAATCAACCCCCGAGAGTGAGGCCAACGAGCAGATCAACCGAGGCCGCCGGCTGGATTTGCTCTTTGATCCTGCCATAGGCATCTTTCCGAAGCTCACGGGTGCGGGTCTCCCGTTTCCGGTGCAGGGCCTTGTCGGGTGGTGTCTTTCCCGGCTATTCTTTCAAAGGTGCCGACAGGATTACTGAATATTTTCGTTTTTCCATACGATTCAATGAATTGAATAATATGTTCAGCATCATCGGTGATTCTGACACACTCCGACTTTCCTGTTAATCTTTGGCCCTGCTCTCCGTCATACTCATCGAACTTCTCGGTAATCTCCCCCTTAAGGCGTCCCTCCCGGATTGCATTTTCAAATATTTCTTCATCCCAGTTGAACAATGACAATCGATCATTATCGAACAAGTCATACATTACAAAAATATACCCATCAAATTTTCCTTCAGGCAGCAGTGCTGTCTGAATATTCAAAAAGTTGTCTGTGCCGACAAATGTGGGGAAAGCAATGAATGAAGCGTTGTCCATTGTCCCGTCTTTTTTATGCTCAATATACTGGATCTGTGTATAACTATCTTTTCCCTTCCCAATGTGGAGATATGCATTGGTATTATCGATCTCCGCATGCCATGCCCCCGACAGCCTCTCATCAAATTTCAGATGATTGGTATCAGAAAGTGGATGGAGTGATGTTGTTGGACAGCAACCTGAAAATATTGCCGTCATTGCCAAGAGCATTGCGAAACAAGTTTTTTTGCTCGTGAAATGATAATTCATAAATCCCTCACAAAGGTCTCATGGGAAGACACACAACGTTTGACATGAGCGGCCGACGCCTGCCGCAGGCCGGAAGGAG
>CAYMDG010000455.1:0-2094 GCA_964388905.1 uncultured Bacteriovoracaceae bacterium
AAGCCTTTCAGAAGGCCTTGGAGATCAACAGGAACAACATCGACGCACAGCGGGAGCTTCGCTTGCACCAGATGAGGGAAACCAAGTAAGATTCTTTCCTGTATCACTCCTGCATAAGACACACATCTACTAATTCACCCCGTAAAACATTCACATTCCCCCGTTGCCGGAACTCTCTATTGCCAAAGGAATCCTTCATAGCTATACTATTATAAAGTATATCAAAGGATCTGATGCATCATACAAGGAGGTATCACATGAATATCTCAGGGATAGGGGTTCTCCGGGCGCAACTTCTCCAGCAGCAGTCCTCGCAGCAGGATCCTCTTGGACAGATACTTCTCAACAAGGCCGGGTCAGGCACTTCTATAACACCATATGAAAAAGAATCCATCCACATGGAGATAGAGCTCAAGGATGGGACTAAAGTGAGCATCGACTATGAGCGAGAAGGGATGATTAAGAAAGCGTCCTATGAACTTGGACTCTATGACAACTACACCTATGGTAACGACCAGCTCAGCCCGGAAAATACCGCTAATAGAATCCTCGATTTCGCCCGCTCTCTCTGGGACGGTTCAGAAGAAAAGCTCGACATGCTCTCTAAGGCCATTGAAAAGGGAATCGGCGAGGCCAAGAAGATGCTTGGCAACACCCCGGATTGGCTTAACAACATCATCTCCCAGACGGTTGACCTTGTGCACAAGGGCCTCGAAGAAATGAAGGCCCAGATCCAGAAGGCAGCCTGACACATACAACCGTGCCTATGGGTCTAAGGGCTCTTCCATAAAATTATCCTGTTTTCCGAGTAGATTTCTGACTTTCGGAGGCAGATATGTCGTATCAGGATCGGTCTTTCCGATTGCATCGAGTATCAGCCTGTTCTTCTCCCGGTAGGGCGCCTGTTCGTCGAAGATCACATGCACCCTGCCTTCCACCCGGCAGACCCCGCCTTTGCGGTTGATCCTGTCTTCAATGACCTCGATCCCGGCAGAAGAGGCCGTCTCGTAGAGCAACACAAAGAGCTCTCTTTCCTTACGGTCGTACATACACTCGATCCTCAACTCCTCCCGAAATCATCTTCCACGCGGACTATGTCGTCTTCTCCAAAGTACTCACCCTGCTGGACTTCAATAAACACGAGGGGCTCATCTCCTATATTCTCCATACGGTGCTGCGCCCTTAACGGGATGTCAATGGATTCATTCGGGGCAATCTTCACCTGTTTCCCATCCACGGAGACTAGCCCATAGCCGGAAACAACGACCCAGTGCTCTCTGCGCTTTTGATGATACTGGAGGCTCAGGCGCTTACCAGGCCAGACCGTGATCCGCTTGACCTTGTGGTCTTTCTTGTCCTGTGAAAGCACCTCATAAAAGCCCCACGGCCTATGCTCTTCTCTCTTACCATTCTCCATGGTCATCATATCCTTGTGGAGCACAAGATAACGTCAGTGAAGTGATGTGATCAAGAAAAAAAGAGGGGGTGCCTTTTGCACCCCCTCTTTTGTGAGATTCAGGGTTGGAACTTTTTCGTCTTAATTTAAGCCTCGCCCTCTGAAGCCTTTTTGCCCTTGAGATCGATGCCGGCAGCCCTGGCCACCAGGGTCGCGATATCTGCCGATTGGAGCTTTTCGCTGAGTTCCAGCTCCTTGATACCGTCGGTAAGCATGGTGAAACAGAACGGGCATGCGGTGCATATTGTCTTTGCACCGGAATCCAGGGCCTCATTGGTCCTCTTCTGGTTTATCCTTGTGCCCAGGTGTTCCTCCATCCACATCCTTCCTCCGCCTGCGCCGCAGCAAAAGCTCTTTTCATGGTGGCTTGACATCTCCACCATGGGGCTCGAGCTGATGGCCTTGAGGATATCGCGCGGCTGGTCATATATCTTGTTGTAACGGCCAAGATAGCAGGAGTCATGGTAGGTAATTGTGCCAAGGTCGCTTATGGGCTCTTTGATCTTAATCTGACCGGTCTTGATGAGCGTATCGAGGATCTCCGTATAGTGGTAAACCTCGAAGTTGCCGCCAAGCTCCTTATAATCATACTTCAGAGTATTGAATCCATGGGGGCACAACGTGATGATCTTCTTCAC
>CAYMDG010000456.1:0-2092 GCA_964388905.1 uncultured Bacteriovoracaceae bacterium
GGTCCTCCATGCAGGAATAGTCCTTGTTCTTGAACAGAGGTCTTTTTTTCAGGAGACCTTCGGCATATTCCCTGAACCTTTCCGGGATCATGGACACTTCGATATCCTTGAGGAGGAGCCTGAGTCTGCGCTGCTGCTCGTAAATCATGTTATACCCGAGTGAGAACAGGGTCTCGGCATTGATATCACATAAGACGTTCTCTGCGCTGAGGCCCGTTTCTTTCATGGCAATGCTCAACCCTAAGGAGGCAAGAGAGCTAGCCTTCTGCATGCTGTGCTTGATCTCTTCACTGCTATTGAGCGGTCTGAAATCAGCCATAATGATCTTATTGGCCAGATATATCATCTCATAGAGAAACCGCTTTCTTGTCTCGGAAGAGGTCTTTTCAAGTTCTGTTACGAGCAAGCCCCTTTCCTGGGAGAACTGTTCCAGGTATACGGTGGGGAGCATGTTCAAGCTCTTGTTAATAATCGGGGTCTTTTCCTTTATGATCCCTTGGTTAAGGAGCCTTTGCGGTCTTATGTGCTGATAAATACTGATGGCCTCGTCCGGCTGGGGAAAGCCCATCTCCATGAGGCGCAAGGATCTGCGCTCAAAGGTGGTTTCCTCCATCCCTGTCTTCAGTTCGTTCATGACGCCTTCAAGGATAATGTAATAGAGCTCCCGGAAGCTGGTAAAGAGGATGCTCAGCATTTCCTTGATGAAGTGGGTGTGGTCATCATCCAAGATGATACGGTAATAGTACATGTTATCAATGCTCTCAAAACCTTCATCGATAAGATCAGGGATCTGTTCGTCAGAAGGCCTTACATGCACTACCTCGATATACGTCTGAAACAGGAGCACGAGTATCTCCAGGTCGATGGTTTCCAGTGCCTGCATAAAAGACTCGAAAGAGGCATTATGGATCTCTGCAAGCCATTCCATGCCTGCCTCCACGGAAAAATTCTCCCCATCCCAACAGTCAAGGTCTATGAAGTTGCACACCGCCTCGGGAGGCACATACTGGAGCAGGATCTGGCTATCCGAGCCCCAGGCCTCCTTGATGATGAGATAGGTCTCCTGAGGAGGCAGTTGTTCGAGGATCTGCTTGGTATACGGCGAGTCTATTATTCCCCGGCCGCGCTCCGAAGGCGGGCATGAGAGTACCTTTGATATCTCGGCCGTCAGGGAGAGCTCTTTTGTCATGGGGGAGTGGTTAGCACACTTGAATGATCACTATCAAGACCAGGCTCTGTATAGCTCAGAAAAAAGAAAACCCCCGGCATACCCCGGGGGTTTATGAGCATAGTATTCCTGGAGGAGAAATTGCCTACAAGGTGCCCATGGATGCCTTTAATGCTGCAATGGCCCGTGCGTGATCGGCCCTGGCGGTCAGGTAGTTATTTTTCGCCTGCACGAGCAAGGTCTGGGCGTCCAGCACGTCGGTGGTGGTCGCCACCTGGAGGTTGTACCGGTCTTTCTGTATCCTGGCTAATTCTTCAGCCTGGGCTATGGCCTTCTCCGCCACCTGCAAACGGGCTGTTGCTTCCTGGATATTGAGGTATGAATTCTTTACCTCCATGGTAACCCCGTTCTTCAGGCTTTCCAGCAGATACCCGGCCTTGGCGTTCATGTATTTTGCCTTGTTGTAATTCCAGTAACCCGAGCCCCCTGAAAAGAGGTTCCAGGTAAGGCCAAGGCCTGCCTTCCACGTGTTATAATCGTCAGTATCGGGATCCTCGCCGGTCCTTTCGTACGTATAGGTGGCTGCCACACTCGGCATGAAGGCTGACCGTGCCAGGTTGATCCCCTTGGAGGAATTTTCCACCTGGAGCTTTGCAGTCTTTATTTCCTGCCTGCTTTCCATGGCAGAGGCGAGGGATTGATCAAAGGTCAGGTCAATGCTAGTGATGGGTATCTCGGAGTCTATGTTTATCTCCTCCATAAGGTCTCTTTGCAAGAGGATGTTCAGGTTCGCCTCGGTAATCTTGACTGCATTCTCGGCGGTAATCAGCAGCTCCTCGCTCTGTGCATACTTCACCTGGGCTTCCAGAAGATCGTTTTTCGGGATCATTCCCTGGTTGAAAAAGGCATTGGCCACATCAAGGT
>CAYMDG010000457.1:0-2087 GCA_964388905.1 uncultured Bacteriovoracaceae bacterium
CTGAAAGCCGGATCACAACCCGTATGTAAATAGGTCATGAATAACTGGCACCAGTTTTTCATGCAGTTTCAGCTGGATTTCAAACTGTGGCTCTGCTTCATGATGTTCTTCCTTGTCTTTAGGATTGTGTTTATCCTGACATTCAGAAGCCATATGGAAAAGACAAGCTCGGTTTACACCCTAATGGCAACTCTGGTTAATGGCGCACGTTATGACGGCGTGGTCGCTACCTTGTGGATACTGATCCCTTTTTGCTTCAGCATTTTAAGCGGCTTTATCAACAATGCTGTCTGGGCCGCAGAGGCGAGGATGATTACGGGCATCGTGTTCATGGTCTTCTCCTCTATTATCTGTGTCATTACCATCTCATATTTCAGGGAATTTGATGATCAGTTCAATCATTTCATCTTTAATCTCATCTATGACGATCTCAAGGCCTCAATCCTTACCATCATCAAGGCATACCATGTCATAGAGCATGCCATAGGCATAACAGCAGCTGCGATCCTCGGCTGGTACCTGACAAAGGTGTTTATCAGCAGCCCTATACTCTCGCAGGCTCTGACAGAACAGTTATTCTCCTCCCTGCCTTCACAAATTGGTGCAACTTTTATAATCATCTACTTGCTCATCATTGGCGCCCGAGGTACACTGGGCCTCGGACCGCCTTTGCGCGAGAGGCACGCAGCCATCACAAAAGACAAGTTTCTGAATAAGACCGTAATGAATCCATATAAGGCTCTCGCCTATGCCATCGGCCATCAATTAAAGCTTTCCGGCACAGACGGCATCAAAATATTTCTGCCTGACAAGGGGATAGCAAGGGCTGCACAGTTTGTATTCTCAAATGAAGAGCTCCATGACGACCTCGACAGGTACATGCGCACGCATGCCAAAGGACCAAAGGGCACACCGCCCCGCCACATCTTTTACATCGTGGCGGAAAGCTACAGCGCATGGCCTCTGTGGGACAAGTATTCATCGCTCCATTTGACGGATGGATTGAAAGGGCTTGCCCGAGAAGGCTTCATGATAGACCCCTTCATCTCGGGTTCTCAGGGAACCATGGGCACCTTGAACACCATTGTCACGAACCTTCCTGATGCCGGCATTACTACTAATTACAGACCCACGGCACGATCTCCCTATCCCACAAGCATCGCCCGGATATTTAAAGACATGGACTATCGCACCGGGTTCTTCTATGGCGGATTTTTAAGTTGGCAGCGGGTGGGTGACTTCTGTAAAGACCAGGGTTTCCAAGAAATCTATGGCGGTGGTCATATGGGGGACTGGGCATCATCGAATGAATGGGGTGTTGACGATGAGCACCTCTTCGATTTCGTCAAAAAAACCATCAATGATGACCGGCCCAGCTTCAATCTCATCCTTACCACGAGCTTTCACCCCCCGTTTACGGTTGATGTAAGGGCCAAGGGGTTCACCCTGAATGCGATCCCTCCTGAACTCAGCGAGTTTTGCCTTGATGATATCGACTTCGCCATATGGGGACACCTCTGGTACGCAGACAAATGTATTGCCGACTTCGCCCGGCAAATCACTGCAAGGCTTCCGGATGCCTTGGTTGTGATCACCGCAGATCATGAAGCAAGGAGAACAATAAGCAAGAAACCGGATATCTTTGAGAAAACTTCCATACCGTGTGTCTTCTACGGTCCCGATGTCATTAAAGGCATTCATCCTCCATCAAAGATGGTGGGCAGCCACCTTGATCTCACCCCCACGCTCGTTGAACTCGCTGCCCCCAAGGGGTTTACCTATCATACCCTCGGCAAGGATCTGCTGGAACCGCGTTCTTGCCCAGTCGGTGTCGGCAAAGGCCTTGTAATAGGATCATCCTTCTTCCTCGATATCAGTGAAAACCCCCGAAATCATTTAGTTCCAGGCACTATTCCCCCTGCCACTCCCATAGATATCACACAATTGAAAAGGCTCCATGATTCACTCCATGGAATTGCATGGTGGAGGGTTATGCATGGCCCGAAGATCGAACCTGCCAAAAAAACAAACCCGGGTAACATCAACTTCTAATACATATTGACATTCCTTCAATACGGACTATCATT
>CAYMDG010000458.1:0-2086 GCA_964388905.1 uncultured Bacteriovoracaceae bacterium
GAAAAAGGTTGTCCTGTATAACGGCAAGGTCATAAGTCTCATTCAGGAAAGAGTGGGCACCGTCTCCTCTCCAAAAAAACAATCCGGAGCAAGACCGAATCAACCGCACATGAACAACCTGGCGCCTGCCAAGGCATCTATTCCTCAAACAAAACCCGCTGCCTCGGTAAGAACCGGTAACACAATGAAAACATTCTCATCCTATAACTGCGGCCTGCCTGATAGTGTTCGCACAACCACCCAGACCCCTTACGAGTTATTAGCAAGCGGCCTGGTACTTTTGCCGGAACCGCCGCCATGGAACAAAAAATCCTTAACAGCAACGGAACAAGGCAAGTCTTCAGATGCCGATAATCAAGACCTGTCATCAACAAAATTCCATGCCCCCGGCAAGAACAAGGGGACAAAACTTCAAAGAGCAGCCCTATCCAGGAAGGCACGCCAGGGCCGCATAGTAAAGGCCGATGAGGCCGCTTTCCTCAAGGTGCCGCTCACCTATCGGCGGGTATCATCCGGATTCAGTTACTCCAGGATAGACCCCTTCACCAATTCGGCTCAACCCCATCTCGGCATTGATTACTCTGCCCAATCCGGTACTCCGGTTCATTCCATAGGACCAGGCAGGGTTAATTTCATAGGATGGGATGGGGGTTATGGAAAGACCGCCCGCATCATGCATGCCAATGGGTACATCTCGCAGTATGGGCATCTCTCGCGTTTTTCCCGGAATATCCTCATGGGGAAAAGGGTAAGAAAGGGCGAAATCATCGGCTATGTGGGCATGACAGGGCGTGCAACAGGTCCTCACCTCGATTTCCGTATTACTCACCGGGGGACATATATAAACCCGGAGAACATGGAGTTCAGCTCACATAAACCCCCTTCAAAAAAGAGCGCAGGCAAACAACGCCGTGTATCAAGAGGTTGACAGAAAGAAGAACGGTCTTTTCCCGCTCTTCATGAAAATCAAAAAATCACGGTCAATGGTCTGCATAGTGCCCATCTTCATGATCCTGACAATTCTTGTCTGGAATCCAGAAGCATTATTCGGTGGCGTTCGCGGCAAGGCGCCTGATGAGAAGCTGCTCCGAGTACACCGGGTGCTCACAGTCGGCGATATCATGCTTACCGGGAGCGCAAACCCTCTTCTGCAGGAAAAGGGATATGACCATCCCTTCCAGGATAAAAACCTAGCAAGGCTTATTGCTTCCGCTGATGTTGCATTTGCTAACCTAGAATATCCCATTACCATGAAGGGGGTCCGTTTCACCGACAAGGAATACACCTACAGGGGCAATCCGGAATCGCTCAACGCCATCAGGAAGGCAGGCTTTGACCTCTTGTCGCTGGCGAATAACCATATCATGGATTACGGCGATAAGGGCCTGAGGGATACCATAAAGCAGTGCCGGAAAAACAGGCTCGCCTTTACCGGGGCAGGGGCTGATCCGGCCTCAGCAAGCAGGCTCGCTGTCATAAAAAAGCGCGGGATTCGGTACGGCCTCCTGGCATATTCCCTTACCTTTCCCGAAGAGTTCTGGGCAACTCCCGGCAAACCGGGCACTGCACACCCTGATTGGGCACAGGTGGGATACGATATCAGGGATGCCAGACCAAGGGTAGATGTCCTCATGGTGAGCTTCCACTGGGGAGAGGAACTGAAGAGCGAGCCCAAGAAGTATCAAATCGATTTTGCTCATCATGCTATAAACTCGGGCGCAGATATGGTCCTCGGCCACCACCCCCATGTCCCGCAACCAATAGAGTTATTCAAGGGCCGGCCCATATTTTACAGCCTTGGTAACTTTGCCTTCGGCACCATAAGTGATAATGCTACGTTCAGCTTTGCACCAGTGACAAGGTTCAAAAACAGTGTTCCGGTACAGATAATTCTATATCCGCTGAATGTAAAAAATCAGGAAGTCGGTTTCCAGCCCAGGCTGAGCAGCGGAAACCCGGCAAAGAAGATCATCACGCATCTCAGGGATATTTCCAAAAGCTTCAAAACGGATATCCTTTATCAAAACGGGGTTGGCAAGATCATGATTAAAACTGAAAATCCTACCCCATCTTTGAGCGCATCAAA
>CAYMDG010000459.1:0-2058 GCA_964388905.1 uncultured Bacteriovoracaceae bacterium
CTCTTTCATTCACTACACTCCACCGGTCTTAACCGGCGCTTTCACAACGTCCCCTTGTCCCAGATGTTATTACGATTGCCTGTTATTTTCCTTTCGGGTTTATTGACACCTTTCGGGTTTATTGTTGACAGACTACTCCCGTTTTTGTATATTTACCCCGCTCTAAAGGAAAGTCTTGTCATTCCTTGATCTGCGTTTGAAGGAGCAGAAAGGGCTCCCCTTTCTGGGCGTCTTTCCCGTCGCCACGCGAGAACGGAAGCCTTGTAAGCGGTTGCGGTTGTTAAGTCGTTCACTGAAAGTACCTGCAATGAACCGCTGCTTCCTATCATCTTTTACCGGGAGAAAAACATCCATGGAACCCTCAGATCGCGTTGCCTCAGAGGTGAAACAACGGTCTGTTCCCGCCTACTGGATCATTGGGCTTTTTGTTTTCGCGAACACCATGATCTGCTATTTTGACCGGGTCAACTTCTCCGTCGCGGCCCCGACGATCATGAAACTCTTCCACTGGGACATGGGCATCCTGGGGCTGGCCATGTCCATGTTCGGGGTCGGGTATATCCTCACGCAGATTCCCGCAGGACTTCTTGGCGACCGGTTCGGCGGACGGAAAGTTCTCGCAGCCGGAAGCGTGGGATGGTCCTTCTTTACGCTATTGACGCCGTTTGCCGGCACTCCGCTCCTCATGTATCTGGTCAGGGGACTGTTGGGCCTGGCTGAAGGCCTAAATTTCCCGGGGGCAACCAGCGTGCTCTCAAGGTGGGTGCCGCGAAAGGCAAGGGCTCGGATTCAGGGGCTGAACCTTTCGGGCGTTGCCGCCGGACCGTTGATTGCTACGCCGCTGACCATATGGCTCATGACCGTGTTCGGCTGGAAGGCCATGTTCTATTTCTATGGCATTTTGGGCTTCCTGTGGACCGGCGCCTGGCTGCTCTATAGCACTGAAAATCCTTCCGAGCACAAGGGCATGAGCAGAGAAAACCTGAGAGAGATTGAAGTAGGTCAGGTGGCGGAAGCAGGCGTATCTGTTGGTGATGCCCCGATTCGCTCGAAAGCTGTGTGGGGGCTTACCATCGCCTATTTTTGTTTCACCTATACCTGGTGGTTGTTCCTGAACTGGCTGCCGACCTATCTTGTCCAGGTGCGCGGTTACACCACCATCAAAATGGGGTTCTTTGCATCCCTGCCTTGGCTGGCGGCATTGATCAGCACAAATGGAGCGGGTTGGCTATCGGATGCACTTGTGAAGAGGGGTTTTTCAACCGGCAGTGCAAGGCGAACCCTGATCTATGCTGGGGCACCGGCAATGGCTGCGTGTTTGTGGTTTGTGACCCAGGCGGGGAATGCCGAGGTGGCTGTGGGCCTCATCACCGCAACCATCTCCCTGGCAGGCATGAACTTCCCGGCCTTCTGGAGTCTGCCCATGGACATGAACGTGCGAAAGGCAGGGTTCATCACTGGGATGATGAATACGGGAAGTGCGCTTGCCTCCATCGTGGCGCCGGGCGTGACCGGCTATGTGTGGCCATGTGGTTTGGCTGGACGGCCGCCCTCGGGCTCGGGTCGGTCCTTGCCTTGCTCTCTCCAATAGTCATGTACCTCACGGCGCCGAAACCCACATCAAAACAGCACAGGATGTGAAAATACTTGTTGTCACTCAAGAATTCAAGGTATTTAAGAAATCTTTCTCTTCGATGAAAACCTTCTGTCTCTGGTTCAATAATTAGTTTAATTCCGCAATCCCTGCCTACCGGCAGGCAGGCGCAATCCGAATTCCGCATTGGGATGGGCCAACTTTTTTAGGGATGACACCTGTTTTTTTGAAATGTCAAAAGTCAAGCCCCAAGTCTACGCTGCACGCCGAATTGGGCCGCCCTTTCCTCTAAGGCTATAAAGGCGGGCGTGTGCGGTGCGCCGTTTCTGACGTCGGCATAGACCAGTGAATGCTCACGGCACTCAGACTGCCGAACCTCAGCCATACCATGGTTTCTCATCTGGTCCACCGAGATGGGGACGTAGGTTCAAATGCAACTTCATCCCATCCCACCGAAATAATTA
>CAYMDG010000460.1:0-2043 GCA_964388905.1 uncultured Bacteriovoracaceae bacterium
TTCATGAAACAGGGTTATTTTCGGGATGAATGACGGCACCACGGAACAATACTGACTGAAGCTTTCGCCATGGACCTGGGCCAGATTTTTCTCCTCGGCCCTTATGACCAGGGGGTAGTAGACCCCAAAGGCCAGCAGGATGGAGCCCGAAACGAGGACGCTTCTGGAAAGGATGCAGATTCCCACAGCCCCGCAGAGGCTGAAGAAGTACAGGGGATTTCTCATGATGGAATAGGGCCCCTCGGTTATGAGGTCTTTTGTCTTGTGGCCGCTGATATAACTCAAGGCCCAGAGCCTGCCGAAGGCAGCCCACAGAACCAGGACAAAGGCCGTCAACTCGATTGCCATATGTGTTTCCAACCCAGGCTGCCAGAGCGACCTTGAGAAGATCATAAGCAGCACCACGGCCCCGATGAGCACTCGTGACAGGAAGATCCGGTTTTTCTTTGTAAAGGCGAGTATTTTTTCCATACGATGAGTGTAGGTTCTAGGATACCTTCTTGCGTGGCGTCAACAAATTAATTGGAGTATAAGAAGCCGATACTTCAATTGTGCAAAACCAAATTCCCATGAGGGAATCAGGAGGAGTATTATGGCCCTACAGGTTGTGATCATGGCAGGGGGAAAAGGGGAGAGGCTCTGGCCGGTATCATCGGACCAGATGCCGAAACAGCTTATCCCCTTTGAAGGAGACAAGAGCCTGCTCAGGGTAACATTCGAGCGGTCGCTCGATCTTGCGCCGCCTGAGAATATCTATGTTGTCACCTCCAGGGACCTGGCCGCCAAGGTGGCGGAAGAGGTCCCGGAGATCCCCCCGGGCAATATCCTTGCCGAGCCCGTAGGACGCAATACTGCCCCATGCATCGGGTATGCTGCCGTGGTCATCGCGAAGAAGGACCCCGAGGCAATGATGGCCGTATTCCCGTCAGACCACATCATCAGGGAGCCTGCCAAACTGAAAGAGGCAATACTCTTCGGGACAAAGGCGCTGCAATCGCACCCGGACCTCCTCATAACCTTAGGTGTTGTACCCGAGCGGCCCGAGACTGGGTATGGGTATATCGCACCTGAGGTCGTGTTGTTGAGTCAGGGTGGCCTCACCCTGAAGAGGGTGAAGTCCTTTCATGAAAAACCCGCCCGGATCCTTGCCGAACAGTACCTCAAGAGCGGGTACCTATGGAATGCAGGCATGTTCCTCTGGCGTGCCGACACCATCCTTGACATGTTCTCCCGTTACATGGCCGATCTCTCTGAGGAACTCATGAAGCTTAAGGCTTCTCTGGATACCGACCCTGAGAGTGTGGAACGATTCTATCTGGCCGCACCAAAGGTCTCCATTGACTACGGTATTATGGAAAAGGCATCCCGGGTGGCCGTGATCCCGGTGGATTTCGGCTGGAGCGATGTGGGCAGCTGGGATGCCATGGGGAGCCTGTTCACCACGGATACCAAGGGGAATACCATACGGGGTTCCGGGGAACTTGTAGATGCAGAGCGAAACGTGATCTGGTCCACGGACAAGCACATCGTGCTCATCGGGGTGAACGACCTTGTGGTGGTTGAAGGGCCTGACGCAATCCTTGTATGCCCGAGGGCATGCTCCCAGCAGGTGGGCACCATGGCCAAGAAATTTGCTAAGGACGATAAACCATAGGGGGTGTGCATATGCAAAATTCCAAAAAGGTGTCACCCCCGCGAAGGCGGGGGTCCAGAAGTTTCTGAAAAAAGACTGGATTTGAAGCTTCCGCAGGAATGACAAATTTAGACTTTTGCAATCGGCTCGGGTGGATTTGTTCTTTACGGATCTTGGCTGCATAATCCGGATTTAATGATGCAAATCCTTTAAAGGTATTCAGAACAAGCTGTCATGTTTATCCTCCATGGCTGACCTTTTCAATCCAATCATTTCGCCTTGTGAAATGATTGGATTGAAAAGGCTGAATCTTCCCAGTGTCTCACCACGGGCTGTATAGCCGTTCAAGAGTCATTTAATTATAGTTTCATCCTCCAATAACCGAAGAGAAGGGTGATCGGTTCAAAGAA
>CAYMDG010000461.1:0-2041 GCA_964388905.1 uncultured Bacteriovoracaceae bacterium
CTCTTCCTGTGGGTGATGGCTGTAAATACATTCATGGTCAGGATCTCCTTCTTGGCGTACATCCGGCTTTCTTCAGATGCTCTTTCCCAATATGGACAGGAGGAACAGCGCTTGAAGTGATCGAGTGTGCGATGCCCGTCAGTGGTCCAAAGCGCTGTTCCTCTCTTTCCAGCATGATGTCTTTAAGGCACGATCGCTATTTCAAATGCGTCGTACCGGTTCCTGTCGAGCCAGATCTTCATTTCCTGGGCCTGGCTGATGAGTTCGTCCTGGAACATGGGGTGGGCGATGCTGATGAGCGCCTCTGCACGCTCCCAGGTGGATTTGCCCTTGAGCTGTACAATGCCGAATTCAGTGGCCACATACTGCACGATGGACCTGGGCACCGTGACGATGGAACCGGGCCTCAAGGTGGGTACGATCCGGGACTGGGGCTTGCCGTTCTTGTCGGTGAATGTGGAGGATATGCCGATGATCCCTTTGCCCCTGTGTGAATTGAATGCCCCGAAGATAAAGTCGAACTGGCCGCCAGTGCCCGAAATGTGGGCGGTGCCCACTGACTCGGAGCAGACCTGGCCGAACAGGTCCACCTCGATGGCATTGTTGATGGCCACCACCTTGCTGTTCACGCCGATGATCCTGGGATCATTGGTGTAGTTCACCGGGTACGATGCGCAGGCCGGGTTATTGTGGAGGAAATCGTAGAGCTTGTTCGTACCCATGGCAAAGGTATAGGCCATCTTGAACCGGTCGATGGTCTTGCAGTTTCCGGTCACCTTGCCTTCATTGTAGAGATCCACCATGGAATCAACCAGCATCTCCGTGTGTATGCCCAGATCCTTGAGATCGGACTCTGCGAGCATGGAGCCGATGACATTGGGCAGGCCGCCTATACCCAGCTGAATGCATGCCCCGTCTTCTATCTCTTTCATGACGTGCGTGGCTATCTTCACATCCGTCTCGGTGGGGACGGCGGGCTTGACCTCCAGGAGCGGCGGGTTCTTGCCCTCCACGATATAGTCCACACGGGAAATGTGGACAGACTCCTGGTTTCCGCCAAGGCAGTGGGGCAACGACTCGTTTACCTCTACTACAACCTTTTTGCCCTTGGTTATGGCTGCAGAGGTGATGGAGTTGCACAGGCCGAAGTTGAAGTAACCCTGCTCGTCCATGGGCCTTGCCGATACGAAGACGAAATCATATTCCTTATACTTCCTCACCACCCGGGGGCCCTGGTGATAGGTGAAGGGGACGTAGTTGCACAGACCCTGCTGGTAGAGCTTCCTGCCCACTCCGGACATATGCCAGTCATGATAGATGAAGTGTTCCCGATGAGGGTCTGCCTCTATGAATTTGGGCACCTTGGTTATGCACACCCCCTCGATGATCACATTCATGAGCTGGTTTGCCCGTAGGGCCAGGGCCTCATCGAGCGAATCGGGCCTGAGCACGAACTCTCCGAAGAATATCCTGTGTCCGGACTTGACCATCCCCGCCACCTGCTCCGGTGTGCGTAACTTATGGAGATATTTCTTTTTTGTAAAATCGTTCATTGGGCACCTTCCTTTCTTTGCACCTCAAAAGGGTTCAGCTTTTATCTCTGTTGCCATCCGCCCCCATTGGTTTCCTTTTTACCGTACGGAAATTTTGAGGATTTATGAATCAGGTGAACACCCTATTGTGGACTACGTAAAACAAGTATTTGCTGTTTTTTTCTTGGTTCTTAAGGAGGAGTGATTGAAACAACCCAAGCATTCCCATATATATCTGATACTGAATCCCTTAAGTAAACGACCGGAGGCGGACACCTCATGGATGGAAAACCGACATATGAAGAGCTTGAAAAAAGGGTCAAGGAACTGGAACAGGAATCCGGGAGCCGCAGCAAGACCAAGGGCGCACTCCGGAAATACGACCTGATCTTCTCTGCCATTGAAGACCCCATGGGCTATATCGATAAGAATTATACCTGCCTTGCAGTCAACGATGTCTTCCTGAAACTGTTCAACCGTTCCCGTCAGGAGATCGTGGGGCATACCCT
>CAYMDG010000462.1:0-2036 GCA_964388905.1 uncultured Bacteriovoracaceae bacterium
TGATGAGCGCCATGTCAAAGAGCCCCATGCGGTGATTGTCTCCGCCTCCGAGCCGTACTGCCGTCTTGTCGAGCACGCGCTGTCCCGGCGAGGTCTTGCGGGTGTCCAGGATGCGGGCCCTGGTGCCATCAAGCCTTTTCACATAAGAGGCCGTGCTGGTGGCAATGCCGCTCATGCGCTGCATAAAGTTGAGCGCCACCCTTTCCGCCTTGAGTATGCCCCGAGCAGGGCCCGTGATAACGGCGATCTTATCGCCTGCAACCACGGATTGTCCGTCGTGCACCTGGAATTTGCAGGTAATGCCGGGGTCTACAAGGGCAAAGACCCTTTTGGCCACCTTTACGCCCGCTATGATGCCGTCCGCCTTTGCCTTCATGACGGCCTGCAGGGAGCTTTCCTCGGAGAAGATGGCCTCGGTGGTGATGTCCCTTCCATCCTCATCCAGTGCCAGTTGAATGATATCATCCATCAGCTCAGCTGTATCCACAACAGAACTCCTCCATGAGAGCATCTATCATCCGGGCGGCCCTGTCCAGTTCAACCTTGCTTTTAAACAGAGAGGACAGGCTCACGAAGATGTCGTCATAGACAGAGACAGGGGCAGAAAGCGATGCATAGTCGATGCGGGCGATATCATACTCCTCACCCACGAAGTAATACTTTCCGAACCGGGGCCTGCTGGTATCCCTGAACGGCCAGGATACCTTCAGGCTGCAATAACGCCTGATAATGTCCAGAAGCAGAGGTACGGACCGGACCTTTTTCACGTCCAGCGTTTCACCCAGGCGGTCCTGGATGATCTTGAAAAAGGTCTTCACGAAGTCGATATCCGTAATGGCGCTGCCGTAGAGGTACCAGTCATCAAGGGCTGCCAGGAGGATCTGCGCTTCATGCGCATCGAGTTTCTGGTAGCTGGGGCAGAAATGGCCTTCACAGATATCTTGACCGTAAAAACTTATCACCCGCAGGTCTTCCCCTTGATTCATGAGGGGATGGAGCATGCACCCCACCCGCTTGAAGCCAACATCCAGAAAACCCACGAACTCGCAGGTATAGATGGTTGAATAGATGCGCTTGGGGTTCTCCTTGTGACGGATAATGGCCTGATAGTCTTTTATTGTCAGGGTGTTCTCCCTGACCCGGGAGAAAAGCTGCGTACGGGAGTCAAAGCGTTTTTCCAGAGAGTCTCTGGTGTTGTCCACGTAATTATAGATACCGCAACAGGCAGCGCATGATTTTGTGGCATCAGGCTGGCACAGGTGGGTATCGACCATGGATCACATCGCGCTCACCGAGATGATGACATCGATGCCGTCAACACCTATGGTGTAACAGAACTCTTCGTGGGTCACCTGATAAAGTTCCGCACAACCTTCCTCTGCAGGGAATGCCCCCTGCCTGTTGAGGTCGTCCAGGATGGAATGCAGGGCCGCAAAGGTTATGTCGTCCTCGACGATGATGTTGTATGTCTTGCCCCGGTGCATGAAAGGGATTTTTTCAATCATGGAAGCATTCATTATCACACTCTTTGGCGGTGATGAATACTGAATATATTATATTTTACCGTTTCCTGTAACAGAGCATTAATGATAAATATTACCCATGGTTCTAAATTGTCTTGGCGGTTTCTCCACACACTAAACTTTTGAGGGGTTTACCTATGACAGACATGAACATCAATCTTCATAAACGTCTCCGGGCACTGGCTGACAACCTCTGGTGGACATGGCACCCTGAGGTCATAAGCATCTTCACCGACCTGGACCCCCATATCTGGCGGCAGGTTGAACACAATCCGGTTGCCTTCATGAATCAGATCACCCCTGCCCAGGTGGAGGAACGCGCCTCCGAACTGGTGCTCCACAGCCGCATAAACTATGCATTCAGGCGGCTCAATGAGTATATCGAGCTGCAGAAGACCTGGGGCGCCATCCACTGCGGCAATCTGAACAACAGGCCGGTGGTCTATTTCTCTGCCGAGTTCGGCCTGCATGAATCCCTGCAGATCTATTCCGGGGGCCTTGGCATCCTGGCGG
>CAYMDG010000463.1:0-2021 GCA_964388905.1 uncultured Bacteriovoracaceae bacterium
CCCGAAAAGCGATAAAACAGATCCGCAAGCTCACCGACAAGCCCTTCGGCGCCAACGCATCACTCCTTTTTCCCGGCGCCAAGGAGTCAGCAAAGGTTCTCCTGGAAGAGCAGGTCCCGGTGATCAACTTCGCCCTGGGCAAGGGGGATTGGATCGTAGAGGAAGCCCACAAATACGGCGGCAAGGTTGTGGCCACCGTTGTAACCGCGCGTCATGCCAAGCGGGCCCAGGATTATGGATGCGATGCCGTAATAGCGACGGGTAATGAGGCGGCGGCCCATGGTGAGTTCATCACCACATTCTGCCTCATCCCGAGCCTTGTTGATGCCCTGACTATCCCTGTCGTGGCGGCCGGTGGAATAGCAGACGGGCGGGGCCTGGCCGCAGCCATCGCCCTGGGAGCCGAAGGTGTCGCCATGGGGACCAGGCTTATGACGACCAAGGAAAGCCCGCTGCACAGAAACTATAAAGATCTCTCCATCAAGATGGATACCGCAGAGACCCTGTACTCGAAACGCATCGACGGGCTCTGGTGCCGGGTTTTGGATACCGAGACGGCCCAGCGTGCCAAAAAGAAAGGCTTGAACCTGCCCGCAGCATTCTTCAATGCACAGGATATTGCCAAGTCGCTGCGTCTTCCCTTCATCAAACTCTTCATCGGTGTCCTGCTGTCAGGCTGGAAGACCTCCATGCAGTTCGCTTATCTGGCAAACGCATCCAAGGCCTTCCAGCTGGCAACTGAAGAAGGTGACCTTGAAAAGGGCATCCTCCCCGTGGGTCAGTGCGGCGGCTTGATCAATGACGAGCCATCGGTCAAGGAACTGCTGGATCGGATCGTGAATGAGGCTCAGGCTATCGAGACAAGGATGTCGGGCGTTTTTGCTTGATGGTTGAGCGCAGAGGCTGAAAAGGACGATAAAGACATGGGCTTTAAAATAGGAGAACTCTCCAAAAAAAGCGGGGTCCCTGTCTCCACGATCCGTTACTACGTGAAAGAAGGCCTCCTTCCTGCCCCGGAGAAGGTCAATAAGAAGATGGCCTACTACGACGAGATCTGCATCAAGAAGCTCGAGGCAATCCAGCATCTGCAGGAAAAAAAGTACTACCCTTTGGCCATGATCAAAAATATCCTGCGCCGCATGGACGACGGTTTTACCTTTGAAGAGTCTTCGGCGGTTGAGGATGCAGTGTTCGCACCCATGGCCAATGGGGAAATGAACTTGGTAGACCGGGCGGAGTTCTTAAGCCTGACCGGATTGAAGCCTGAGCAGCTCGATGAGGTGGAGCGGATCGGCCTTATTATGCCTTACCTAAGGGAAAAGAGGAACTGCCTATACAACCCCGAAGACGTTACCGTAGCCAGGGAAGGCATCCGGCAGGTCTATCAATTCGGCATCGACCCAAATGATTTTGAGTTCTATGTCCGTCTCGGCCACGAGATCACCGACCATGAGGTGGCGTTTCGCAAAAGGATCATTCGGGGAATGTCCGCAAAGGACAACGCTGAGATAACCACGAATCTCACCCGGGCAGCCAACCTGTTCCGTGGATATATATTAAGGAGACTGTTCCAGCAGAAGATCCAGACCCGCATCCAGAGAAGCCTCAGCCGGACGAAAACATAGCGGGGCCTTAACCCCATATTTTGCGTTTGGATGTAACCATGCGTGCCTCATGCATCTGAAGGTGGCCTTAAGCAGAGCACTCATAGTGAGCATGGAATTGTTCTTTAAAAGGCCCGTTAAAATCCATCAACAAAGCAGCCTGGAAGGACCGCTAAAAATTAGTATTTCACAAAGGCTGTTTTGGTGATGGATTTTAACGGAAAATTGTCTTTACTCTTCTTAACTACAGAATCCGATTTTAAGCTGATTTTTTAATGGCGCTCCTTGATGATGGGTCAGCAACTGGAAATTTCAGGGTGCTGTTTTTCCGCAGCGAATGCTTCATCTTAAGTCTGTGCGGCAGCCCGGAACCTGCTTTCGAGCCGATATAGATCCACTTCTTGTCCAGATCAAAGG
>CAYMDG010000464.1:0-2019 GCA_964388905.1 uncultured Bacteriovoracaceae bacterium
AAGGCGGGTTCAAAGGCGGTGACCCCATGCCTCTGGTAGAATTCGCGGGCGGCATGGTTGCTGATGTTATAGCTGTAGTCCAATTCGGGTACGGGGTAGGGGGCAGAGGTGTCCGGAACGGCTCTGGACTTAAGGCGCTTGTGTGCCTGCCCTCGATTGTCTTCCATAAGGGAGATAAGTTCCCGGCGCAGCTGGTTGAGCTCCGATGCCCGGAGGAAATAGGGCCTTGTTTCAAGGTTCAATGACGCAAGATAAAACATGCTGTCGTTCAGCCTTGAGAGCTGCTTTTTCATGGTAGCTACAGCGGCCTCAGGTTTCTCCGCCGGCTCCTTGGCAACTAAGAGGGTTGCCATGCCTTTGACACCGTCTTCGTCAAGACCCTCAAGCACAAAGCCATCGGGGATTTCCCGAAAGATCATATGCAGGGCGATCCTTCGTACCGAGGCCCGGGCATCCAGGTGTTTGAGAAATTGATGGTCGCGGTTGCGGAAAATGGTCAAACCTGGCTGAAGACCGCCGCATGAAAGGTGGACCTGCGTGCGCTGGTCGATAACCTTGATCACCTGCAGGCCCTGGAGTTCTCTCTTTTTGTCAAAGAAGCACAGGCCGTCGCCTGCATTGATTGCAGCGGAACCTTTGGTGAGTTCGAACCAATCAGGTCCGCATTTTATGACCGTGCCAATTTCTTCGCCCACTGACTTGGGTGTATCGGGCGACCAGATATCATCTGCTTGGTTGCTTATAAAATATGTGGTGGCACCCCGGCAGAAGGTCTTGGAAGGGTCCGGGGTGAAAGGTATTTCAGTACGGCCGCTGGAGGCGCGCTTAAGTCCAGGCCGAGCCTCGATTATTCTGTCCAGCAGGGTGCGGTAAAAGGCAGTGACATTTTTGACATAGCTTATGTCTTTGAGCCTGCCCTCGATCTTGAAGGCAGTGATGCCGGATTCAATCATATCAACCAGGCACGAGGAGCGATTCATGTCCTTGAGGCTTAACAGGTAACGGTTATGTTCAAGCACTTGGCCATCGGCATCGGTAAGGCTCCAGGGAAGCCGGCAGGGTTGGCCGCAGGTCCCCCGGTTGGAGCTGCGGCCGCCAAGCGAGGCGCTCAGGTAGCAGCGGCCGCTGTATCCCACACACAAGGCACCGTGCACAAAGGCCTCAAGCTCTATTGTTGTTTTTCCCCGGATCTCGCGGATCTGTGATAAAGTCAGCTCACGGGCCAGTATGACACGTCCGAAACCCACCTGTTCCAGAAACCGGACATGAGCGGCATCTGCATTGTGCATCTGGGTGCTGGCAATAAGGGGAAGCGGAGGCAGATCAAGCTCCAGCAACCCCATATCCTGGATGATCAGGGCATCAACCCCGGCATCCCAGGCCTGCCTGGCAAGCATCCTGGCCGAGTCAAGCTCGTCATCAAAAAGGATGGTGTTCAGCGTCAGGTACACCCTTGCACGGAAGCGATGGGCATAGCGGGCAAGCGCTTCGATATCGGCAAGAGAATTCCCGGCAGCGGAGCGTGCACCAAAGGATGGGCCGCCGATGTAGACTGCATCGGCGCCATTATCAATGGCTGCCTTGCCGCACTCAAGGTTTTTTGCAGGCGATAGAAGCTCTATGGGTGTCATTACCGGTCTTCTAGTACAAGCCCAGGTGGGATGACAATATCTAAGATATTGTACTAGGCATTGCCTGGTATTTGCCTGGGGTTAATTTAGTAACAAACCTTGGCCAGATCTGTGTTAAAAAAATGACATTGATGATAGAACTGAACATCAGCTGCTATCAAAGAGGTAGTTCGGATCCATCTGGGAAAAAGGGAGCGATACATGGCCCGAAAGGAAAAAGGAATTGATATGAGAAAGATCATAAATAAGGTATTCAATTACTTAAATAATTCAAAGAACAAACAGGATGTCCTCAGTGCGGTCGAATGTAGGAATGCCACCGCATCTGAGACAGAAACCCACTATAAATGGTGGGGGGATGATCGGTACGAGCCCATTTAGCTCGGAT
>CAYMDG010000465.1:0-2012 GCA_964388905.1 uncultured Bacteriovoracaceae bacterium
TGGCACCCATTAAAAGGCCCCTGTCAATAAAAACATAGTTCACCATCGCACTTTTTTTGCAGGTCTAACGTATAGCCAGCTGGGAGCATGCCAACAATTCCCTTTCTGCACCCTGTTTTTCATTATGCTCAGGTGACAGATTACAATCTGCACCAGGCACCCATCGGGTTTTAGACTGTACAGCGAGAGGATGAACCTAGATGAGTAGCACTCTCAACCCGTACGCCCCTGACAGCATCTGCTGTCCCAGAAAAATATCGGTTCCTTGCCATGTTCAACTGTAAGTTACATGACGATAGGCTCTTCCGGCCACACCTTATAGACTCATAGCAAGGGCAGATCTGAACCATCGGCATTACCTCCGCTGGATTCTTTTTTATGTGAGAGGGGGAACCGGTGGACCAACCATGTTAAGGGTTCTTAGCCACCAAAAGCACTGTCTCACCGTTCTCCCCCTACTCAGCAAAAGAGCATCTCTTCCTTAAACTCAACGCCATCTCTGAGCATATAGTAGCAGGCCCTGGCAAGTTTGCTTGCTATGGTCTTGATTGCCACCATCCTGTGAGTTTTCGAAGCCTTTCTCTTGTAGTAACCGGAGATCCTGGAGGACTGTCTGAGTGATATATATGCCGCCTCAATGAATGCCCAGGCCAGATACCGGTTCCCATTCTTCGCATTGCCTTTGCCCTTGCTCTTCCCATTGGATAACCTGCCGGTAGGGACACATCGACAGTAGGAAGTGAAGTCTCCCACCCTGGCAAAACGAGAGATATTCCCCACTTCCAGCAGGATCGTCATGGCAAGGATATCGCCGATCCCGGGAACCATGTGCAGATTCTCAAAAGCATCTCTCATCTTCACGTCTCTCTTCACTGTTTTCTCGATATTCCTGATATTCTTCCCGAGAAAAGCTATGGTCTCAAGACTCGTTGTCCCAAGGAGCACGAGGTGGTCTTCCTTCAATATCCGCTGGATGTCTTCCGCTTTTACCTTCCTCAGTTCATTCGCTCTCATGTGCACACCCGTGTTTCGCTCGATCATGGACTGAAGTGAGATGATATGGGCTGTCCGTTGCTTTACCAGGAATGATCTCTTCCTTAAAAGATCCCGTACCGGTCGCTCTTCCTTGGGATAGATATATCCTTCGGGGAGTATGCCTAGAGACATCATCTGTGCAAGCCAGAAGGCATCATGACGGTCATCCGCATACTTCAGCCCCTTGTACTGCTGTATCGCTGCAGGATTGGCAAGATGCACACAATCATACCCTGCCTCATTGAGACCATCCACCAGCCAGTACCAGTTAAAGGTGCTTTCGACAGCTATCCCCTTGATATCATCACGGTAAGGGGCCAGCGTCCATACAAGTTCTTCCAGGTTATTCCTTACCCGCTTCTCGAAAACTCGCTTCATTGTTCCCTTCTCGATCAGCCCTATGTAAGTGTTCCCTGAATGGAGATCCAACCCGGCATACAGCTCACTCATGACACACCTCCTCCTGAGTTATTGTCTGTATTATAGCCGTGCGATCTTGGCAGAGGTGCCTTTTAGATGATTATCATGTTATCTATGATTTTCCATGCCCATCTTTTGCGATGATTATCAAAATAAATCTATGCTCTGGAATAACCATTGGCCTTGGCTGGAATCATCAGATAGGGTCAACCAGAAATTCCCTAAAGGAACATGGATTTTCTATGATGCCATATTTGATAAAAGCTCTTACTTACTTACATCTATCTTGCAGTTCATATGACCCTGCTGGGGTCGCATCTTCGGCCCCTAAAGTCAAGAATCAAGATCAGGCACCCCTAGTTCCCTTGCTGCCCCTTCACCTCATTTTTTATTCTTCAACAGGTCTCTGATCTCGGCTAAAAGCACTTCCTGCTTAGGCTGCTCTGTAGGTTCCTCCTCCTGCTTACGTTTGAGGGTATTTATGCCTTTAACCATGATGAATATGGAAAAGGCGATGATGATGAAATCAATGATAGTCTGAATGAACTTGCCGTAAT
>CAYMDG010000466.1:0-2006 GCA_964388905.1 uncultured Bacteriovoracaceae bacterium
TAGAACAGACCGAGTCCTGGTGTCATGAGCATGACGAGCGCTGTTGAAACAAGCATCCAGGCTGTATCCCCTGAGCTGACCATTTGATATCCTCCCTTCGTGTATTATGACCCACGATCATAGCAACAGGGGTGCCATGCAGGATGAATATTGCTAACTTGATGAAAACAAAGTACTAAATACCATATTTGCTGATTTGAAAAGCGACATTATTGTATAAAATAAGAAATAACGGTACCAAATTGAATTTAATTGATGTACATGGATCAAGATTGTATATTTTTCTCGATAAACTAGCTCGATAAACTAGATTGATAGACACCGAAGATGGGAGAATAGACATGATGCCATTCAGTTACGAAGACCTTGAAGTGCTGCACGACCTGGCAAAGGTCCTTGCAACCACGGTTGATCTGAGGGAACAGCTCGAGAAGGTGCTCGATCAGCTCAGCTCCGGAGCAGGCATGAACAGGGCCATGATCTCCATACTTGACCGCGACACCGGGATGGCCATCCTCGATGTGGCGCACGGTGTTGAGATCGATGGTCTTGATATAACCTATATGCCCGGAGAGGGAATCACCGGTCAGGTAGCCCAGACCGGCAAGCCCATGGTCATCACCAACCTGGGCAAGGACAAACAGTTCCTCGACCGGACCGGCGCAAGACGCGGGCTCAACCAGTCAGAGCTCTCGTTCCTGTGCGTCCCCATCATGTACGACGATAAGGTTGTGGGGGTTCTCTCTGCAGACAAGGTCACAAGGGAGGTTGACAACCAGGATTATGAGCTGAAGCTCCTGGGCGAGGTGGCGGAGCTTATTGCCAAGGCAGTGCACATGCGGGCGATTGAGGAGGAAAACAGCAGGCTGAAGAATATGCTCGGCAAAACCCAGAGACCCTCCGATGACATCATGGGCAATTCCAAGAACATGAAGGAGGTCTTTGGCCTTATTTCCCAGGTAGCCGATTCCAGCACCACGGTGTTCATCCATGGAGAGACCGGCACGGGAAAGGAGCTGGTGGCGCGCGCCATACACAAGAACAGCCCCAGGGGGAAAGGGCCTTTCATTGAAGTCAACTGTGCTGCCATGCCTGATACCCTTATTGAGAGCGAGCTGTTCGGTCATGAAAGAGGGGCATTTACAGGTGCAAATCAGAAAAGGCGAGGGCGTTTCGAGGAAGCCAACGGCGGAACGATCTTTCTCGACGAGGTAGGAGAGCTTTCTCCCATGGCCCAGGCCAAGCTCTTAAGGGTGATCCAGGAGCGGCAGTTCCAACCGCTCGGCTCAAACTCCATGGTCAAGGTGAACGTGAGGATAATTACCGCAACGAACAGTGACCTGGTGCAGGATGTTGCCTCAGGGAAATTCAGATCGGACCTCTATTACCGGCTTAACGTCTTCCCCATTTACCTGCCGCCTCTGCGGGACAGGGGCGGAGATATAATCCTTCTGTCAGACTACTTTGTTGAGAAATACTCCAAGCAGTTCAACAAATCCATAAAACGTATTTCCACCCCGGCCATAGACCTTCTGCTCGCATACCACTGGCCCGGCAATGTGCGGGAGCTTGAAAACTGCCTGGAAAGGGCGGTTCTCATCACCAGGAACGACACCATTGACAGCGTGCATCTCCCCCCCTCCCTGCAGATGAAGGTGGCGATCCCTGAAAAGAAGGAGCATGGCAAGCTGACAAGCCTGGTAAATATATACGAACGCTCGTTGATCATTGATGCGATGAAAACCGCTAAAGGCAACCAAAGCCAGGCAGCCAGGCTTCTCGGCACGACCAAGCGCATTATCCAATACAAGGTTGAAAAGTACTCCCTCGATACAAAAAGGTTTAAATCAAAAAAGACATGAGCATAAGGAGTATTTCTTGAGACTCAGAGAGCATGAGCTGTCCATCCAGTATCAACTGAACTTCAAGCTCTTCTTGGAGCTCATGGCCACAAAGATCCGCGAGATCCTGCTGGTATCGAGCCCTTACGATGCGTTCATCATTGA
>CAYMDG010000467.1:0-2005 GCA_964388905.1 uncultured Bacteriovoracaceae bacterium
ATCTCACCTTTTTGAGGATTTTCTATGCGACAAGATCGGCACCTAGCTGAGCTGACAGCTTTGAGGGCTGAAGTTAAGATCTCATCGCCAAATTCGCAGCTTTAAAGATAAATGCCACACTCTCCGTGAACCAGTTCATCCATCTCCGGCTAATCAATGAACCCCGGGGAACTGCCAAGGAAGAGCCTCAACCACTTCATAAGGATAGATGCGAGATTCTAATGGCTCAGATAGTAGCCAAATGAAGGGAAGATGCATCTCTCTAAGTCTTGTTTTTAAGGTTTATCGCAAAGATGACATTAGGAAGAGACCCGATCACTTAGATCAGATTTAGTTATCCACTTGATAATCCTCATTCCATCCCATCTAAGATTTGCCAAAATTTAGGCTTTATACCACAAGAAGGGTGCATTCGCTTATGATATATAGGGAGACTATTTGATACAGCTGCAACCAGAACAAATTTGAGAGGGCAATAAATTGTCTCCATGTAAATTTATGGACCCAGATCAAGAGACTGAAGCACAACAGAACAAAGTAGCAAATGATGACCCTAGTCGGACAACGTATTTGGGCCCAGATCATGTCACACTTAGCAATTATTGGTTAAATGAGATTAAGTCACAAGAAGACACTGCAAGACAAATAATGACTATTTGTATCTTGCTTCTTGGGGCGTCTATTACTCTTATCACGGGCAATAGTAAAAGCATTATCTATGCAATAGGCAACTCGACTAATTTGACATTTCAGGTATATTTACCAATTGTACCTGAAAAATATTTACCACTCTATGACTCGCTATTTCATCCATTCCTGTATTTTAGTCTGCTTTCTTCAGTATTAAGCTTCTTTATTGTGTGGATACTTGCTTTAAATATAGCAATTGAATCATTAAAACCAGAACCAACAAGAAGCAAAGCACCTCGATACCCAGAGCACTTGTCGTTCATAGCTAACATAAAATTCAAATTATGTAAAAAAGCGACCCGCATAATAATTACTGGTACATCATTAACAGCTATTTTTATAATAAGTCTGATATCATCACAAAATATAGGCTATATTGGATCCTCCGTAGTTATTCTCGCTGCTCTAGTTTTACAGATATATGTTCTTTATATTGTCATATCTGAACTTAGACAAAAACAGGTATCGCGTCGCCACCCACTTACACCTCCATTAGGGATTGACAGGAAATAAAATACTCAAATTTTTACCAGCGTAACCAGAAAATCGATATCAATGCCCGATCACGGGAACGTAGGCCTTCCCATACCGGGCATGCTAACCGAGCTGGGGGTACTCATACCGCTGCCGCTCATATCGCTTCGGGAAGAGGGCCTCGATTCCGGTAGCTTGGTACGTGTTAAATTATTGGCGTCGCGCACACTCGGCATATCCTTGGTTAGATCTTTGGAAAGATCCGTGGTGAGATACTTGGAGATGGATTGCAGTGACATCTCTTGTCGTCCACCGTTCTTACGAGAGATTAGGAGAGACGGCAAAGAGATCTTGCCGGAGGGACCGGCAAAATTCATGGAGACACCATCATCGGGCCGCAAGATTAGATCCAGGCTCTTGAATGTGGAAGAGGCCCCGCTCGCCGGATCCAGGGAGGTCAACAATAGCTTCAACGTTCCCGGTTTGAGATTTCCCAGAGTGCTCATGCGAAAGTCTCTCAGTTCCGGATTCATGGAGATATTGATCCTGCCTGCTGGCTCGAGGTTCAGGCCGGTAAGGGTGATTCTCTGATAATCGGTATCTATTGAGATTATGGGAGAGAATTGGCGGTTGGCGCCGATGCTGACATTGTATGCTTCGTCCTCCTGGAAAAGATCCATGACCTGCTGCTGGCCCTGTCTCAGGTCAGGGACAGAGGAGGCCAGGGCAAAGCCGGGGGCGATGATGGCAGTATCAGCCTCATTCTTCCCGCTACCGTTGGCGGTGCTATTGATTTCGATGGCCAGGTGAGACTCTTTGACCAAGTCCAGGGGAAGCAGGA
>CAYMDG010000468.1:0-2004 GCA_964388905.1 uncultured Bacteriovoracaceae bacterium
GCACGAAACGCTCGGACAGAATACCGGCATCAAAGGGATTGTCCTCGTTGGGATAATGGGCAAGATATGTGATACCGTAATTTTCTTTCATCATGAGGAGCTCAGGCATCAAGTGCAGTACGGTCTCAGGATCATCCAGCGACATTTCCACAAAGGGCAGGCCGAGCTTGCAAACCTCATGGATCTCCTCTAGGGTGTGTGCCCTTCCGCCGATAGTGACCATGCATCCTCCAAGACTATGGCCTTGCCTCGTCAATACCCGGTAATTTTGTTACGATGAGTTCCATACCGGATTGGTCCACAACCTTTACGCGGTCGCCGGCTTTCAAGGCAGAAGGGCCTTTGGCGTTCCAGTACTCGCCGTGACAGAAGACCTTGCCAGTCCCGTCTTCATTCCAGGTATACACCTGTGCAACCTCGCCTTTCAGGGCCTCTGCACCAAACTTGGAGGTAGTCCGCTGGGCCTTGGCCACGAGGTATATTGTCCCGGCAAAAAATGCGGCAAAGAAGAGGGTAACCGGCAAAATGAGTGCATAGGAAACCTGGGCATAAAGTTCAGGTGTCCTGAAGAGCAGAAGTGAGCCGAGCGTCATGGAGATAATGCCGCCAACCGTGAGCAGGCCATAGCTCGGCACTTTGATCTCGGCAATGAACATGATTACAGCCAGGAGGATGAGCCCAACCCCGGCATAGTTCACCGACAGGGTCTGGAAGGCGAAAAAGGCAAGGATCAGAGAGATACCCCCGATGACGCCGGGAAGGATAGCACCGGGGCTCGAGAGCTCAAAATATATGCCTGCGAGACCGATGAGCATGAGGATATATGCGATGTTCGGATTCGAGAGTGTGGAGAGCAACCGGTACCTGAAGCCCATGGGGGCATTCACAAGATTGGCCTGCTTTGTATTGAGCACAAAGGTTGTGAGGTTCTTCTTTATCTTCCTTCCATGGAGCTGGTTCAGGAGATCGGGCATATCCTGGGCCACTATATCAATGACTCCGGTGGTCAACGCCTCCTGGGCGGGTGTAGAAATGCTCTTGCGCACTATATCATCCGCCCATTGCTCGCTCCTTTTACGCTCCCGGGCGATGCTCTTGGCATAGGCAACTGCGTCATTGGTCACCTTGTTCACCATGGTGCTGTCTTTACCCTCTTTATCGTCTCCACCGCCTATGCTCACAGGATGTGCCGCACCGATGTTCGTCCCCGGGGACATGGCGGCTATATCAGAGGCAAGGGTGATGAGCGCACCGGCTGATGCGGCCCGTGCACCCTTTGGGGAGACATAGACAATGACCGGGATATTGGCATTCATCTCTTTCTGGATGATATCGCGCATGGCGGTATCAAGGCCTCCCGGGGTATCCAGCCGGATGATGATGGCGGACTTGTTGGTGGCCAGCGCGTTATCGATGTTCTCAATGATATAGGAGGCGATAGGCGGGCTGATGGCGTCCTTGACCTCAATGACAAGAATATCTGATGCACCGAGACGAGCAGGCACAAAGAGCAGCAGAACAACTAAAACGCAAAAAATTCCTCGTGCGTTTACCTGATGCCGAGCACTTTCATGACCTTCTTGATATCTTCCCATACATCCCTCTTTTTTGATGGATTCTGCAGCAAATAATTCGGATGATAGGTCGGCATGGTCAGGATCCCTTGGTACTCCTTGAATGTCCCCCTCAACTTACTTATGGGAGTGGTATCATCAAGGAGGGCATGTGCTGCTATCCTGCCCAAGACCACAATGATCTTCGGATTAAGGGCTCTGATCTGCCCTTGGAGAAAGCCTATACATGAGGCTATTTCATCAGGCAGTGGATCTCTGTTGGCAGGAGGCCGGCATTTGAGGATATTGGCAATAAATACGTCCGGCCTCTTCAAACCCATGCCCTTTTCGATAATGTCTGTCAGGAGGTTGCCTGCAGGGCCCGCGAATGGCATACCTGTCTCGTCCTCCACCGCACCTGGTGCCTCGCCGATGAACATGACCTGTGACT
>CAYMDG010000469.1:0-2004 GCA_964388905.1 uncultured Bacteriovoracaceae bacterium
GCTCAGGCACGGCAGGCTCCCCCAGCTGGAGCGTCAGCTTGCCGAGGCTGAAAAGGTGGAAGGCACTTCAGAGACAAGGCTGCTGCGCGAGAGCGTCACCGAAGACGTGATCGCGGACATCGTTTCGCGCTGGACCGGCATCCCGGTCTCAAGGCTCGTGGAAGGGGAAAAGGAGAAGCTGCTGCGGCTCGATGATATCCTGCACAAGCGGATCATAGGCCAGGATGAGGCGGTGCAGGCCGTGGCGGATGCGGTCATCCGGGCGCGTGCAGGCATCAAGGACCCGAAAAGGCCCATCGGATCGTTCATCTTTCTAGGCCCCACGGGAGTGGGCAAGACCGAGCTGGCCAAGGCCCTGGCCGAGGCCCTGTTCGACACGGAAGAAAACATGATCCGCATCGACATGAGCGAGTACATGGAAAAGCACGCGGTGTCCCGTCTCATCGGCTCACCGCCAGGTTACGTGGGGTATGAAGAGGGCGGCCAGCTTACCGAGGCAGTCAGGCGTAAGCCCTATTCCGTGGTTCTCTTCGACGAGATCGAGAAGGCCCACAGCGATGTGTTCAACGTGCTCCTGCAGATCCTGGATGACGGCAGGGCCACCGACTCCCACGGCCGCACCGTGAACTTCAAGAACACGGTCATCATCATGACCAGCAACATCGGGTCCGCCGACCTACTCGGAGGGGTGAGCAAAGAAGGCGAACGCAGCGAAAAGGCGAGAAAGGCCGTGCTCTCCGAGATGCGCATGCACTTCAAACCCGAGTTCCTCAACCGGGTGGACGACATCGTGCTCTTCAAGGCGCTGACCCTGTCCGAGATCAAGCAGATCGTGGTGCTGCTCGCCTCTGAGATCGAAAAGCGCCTTGCCGAGCGCCAGATCAGTTTCTCTCTCAGCGAGGCCGCCAAGGAGTTCATCGCTACGCAGGGATATGACCCCGTCTATGGGGCACGTCCTTTGAAGCGGTTCATCCAGCGCGAGCTCGAGACCAAGCTCGGACGGGCCATCATCGCAGGAGAAGTCATGGACGGCTCTGAGGTGGCGGTGGATGTGAAGGGATCCGAACTGGTTTTCAACATGGAAAAGCCACAAGGGCAGGACAAACGGGCCCGGGCTGCCGGATAAGATGACTATCTACTTTAAAAATACACCCATCTTCTTCATGACTGCCATGATAGTGTCCTGGTTCTTCTTGAACACACCGTGTTCATCCGGCACTAGCTGATACGTGTCGGTGGTGCGCACCTCGGAGCTTCCCGCATTATATGTCTCTGTGGGCAGCACAATGGTGTTTTGGTTGTTTATGATTGCACAATCCGACCACCCGGAAACCATTACAGACGCATGTCCTCCGGGCGTAAAGAGGTCCTGGCCCTGGGAATACTTCTCCACAGGGGTTGAATACCCCAGCATCTTGAGGAAGGTCGGGGCCACATCCAGGTGGCTCGTGGGATAGGTGATTTCCTGGTGGGGATAACCCGGTATGTACAGGACAAAAGACACCCGAGCCTGGTATTTTGAGAAATCGCTCGTATGGCCCCAGTTGCCGGCTTCGAAGAACTCCTCGCCGTGGTCGCCGGTGATGAGGATGATCGTGTCCTTCATAAGTCCGTGCTTCCTGAGGGCGTCTAAGATCTTGCCCGTAAGGAAGTCATCAAAGAAGACCGCATTGCGGTAACTGTTGAAAAGGGGCACTGCATCTTTCCTGCCTGCAGTGACATAGTTGGGCGACTTGTTGGACGGCTTGAACCTTTCAAACTGGTCGGGATAGCTATAGGGTCCATGGGGGGCGTCAAAATACAGGAAGGCATAGAAGGGTTTTTTCTTGTCGCGTTCATCCAGCCAGGAGATAAAGGCCCTGGCCAGCTCCGGGTCCCTCTCCTGCGCGTTTGTTCCGGGCAGGGTGTCACTGATGTACTGGGGCAGCTTCACAAAGGCGGTCTTGCGGAACTCCGGATTGGTGAGCTTGGAGCTGGAAATGATCTTGAAGTCATAGCCCAGCC
>CAYMDG010000470.1:0-1996 GCA_964388905.1 uncultured Bacteriovoracaceae bacterium
CCAGCTTTATCTTGTCGATGCTGCTGAAGGGTTTGGCAAAAAAATCGTTGGCGCCCAGCCTCATGGCATCAATGACTGAGTCCATGTCGCCATAGGCGGAGATCATGATGATCATGGTGTCCATATCCATGACCCTGATACGTTTTAAGGCCTCCATACCGTCGATGCCGGGCATGCGGATATCCATGATGATAAGGTCGAAGGCCTCGCTGGACCATCTCTGAAGGGCCTCGCTGCCGTCCCTGGCAAAGCTCACGTGGTAGTCTTCCTGCGAAAGGATCCCCTTGAAGTAGACCCTCGTGTACTCTTCGTCGTCCACCACGAGTATCTTGGGCAGCTCTTGTTCCATATCGTCCTCAGCTTGTAACCGGCAGATAGGTGGTGAAGGTGGTGCCCTTGCCGACGGCACTTTCTACGCTTATTCTTCCGCCGTGGTCCTGGATGATCCAGTAGGTGAGGCTCAGGCCGATGCCCGTTCCGTCATCGGCATCCTTGGTGCTGAAAAACGGCTCGAACACCCTGGGGATGTCTTCCTCCGGGATCCCGCACCCCGTGTCGGCGATGGCCACCACGATCTGGCTGCCCCGTGTGTGGTCGGGCCCGCACCTGACCCTGATGACGCCACTGCCGGAAAGTGCCTGGCCGCTGTTGATGAGCATGTTCATGAAGGCCTGCTGGAGGAGCACTGGATCGCCGCGGATGACAGGGACGTCGTGGTAGCTCCGTTCCACCTTTACCCCTTTGAGCTTGGGGTGCTTCATAAGCATTTCGATACCTGCATCAAGCACGTTCCTGATGTCGATGTCTACCTGCGGGATGCCTTCCTGCCTCCTGGAAAACCTGAGTAACCGGGAGATCACATCTTTGCAGCTTTCTCCCGCCTCCCTTATCATCCTGACGTAGGAATATTTCTCATCATCAACGTCGATCTTTTGCAGCAGCACGTCCGCAATGTTGATCACCCCTACCAACGGGTTGTTGATCTGGTGGGCAAGGCCGCTTACGAGCTCTCCGATGAAGTTCATCTTCTGAGACTGGATGAGGTTTTTCCTCAACTTGTTCCGCTCCTCAATGTCTACGGCGAGAAGCAGGGTTGCAATATCCTTGCCTGTCCTTTCGTCTTTGACCTTGGTGCTGTAGAGCTCGATGGGGAAGCTGGACCTGTCCGAGCGGTATATATGGATTGTCCCGTACCAGAGGACCTGGGAGGAGACGGCCAGATCGAGCTTGGGGAGCTCTTCCTTGGGGAAGAATCTGTCCACCGGGGAATTATAGACCTCGCTGGCCCTGAAACCCAGCAGGCGTTCGGCGGTCTTGTTAAAGCTGACGACCCTGCGCTTTTCGTCCACGGATATGACCATGTTGGGCGACGAATCGAGCAGCTGGGCCATATAGCTCTGGGACATCCTCAGCTCTTCACCGGCCTTCTCGGCCTTGCGTTTCTCGCGGTAGAGCTCATCCTCGATCTCAACGAACAGAGCGATCTTTTTATGCTCCTTGAGCCTGCTTGCCAGAAACTTGATGACAATATCCCTCTTGTAGAACTGGGGATAGTAATGGTCGATGATGATTGACAGGTTTGGTTCTGCGCTGTTCATGACCTTATTGGTGAAGTCCAAGCCCTGGGGAGAATCATGAAACTTCCTGTAGATCTCCTTGATATTGTGGTTGATAAGCTGCTGGCGTTTCTTTCGGGAATTCTGCTCCTGCTTCTTGTTTATGTATACAATGGTCCCGTCCTCGTCGAGAAGGATCAAACCGATGGGCGCCTCCTCAATGAGGGTCTCCAGAAGCGCGGTTCGCTCCCTGAGATCAGAGAGCTCGTCCAGGCCGGCTGGCCCGAGGGAAGATACGTGGTCAGGCTGAAACAGGAAGGTGATGTGCTTCCCTGCGGGAATGACCTGGACGGCATAGTTACTGGTACCTAGCATAATACCCTCGAACACCCCTCCTTCCCTCAGGGCTTCCGGGCTGAGGATAGTTTGAAGGACAGGGA
>CAYMDG010000471.1:0-1981 GCA_964388905.1 uncultured Bacteriovoracaceae bacterium
TATTCCATGCTCAACAAGATCAATTCCCCGGACAAGAATATCCTCACCATAGAAGACCCTATCGAGTACCAGCTCAAGGGCATCGGTCAGATACCGGTAAACGTAAAGGTCGGGCTCACCTTTGCCTCGGGTCTGAGGTCCATAGTCCGTCAGGACCCCGATGTTATCCTCGTGGGAGAAATCCGAGATCTGGAGACTGCCGAGATTGCCATCCAGGCCGCACTCACCGGCCACCTGGTCTTTTCAACCCTGCATACCAATGATTCGGCAAGCGCCATAACGAGACTTATAGACATGGGCATTGAGCCATTCCTTGTGACCTCATCCGTCAATGCCATTGTGGCCCAGAGGCTGGCCCGCAAGATCTGCCCTGTGTGCAAACAGCAGTACTTCCCGGAAAGCGAGACGTTGCTGGAAATAGGTCTGTCCCAGGAGATGCTCGGCAAGGAAGGGTTTCTCTGGCGGGGTGCAGGATGCAAGGATTGCCTTGGTACAGGGTACAAGGGCAGGACCGGCATCTACGAAATCCTTACGATCAGTGACTCCATCAAGACCACCATCCTCAAGAGCTCCGACTCCAATATCATCAAGAAACAGGGCGTGGCCGAGGGGCTCCATACGCTGCGGGAAGACGGAGCGCGAAAGGTGGAAGATGGGATTACCACCATCGAAGAGGTCCTGCGGGTCACCCAGCAGTAATGGCTAAGCCCAGAAAAGTTTTTCGTTGCTCATCGTGCGGGTTTACGCACCCACAGTTTATGGGAAGATGCACCCAGTGCGGTCTTTGGAACACCCTTGAAGAAGACTTTATCGAGGAAGAAAAAAACATCAGTCTCAGAAAGACCTGTCAGGCAAGGCCCATCAATCTTAAAGATATCTCGACCCATGAAACCTGCAGGAGGGTATGCGGAATCGGCGAACTCGACCGTGTGCTCGGCGGCGGGGTTGTTGACGGATCATTCGTTCTGATCGGCGGTGATCCGGGCATCGGCAAGTCCACACTCATGCTCCAGATGGCACACAAGCTTGCCTCTTCCGGCATGAAGGTCCTTTATGTAAGCGGTGAAGAGTCGGCCCCGCAGCTGAAAATGCGTGCACACAGGCTGGGCATTGATTCTGATGGGATCATGGTGTACCCGGAGGTGGTCCTGGAGCGGATCAGAGATGAGATAGAGGGCATGAACAGTGATATCGTAATCATAGATTCCATCCAGTCCATCTTTTCATCTTCAATAGAGGCCCCTCCCGGAGGCGTTTCGCAGATAAGGCACTGTGCCGGGGTCCTGATGGAGATCGCCAAGGGCAAGGGGGTGAGTGTCTTCATCGTAGGGCATGTGACAAAAGATGGCTGGATAGCCGGGCCCAAGATGCTGGAACACATGGTGGACACCGTGCTGACCTTTGAGGGCGACGATACCGGCGCATACCGTATCGTGCGCACCGTGAAGAACCGCTTCGGCACCAGCGGCGAGATCGGCGTATTCGAGATGAAGGCCAGCGGCCTTTCCGAGGTGAAAGACCCTTCGGCCATCTTTATCCATGGCCTGGGAGGAGAGGTTCCCGGCAGCGCTGTCATGGCAACCATTGAGGGCAGCAGGGCCTTTGTGGTGGAGGTCCAGGCCCTGGTGAGCAGGACAACATTCAGCATGCCCCGGAGGATCTCCATGGGCTCGGACCAGTCCCGCCTGGCCGTCCTCCTGGCAGTGCTTGAAAAGAGGGCAGGCATCTTTCTGGCCCAGTCCGACATAGTGGTGAACATTGCCGGCGGGTTCAAGGTCACCGAGCCTGCAGTGGACCTTGCCCTTGTCATGGCTGTGGCGTCGAGCGCATTTGATAAACCCGTTCCCAAAGGGACGGTATTCATCGGGGAGATCGGTCTTTCCGGGGAACTCAGACCGGTAAACCACATGGAGTCACGCATCCGGGAGGCAATGAAAATGGGCTTCACCCAGGCTGTCATTCCTGATGCCAACCGGGATAC
>CAYMDG010000472.1:0-1980 GCA_964388905.1 uncultured Bacteriovoracaceae bacterium
TCTTTGCCATGGTGCGTCCGGTCTGCATATATCCGGATGAAGTCAATGGCATTGTCGATAAAAACCGGATCAATGGCACTTTCTTTACGGATTATGGTAATCTGCTCATCAAAAAGGAGGAGCAGGCGCTCAATGAGCCTGTGCTCCCACATCAAAGGGCCGATTGGTTTCATGCCATTATTCCCTATTGCTGCTGTTTGAAAGGTATAAAGCAGTATATATCTGGTCAGGCTAACCGGATATCTTAAGCAGCATCCGGAGGTTCGGTCAGAATTGAATCTGATCCGAGCCTTCCGCATGCCCTTTTGTCAAGCTATTCCCTCACTACCATAACAGGGGATTTTGCAGCGCGGACCACCTTATCGGTAACACTGCCGATGAGGTGTTTCATGATGCCTTTTTTCCCATGCGTCCCGATGATGATGAGGTCTGTCCCTGTTCTCAGCTGTTCAGCCAATATCACCTCCGCCGGCGTTCCTGTCTTGAGGTCATAATCGATCTCCACATGTCTCGACCCTTTCAAGGCCGTGGCTTCATCCACAAGTCTCTGTGTGGACCTTCTGGTAGTTTCTTCTTCAAGTTTGCCCACGTCTTCATCTTTGAGGCAATAATCCGCTGCACACTGCTGTACCTTTTCATCAATAACATGCAGGAGAATTACCTTCGCATTATATTTTTCAGCCATATCAACAGCCTTTTCCAACGCCCTGTCAGATGATTCTGAAAAGTCTGTAGGTACAAGTATCGTTTTGGGAGTAAACATAACCTTTCTCCTTTTTTATCTGAGGATTTTTTAAAATCCTCTCACTTAAGGGCCATCAATCCGTCTCCAACCGTTCCTTTCACTTAAATATCTTCGCAATCTAGAGATGTTCTTAAACTGATATTCGGTTCATTAAATATACCGGTCCAGTTGTGAAACTTTATATTAATAACAGGATTCTTTAAGGCAAGAGTCAGGAAAAACTTCCTTGCAATCTGTATGCGCAAGGTTATTATGATCTATGAGATAATCAAAAGAGATAATAATTCATTAAAGGGGTGTACCATGGAATTCAGGGAGCTGTTAAAAAAGAGGCGGGCAATAAGGGAATTTGAGGATAGGCAGGTTGCAGTCCCTCTCATCACTGAGATCATCCACGACAGCATACTGGCCCCCAATGCCAGTAATGCTCAGCCCTGGGCCTTTATCGTGATTAATAACAAGGACATGATGAAAAGGATCTCGGATGAGAGCAAGAAGAACATACTGAAGGAACTGGAAGTCAACCCGCTGCCAAACCTGGTGGGCTATAAGCCAATACTTGAGAATCCTGAGTTCAACGTATTCTACAATGCCCCTTGTGTCATCTATATAGTCGGTTTGAATGACAAGCGCACTGCAACGGTTGATTGCTCACTGGCAGCCGCCTATTTCATGCTTTCAGCTGCGGATCGAGGTCTCGGAACATGCTGGATAGACCTGGGATCTGCAATAAAAGACCCTGTCTTGAAGAAAGATATGGGCCTGAGCGAAGAATACAGAATCGTTGCCACCCTGGCGCTGGGCTACCCGGTCCGGATATCAGGCACACCGCCGAGGAACGAGCCGAAAATACTCAAGGTTGTAGAACAGGCATCATAACCCGGAATTTTTTACTTATCTTAAGCGCAAAATCCGATTTACTATTTGTTACTTGCCTCTCCCGACCTCCTTCAGCAAACGGGTACGGTCTTCAATGGAGAGAAGGCAGTTGTCCGTGCATTCATCGTCACACCTTCCATCGCACGGTTCCACATGGATCGTTACATTCGAATAAGGGAACCGGTCATATAGCATGCGGGTAATATCGTCTGTGATGCTGTGCGACTTTTCAACGCTCATCAGCGGGTCTACAAGCATGTGAAATTCTATGAAACGGATGTGTCCCGCCTTCCTGGTTTTCAGTTTATGATAGCCGTGCACATCGGGGTGCATGCTCGTAATAAGTTCCCTGATCA
>CAYMDG010000473.1:0-1973 GCA_964388905.1 uncultured Bacteriovoracaceae bacterium
AGATGTACAAGAATGTGACCCTGGGGAGGCTTGCATACCAGGAGGCGAACTATGCGAACTCAAGCCTGGGAACCTATGACCTGCTCCAGATGAAGCCGGTATTCTACTACCTGAAGCTCATGCCCCCGTCATATTTCAAGATGATCGAGCCTATGATCAACAAGGGTATCACCACCTGGGCCATGAGCAAGATGTATTTCGACCTGAAGAAGCAGGCCAAAGTGGACTGCTGCTCGGGAATGTCCTCGCTGGCGAAGGTGGCAGGCACGGACATCGGCATGAAGAACTGCCAGCTTGCCATGGACCTCATGGGCGAGGCGGGCCTGCGCCAGGACACAGGAATGGAGAAGCGCCTGCGCGATGCCAAGCTGCTGCAGATCTATGAAGGCTCGAACCAGATGAACAGGCTCATTATGTTCAAGGGCCTCATCGCCCCGTCCTGTCCGCAGGCACGGGTTTTTGAACAGTGAGAGGGGGTAGAGATATGATTACTGCTTTACTGCATGACGAAATGAAGTCCTTCGAGGACCTTGCCCTGAATTTCGCACTCAAGGAGCTGGCACACCGCAGGGAGGTGAGCGACCGGTATCCGTTCGGTGCCTTTGACAATACCGTCCTGGCCAAGGCCCACGAACTCGGGTTCCTGGGCATAACGCTGCCCGAAGACCTGGGCGGCATCGGGCAGGGGATAAGCACCCTGTGCGTTGTCCTGGAAGGCATCTGCCGGACAGACGCCAGCCTGGGTGCAATCATATTCACCAATGCGCTTGCCCAGGAGATCATACTCCGGTCCGGAGCGGGGGAACTGCTCCGGGAGCCCGCATCCCAGGGCGCCCTCACGGCATTTTCCGCATACAGCGATCCGGAAGAGCACAAGGATCTCCCCCTGGCAGCACAAGGGAAGAAGGGGTACACGCTCTCGGGCCCGGCCAATTACGTCGTCCTTGCCCCGATTGCAGCGCATGCCCTTATCCCGGCAAGGATAGCCGGACAGGAGGGGTATTCATTCTTCATGGTGAACCTGTCTCACCCGAAGGTGAAAAAAAGCGAACCTGTCTTCAGTCTCGGGGTCCATGCATGCCCGGTGGCAGATATCGCCCTGGATGGGACCGAAGCCGTACTGGTGGGCAAGGAAGGCAAAGGAGCGGAGAGCTTCAAGAAGGCAGTGGGCATGATGTATGCCGCCGCTGCAGCCATCTCGCTCGGGATCATGAGGGGCTCTTTCGACTATGCCCTGTCCTACAGCAACGAAAGGGAACAAGGCGGATGGCCTATCGTCAACTGGTCCATGATCAAGACCATCCTGGCGGACATGGCGATACAGATGAAGATCGGGGACTTGGCCGTGAGCGGTGCCTGCAGCGCCATAGAAAAGAATGCTGCAGGATGGGACTTCCTTGCCAAGACCGCAGCCCTTTATGTCCAGGATGCCGCCTGCCAGGTGACCACCGAGGGCATTCAGGTCCTGGGCGGTTACGGCTACATGAAGGACTACGGCCAGGAAAAGCGGTTCCGCGACGCCGGGCAGATCAAGACGCTGCTCGGCATGGCACCGCTGAGAAAGGTAGAACTCCTCGATCAGATGAACACCAAATGATAGATGAAGAGAGGATGTGAGCATATGGCACAGGACGTATACATCATTGGAACGGCAATGACCAAGTTCGGGAAATACCTCGAGAAAGGAATGAAGGCGCTCACCGGCGAGGCGCTCGAATTGGTGATCAAGGACTGCGGGTGTGAACGTAAGGACTTGGAAGCGGCATGGTTTTCCAATTCAGGCTGGGGATACCACTCTTTCCAGCACGCGGTGAGGGGACAGGTCGCCCTGTCCGCCAACGGGCTCGAGGGCATCGGGGTCGTCAATGTGGAAAATGCGTGCGCCTGCGGCTCCACGGCCCTGCACTCGGCGTGGGCGGCCATCAAGGCAGGCATCTACGACTGCGTGCTGGCCATCGGGGCCGAGAAAATGT
>CAYMDG010000474.1:0-1973 GCA_964388905.1 uncultured Bacteriovoracaceae bacterium
CCTCCACATCCATACATCACATTCTTCGGACGGGCAATACGGGCCTGGCGAAATCTTGCGCATGGCTAAGGAATGCAATCTGAAAGGCCTGGCCTTCACCGATCACATGGACACCTCTGCCGTGGCCGAAGGTATGAGCCTGGCCCCTGCATATGGACTGGACTTTATTTCCGGTGTGGAGCTATCTACCGTACTCCATGACCGGGAATATCACCTCCTGCTCTATGGGTTCCAGCCTGATAATGAGATAATAAAAGCATTTCTTGATCAGCATTGCAGGGTCATCTGGGATAAGGCCCTTGAGATACTCAATGTGTTCCATCAGATGGAGTTTGATATCAGGAAGGAAGATATCCGGTCATGGGGCCTTTCGGTGCCCACCGGGGTTACCTTTCTCAATGCCCTGATCAAGAGGAACCAAGGGGACAAGAGGCTTCAGGAATACCTCTGTGGGCACAAGGCATCCTCCCCTTATCTGAACTTCTATAAGGATTATGCCCTGACTGATATCGGAACCATGGTACGTTCCGCCTTGCCGGATCTCATAGAGACCATGCGGCTGCTGAAGGACTCAGGCGTGTTCATCCTCGCCCATCCCGGCAATGCAAGCAAGGCTATCCTCAAGGAGTTGAAGGGAGAAGGTCTTTGCGGGCTCGAGGTCTACAGCACGCATCACACTGCCCGGACAATGGAGCACCTTTTGGAAGAGGCCAGGGCGCTGAATCTGATGGTAAGTTCGGGATCCGATTTCCACGGAGAGCTTATCAAACCGGGCATCGGCCTTGGTGATTCATCCGGGGAGCCTGATGATGAGCTCATCGCTAAGATTTTAGGCATGACCGCAAGAGGATAATGAAAAGGACCGCTTAGGCAATTCTGGTGGCCTTAAGCAGAGCACTCAAAGTGAGCATGGAATTGTTCTTTTAACGGATCAGGTTTTTATGCATCTTAAACGTGAAACCTGGTTTAAAGGCTCTGGCACAATCACGGCCATTCCCTTCTATTCATTACTGGGCCAGGATAATAGGTTCAAGCAGGATCACCAACTCTGCGGTCTCCACACCTTTTGTCTGCTGGCTGAAGAGATATCCAATGCCGGGGATACTGCCCAGTATGGGTATGCTCTTGTTCTCCTGCGTCAGATTCTTGCTGATAAGCCCGCCTAAGGCTATGATGTTTCCGCTCTTAACCCGGATCTGGGTGGTGGCCTCTTCAAGCCCCACCGTGGGCAGCGTATAGACATTACCGCTGATGTTGCGTTCTTCAAGCTTCACAATCCGACTCTTGATGGGGGTGATGCTCAGGTTTACCGAACCGGTATCCAGGTCGATATTGGGCACGACACCCAGCATGATGCCATCGAAGATAGACCCCACGGTCACCTCGGGTGTGGTGATTGTCGGGCCACCTTCTGAGGAAGTGGTTGTGAGTTTGATCTCCTGGATATATGAAGTGTTCGTCCCCACACTGATCAGCGCCGGTTGCCCGTTGGTCACCCTTATCCGGGGATTCGAGAGGACCTTTATGTCTCCGAATTCCTGCAGGGCGTTCAAGGCTGCATTAAAGCCGTGAACGTCAGATTTCGCCTGGATCACGAGTGCCGGGGTGAGGTTGTTCGTTGAGAGAGCGAGGTTCTGCTGGATCGGATTGAAGACTATGTCATTGACATTGAGGTGTGTACTGCTCCAATCGATGCCGTATTGGCTTTTGTCCTTCAGGGATACCTCAATGATCTTTGCCGTGATGAGGACCTGGGCATTATAATAGGTCTTGATGGTCCTGATGTAGGCATCGATACGGTCTATGGCGTCTCTCCTGTCATTGACCTCAAGGAAACCCAGGGCCCGGTTGATGGAATACGACCCGTCCCGGGTCAGGGTTGACTTCACATGATCCTCGATTTGAGTGCAGATGTCGGTGGTTGCAACAGGGATGGTGTCCTTGATGGAAAATTCACCGCTCAGGCTGTTATC
>CAYMDG010000475.1:0-1968 GCA_964388905.1 uncultured Bacteriovoracaceae bacterium
GTTGGCATGAGGCAGTATTCACCGCCACACATCGCTTCAGTATTTCAAACATGCCGTCAACGCCAACTTGAGCAAAGACGGGGTCTGCTGCACAGACTTCAGCATAGTAGCTGCGACATTTATCGTCAAGTTCGGATTGGGTTTGTTCGGGTTTAACGCGAAATATCTTCAAATACGTCTTGATCAAACCATTTTTGCCTGTGCAATTTCCATCCGTCAGATCTATATAGCTTTTCTCGTATTTGAGAAAACAATGTATGCGCGGGATGTAAGGCAAACCATACTCGGCAAGAATCGTGTCGACCCCGGTCACAATTTTATCAGTCAACGGATAAAAGCCCTCATAGCGGTATACGGATAATTGTAACTCTTCCGCAAGTCGGGCAATAAGGCCATGCTTCGCAAAACAAGTTCCAAAACCATCCTCAAATAGGATCATTGCATTACCTGAGGAGCTATTATATCCGTAAGGAAGGCTATTGACATAATATGATGCTTCATGAAAGGTTTTCACACCACGATCGATAAATGCTTTAGAAACGACCCCCTGTGGTTGGATAGCCGCATTGGGTAAAGTTGCTATTGGTGAAAAATTGATAGTAATCATTGTTCTTCTCCTTTCTATATAAGATCATATAACATTAAGCCGACCCTTTCAATCCAAGTCCCCTCGTTCCAAACAGGACGACCGTTGTGTGCGGGAAGAAGAGCTTACAAGATGACGCTGACGAGAAACCCGAGAAGCATCGATCCAAACAGGCTGATTCCGACATAGAGAGCAAAAATCGGTCTCCGCACAACAGTCCACACCGCGGTCATGGCCGGGACCGTTGTAACGGGTCCCGCGAGAAGGAAGGCGATGGCCGCTCCCGGCTGCATTCCCTGGGTCAAGAGGCCTTTGACTATGGGAAGGGCGCTGAGGTTGCCCAGGTAAAGAGGGACTCCGATCAGAGAAGCCAGGGGAATTGCGAAGGGGCTGCGATCACCCAAAATTGAGGCGATGGTTTCCTGTGGGACATACATCGTGATGAGCGCCTCAAGGACGAAGGCCACCAGAAGCCAGCGGCCGAGCTGCCAGCTCTGGGCTCCCATCCGGCGGGCAAAAACCTTCCAGTCGATGCGGCGAATGCTTGCAACACCTGACTCCCACCAGGCAGGGGGATTGAGGAGCGGCAGCGTTACCGCAATTGCTTTTGCGCTGCCAGTCGAACAGCAGGCAACAGCAGGCAGGACTGTCAGGGTGACCGGTATCGGGGGTGCTTCACTTTGAGCCTTGCAGCAGGATGACGTCTGCAGTTGTGTTGATTGTTCCACTCCAGCGCGAAGGATTTGACTAAAATATCCTAGACGGCAGAGTAGCAGGGTCAGATAGCCAGCTCCTAGGCTCAGAGCCAAGGAGCCTCCCAACCTGGACAGAGCAAGTGGCCAACCCAGAATACCAACCGTAAGCGTGAATATTTCCGGGTCCATTGTGGGAGACGCAATCCAGAATGACATGACCGGCGCAAGTGGCACACCACTAATTAGAAGGCCAGCAATGATAGGGATGACTGTGCATGAGCAGAATGGGCTGAAGGCGCCCACTGCCGTGGCCAGAAGAACAGCGAGTCCCTCCCGTCCGGCAAATGCCTTGCGGATTGCGTCTGAGAGATCCAACATATTGATCATGACGCTAAGAAACATGCTGAGCAGGAAAAAAGGCAAAACTTTCCACGAGGCGTTGCCCACAAAACTGATGATCTCAAAAAAGTCGTTCATCTCCGATCTCCTTTATCGTAATATTACGATATATAAGGGTAATAAAAAATCTCTTTCAAAAAAAGAGATCCGCTACATATATCAGCAGCAATCCGGCATCCACTGGCGAAGCTGTTCTTTGAGCCAGCGGATATTTTCAGCATCCAGGCAATAGTTGGTGGCCGGTCCTTCAATCTCACCGCGAATCAGCCCCGCTTCGCGAAGCACCTT
>CAYMDG010000476.1:0-1965 GCA_964388905.1 uncultured Bacteriovoracaceae bacterium
AACAGATGGCGCTGCTGGTCCAGCGGGTCTCCGGGTCTTTCCACCGGGATTATTTCATGCCCGATATGGCAGGTGTGGGTATCTCGTACAACACCTTTGCCTGGGGAAAGGACATGGACCCCAAGGCAGGGATGCTGCGCATTGTCCTGGGCCTTGGTACCAGGGCGGTAAACCGGCTTGACAACGACTATCCCCGCATTGTTGCGCTGGACGCCCCGCTGGTAAAACCATACAGCGACATAGGGGACGTGAGGAAGTATTCCCAGCATGAGGCCGATGTGCTCGACATGGTCAGCAATGATATCGTGAGCATTACTGTATCGCAGGCCCTCGCATCCGGCATGAAGGTGCCCCTTGAACTTATTGGAATCCAGGATCGTGGTGCGGACGGCGTGACATGGGACCAGGACAATGAGGCCGGCCACAGACGGCTGATCACCTTCGACGGAGTCCTTTCTGAAACAGCGGTCACGGAGGTCATGTCCCGGATGCTCAAAACCTTGGAAAAGGTGTATGATTATCCGGTAGACATCGAATTCACCATCAACTTCACCGGGGAAAGAAGCTTTGCCGTCAATCTCGTCCAGTGCAGACCCCTCCAGACAAAGGGCGAAGGAAAACGGTTGAGCATGCCTGAAGGTATCACGGAGCATGATATCTTCTTTGAAACCCGGGGCAACTTCATGGGAAGCAACACCATACAGCCCATCAGGCGCATCATCTATGTGGACCCCGAAGGCTACAGTGCGCTTCCGCTCTCACAGAAATACGATATCGCGCGTCTCATCGGAAAGATCAACAAGGGCATCCCTGACCGGCAGGGCATGCCGACCATGCTCCTGGGTCCTGGGAGGTGGGGTACGACCACGCCCTCACTCGGTGTCCCGGTCCGGTTCTCAGAGATCAACAATGTCTGCCTTATGGTGGAGCTTGCCTACATGAGGGAAGGCCTCATGCCGGATCTTTCCTTCGGCACCCATTTCTTTCAGGATCTCGTGGAAACGGATATCTTCTACGTCGCACTCTTCCCGGACGCACATCACTCGGCCATCAACATGGCCATGCTTCGCCAGGGACCGAATATTCTGAAAGAAATCCTTCCGGAGATGGAGAAGTATGAAAACGTCGTCATCGTCAGGGATCTGAAGGACAGTTGTTACTTTCTCTTTGCCGATGTCGTATCACAAAAAGTGGTATGCTTTCGTCGGTAGGGAAAAGGTGTTTGATGAAGGTTCATAGCCGGGCATCATCCGGGTTAAACCGGTTTATACTAAGATACAGCGATTTGAGCGGCTTGGAATTGATGCATAAATGTATCAATTAAGCCCTTCTAGACAATTATGATTCATTTTAATTACCATACTGTTCGTAATGGATTAATGTGGCAAGAGATGATTCACAGCGAATTAATTTATAACTCACAAGAATTAGATGATAATTATATAGGACTCTTCGCTATTTGATGAGCTGAATTATTTCATTTATACGTGGCATGGTTCTGGAATACCGGCATAGGCTGATGAGGTTATATCCAAAAAAATAATGTATGGAGGACGGTTACATGTTCAATTGCAAGACAAGTAATGACGTACTCAAGGCGGTTAAGGAGCATAAGGTCAGTTTTATCCAGTTCTGGTTCACCGATGTCCTCGGCAGGCTCAAAAGCTTCAATATCACTCCCCTGGAACTTGAAGAGGGACTCGAAGAGGGCATGGGGTTTGACGGATCTTCCATTGAAGGATTTGCCCGCATCCACGAGAGCGACATGATCGCCAAGCCTGATGTAACCACCTTCCAGCTGGTGCCCTGGAGACCCTCGGAAAAGCCGGTTGCACGCATGATCTGTGATATCCAGAATCCTGACGGCACACCGTATGACGGCGACCCGCGCTACGCGCTGAAAAGGGTGCTCAAGAAGGCATCGGACAAGGGGTATACCTGTTACCTGGGACCCGAGCTGGAATA
>CAYMDG010000477.1:0-1960 GCA_964388905.1 uncultured Bacteriovoracaceae bacterium
GCTCCACACTTGGCGAAACAGACTGTACAACAAAATTTTCGTCAGTTGTGTATATGACATCATTAGCCAGAGAAAAATGGATCTGGTACTTTTCTGCAGTCTCACGCAGGTCAACCTCTGCAGCCTCACTCTCAGACACTAATAATTCGAGCTCTGCCACCCTCTTCTTTAAATTAATAGTATCTTTTTTTTCGCTCATACCGTGCTCTTTGAGAAAATATTATCATATATCATTTAATATATTCATATCGCTATATAATTGAATTGATTATAATAAGATATTATAGTCAACCTCTCATTTTTTTTAATACAGATTAAGAGCCAACCCCATCACAATAAATTTAATAACATGCGGGCCAATTGCAAAAATTCCAGATTGTCATTCCCGCGGAAGCTTCTAATCTAGATATCAATAGCTTCCGGACATCCGCTTTCGAGGGTGTCACCTTTTTTAGTTTTGCAATTGTGTCAGACTTTAATACATTTTCATTTAAATCTCAAAAGGCAAATTTACCATCTTCATAGATGGTAACAAGCTTTCCATTAGCCAGATGAGCCTTCACCCTCTTTCTCTCGGTATTTACCAGATCCCAGTGCAGGGCGGAGTCGTTGAACCCCAGCACTTTCTTCTTATCTGGCGTAAGTTCTGCAGCATTACCATCAAAGGTATCGGAATATGATGCCCCCAGGGCAACATGACAATTCCCGCTCTTACCGCCATAGTTCTCATCATAAAGGGTGTTTGCCATGAAGGAGCTTATCTTGGAAAACCTCTTGTCCGTCAAGGAAAACTCGCCTAACTTGCTAGCACCTTTGTCCATGGCTATCTGCTTTTTTAAAAACTCCTCCCCATGTTCCGCAGAGGCATGCTCAACGGAACCCTCCTTGAAAAAGAGGTTTATCCCTTTCACATAATTCCCACTGCGGTATGTCGGCTGATCGGCATAAAAGGCACCTTCGGTGCCCCGCCAATCAGGCGAAAGGAATAACTCGAAGCTCGGAATATTATGTCCCGAAATACCAACCCATTTTCTCTTCAACCCAGGGGTCACCTTCAAATCCACATTTTCTGATTCGATAATATATCTGGTGACCTTCATGCTGTTCAGCCATTTTTTAATAGACTGGGCATCGTTATAGATGTTCTTCCAACAACCTACCGGGTCTGCTTTCTTGAGGAAACAGGCATTGATGATCTGCTCGGAGTACTTTTCCTCGCTCAGTCCCGCATGCCTGGCAAGTTCGCTAGTCGGGTAGACACACAAGGTCCAGCCGAACTTTCCCTGGGCCTCTCGTCTATCAAGGATATCGTTCAGATACTTGCGGGCCACTGCCGCCTTGCCGATCTTCTCAGGTCTTACGTCACAAAGGTGAGTTATTGAAGCAGGTGCCCGCAGTGAAATGCTGCCATGGATAGCCTTGAAAAGTTCTTCGTCCCAGGGTTTTTTAAATACAAGCTGTTTTGTGCTTGAGAGACTATAATAGTCATGCTCCATCCTCGGGGAAGAGGACGTGCGTTGCACCGGGTTCAGTCCCATTTCGATCAAGAGGGTGTAGACTACCTCAGCCAGAGGCAAGGCATTCATATCATATTGGATAAGTACGATATCGCCCTTTTTGAATTTTTCCATCCTTGCGGTATTCAAACCCCAGATGAGGACTTGTGCATATCTCTGTAAATGAATATCTCTCAGCATAGAAGTCTCCTGTTGCAATGCTCGTACGAGCCTTTTAGCAAAAAAGCGTCCTGGCACACAAGGATTCTATTGAAGTTGAGAAAATCCCTGGGCTTGCCACGCAAGATTAAGATCATAAAAGATAACCCATTGCTGCACGCAGCCTATACTCCATCACCTGGAGCCCAGGCTCTTGCATACCTCATCAACCACTTGGCCTGTGGTACTTTTACCGCCCATATCCGGCGTCCTCACCTTTCTGGCTGCAAGAACTGATTCAAGCG
>CAYMDG010000478.1:0-1958 GCA_964388905.1 uncultured Bacteriovoracaceae bacterium
GTCGCAACTATGAAAAAGATAAAGTGCCTGTTGATCGCAAATCGCGGAGAAATAGCCTGCAGGGTGATAAAGACTTGCAGGAAACTGGGGATTGCATCCGTTGCCGTTTATTCACAGATTGACCGGGGCAGCGTGTTCATGAGCATGGCGGACGAGGCGATCTGTCTGGGCGAGGCAGGGATCGGGGCCTACCTGGACCAGGACAGGATCATCCAGGCGGCACATGATGCCGGTGCGGATGCGATCCATCCGGGTTATGGGCTCCTCTCGGAGAATCCTGAATTCGCTTCACGCTGCCTGGCAGAGGGCATAACTTTTATAGGACCAACGCAAGAATCCATCAGGATTATGGGCTCCAAGATCGCAGCCCGTGAACTCTGCGAGAAGATAGGCGTTCCTGTTATCCCGGGGTTCAGGGTGGGCGGAGAATCCATGGAGGAACTCACCGCAAGGGCTGAAGCCATAGGATATCCGATTCTCATCAAGGCCTCGGCGGGCGGTGGCGGCATCGGCATCTTCAGGGTGGATGACCCTTCGCTCCTGGAAGGTTCGATGCTTGCTGCACGGAAGAAGTCCTTGGCCGTGTACGGCATTGACAGCCTGCTCATTGAGAAATACCTGAGCCCTGTACGACATATCGAGTTCCAGGTCCTGGGTGACCTGCACGGCAATATCATTCACTGCCTTGAGCGGGAGTGCTCGGTCCAGCGCAGGCATCAGAAGCTCATAGAAGAATCTCCGTCTCCTGCCATGACGGAGCCCCTGAGAAAGAAGATGGGAAAGGCGGCAATCGCCATAGCAAAGGCCGTGAACTATACGAACGCAGGCACCGTGGAGTTCGTGCTGAACGATGACGGAAAGTTTTTCTTCCTGGAGATGAACACCAGGCTTCAGGTGGAACACCCGGTGACAGAGGCCGTAACCGGCCTTGACCTGGTGGAGATGCAGATAGCAATTGCCGAAGGCGAGCCGCTGCCTGTGAGCCAGGCGGATCTATCCATAAACGGCCATGCCATGGAATGCCGGGTCTATGCCGAAGACCCGGATAACAACTTTGTCCCCTCTGCAGGGAATCTGATTCTGTGGAAGGCTTCCAAATGTGCCCGGACAGACAGTGGTGTTGCCACCTCATCGCGGATAACCATTGATTTCGACCCCCTCCTGGCAAAGGTGATCGCACACGCCGATTCCCGGGCAAACGCGATCAGGAGCATGTACCGGGCCCTTCATGAGACCGCTGCACTGGGCGTGGCTACCAACATCGATTTCCTGTCACGCCTTGTAACGAGCGAGGCTTTTGAAAAGGGTGAGATCAAGACCGACTATTTTGACAAGGCCTCCCCTGTCATGGAAAGACCTGCATTGAGGCAGGAGGAGGCGAGGGTGCTCGTCATGGCCGCCATTGTGGCCCGGTTCAACGACCATGAGGAAGGCCATCGGGAACTGGGGTGGCAGGCAGGCTACCACCCCTTGAGATTTGCGGGTTTTCTGCTGCATGGAATTAATTATTCAGCAAACTACAGGAAAAAGGACAGGGACAGCTTTACAATCATCATCCAGAAAGACACCTATGAGATCTTTGTGGCAGGGAAGGACTCTGATTCCATGTCCCTCATAATCAATGGCAGGCAGCTCAAGTTCTCCTACGGCCTTGACAAGGAGACGGTGTTCCTCCATTCCTTGAGCCTCGGGCATCAGCAGCTCACCTATCTGTCGCGGTTCCATTCAATGGAGTTTCAGCACCTTAAAAAGGGGGCCTGCGAGGCGCCCATGGACGGCAAGGTGGCACTGGTATCGGTGCAACAAGGCCAGAGGGTTAACAAAGGCCAGGACCTTATCATCATCGAATCCATGAAGATGGAAAACATCATCACTGCCGTAGAGCAAGGTGTGGTGAAGGAGATCTTCGTGAAGCAGGGTGATTTTGTGAAGATGGGGTCCATACTCATAGCAATTGA
>CAYMDG010000479.1:0-1957 GCA_964388905.1 uncultured Bacteriovoracaceae bacterium
AGATGGAAAACGCCTATCCTTTATTGGTGCCGGTGAGGGTAGATATCGGGGTGGGCCATAGTTGGGCCCAGGCACATTAGGGGTGGTTAAGAAAATACTGCAGGGGCGGGCCTTTTGCCCGCCCCTGTCTTTGTAGATGCTACCTTTTGCCCAGGATGTTCCTTGCAACAACCACCCTCATGATCTCGTTGGTGCCTTCGTAGATCTGTGTGATTTTGGCGTCGCGCATGAGGCGTTCCATGGGGTATTCGGACACATAGCCGTAGCCGCCCAGGATCTGAACGCCTTCGACCGTTGCCCACATGGCCACGTCGGATGCGTACATCTTGGCCATTGCAGCCTCTTTTTCAAAGTGCATGTGGTTGCTCTCAAGGTATGCAGCCCGCAGGATCAGCAGCTCAGCCGCATCAATGCGCGTAGCCATGTCGGCCATCTTGAACTGGATAGCCTGGAACTCGGAGATGGGCTTGCCGAACTGGACGCGTTCCTTGGAGTATTTGATTGATTCTTCAAGGCAGCTTTTCGCGATGCCCAATGCCTGCGATGCGATGCCGATGCGGCCTGAATCCAGCGTGGTGAGCATCTGCCTGAATCCCGAGCCTGGATCGCCCAGGATGGCATCTTTTGGGATGCGGGCGTCCTGGAACACGAGCTCGGATGTGCCTGAGCCTCTGATGCCCATCTTGTCTTCAACCTTGCCCACCGAGAAGCCCTCTGTCTCCTCCAGGTCCATAACGAACTGGGTGATGCCCTTGTATCCTTTGGTCTTGTCGGTGACGGCAGCGATGACCGCATACTTGGCTATGTTTCCGTTGGTGATGAACTTCTTCTCGCCGTTGATGATCCAGTTGTTGCCGTCAAGAACTGCGGTTGTTTTCATTCCTGCCGGGTCAGAACCCGCATTGGCCTCGGTGAGTCCATAGCACCCATGTGCAGCCCCTGAGGCCACGGGGGTGTTGAACTTCTTGCGCTGTTCCTCGGTGCCGAAGGTATAGACCGGGAAGCCATAGAGAGAGTTGTTCACTGACATGATCACGCCTGTGCTGGCGCAGCCCCTGGATATCTCGGTGAGGATGAGGGCATAGGCCACATAATCCATGCCCGCTCCGCCATATTCGCTCGGGATGGCGACGCCCATGAAACCGTTTTCGGCCATTTTCTTGAGCACGTTGTCGTTATGCTTGTGGTCCTGGTCGATCTGGGCGGCTATCGGCTTAAGCTCCTGATCTGAGAACCTCCTGGCCATGTCCTGTACCATTTTTTGCTCTTCGCTCAGTGAAAAATCCATATGGCTCCTCCTAATGTGGGTGTCTCGCTCTTGAGCATCCTTGTGTTCCTGCATATATTCATGATGACGATTTTCTATAAAGATGAATGAGCATTCATTTATATACCCTTGATGGATTCTTCTGTCAATGAGCGCCAGGGAAGATCCAGCTTATTCTTGGGTGTTTGGCGCCATTCATAGAAATATTTGGCATATGAGGCTTGATTATGCATTTAAGAAGAATAGAAACTTGATCCGTTAAGAATCTCAATCATGCAGCCGTCGCGGAATGCTAACTGACTCGTTCCTTCAAGGCTGCATGATTGAGATTCTTAACGGACTTATTTAAAAAAATTACCTGGCCACCATGAGGTTTATCTAAGCCCACATGAAGTGCATAGAGGATGTATGGGTATATTCAATTGCAAGAACCGGAATCAAATTATTTTGAGGAGCTGAAATGAACCGCTCATTTTCAGGAGAACAATAGACTTTACGGGTGGTGTCATTCACTGGTATATAGGACCCTCTATCAATCAAGGTAAGGGGGACTTTCTGCTATGAGGAATGTGTTCATATTCAACCCGGGGCCTTCTGTTCTGCCCGAACCCGTACTCGAGAGCACGAGCAAGGCAATCTTGAATTTTGCCGGAACCGGCATGTCGATAATGGAAGTATCTCACCGATCGA
>CAYMDG010000480.1:0-1957 GCA_964388905.1 uncultured Bacteriovoracaceae bacterium
CCTTTGATCTGGACAAGAAGTGGATCTATATCGGCTCGAAAGCAGGTTCCGGGCTTCCGCACAGGCTCAATATGAAGCATTCGCTGCGGAAAAACAACAAACTGAAACACCCCATCGCCGACCCATCATCAAGAGGCGCCATTAAAAAATCAGCTTAAAATCGGATTTTGCGTTGAAGAGTCGTAAAAACTTGATCCGTTCAAAACCTGCATCTTGCAGCAGTTGCTATATGCTTATTCTTTCGGACCTGAAAGCTGCAAGATGCAGGTTTTGAACAGACCTATTTAAAGAACAATTCCATGCTCACTATGAGTGCTATGCTTAAGGCCCCGCTATGTTTTCGTCCGGCTGAGGCTTCTCTGGATGCGGGTCTGGATCTTCTGCTGGAACAGTCTCCTTAATATATATCCACGGAACAGGTTGGCTGCCCGGGTGAGATTCGTGGTTATCTCAGCGTTGTCCTTTGCGGACATTCCCCGAATGATCCTTTTGCGAAACGCCACCTCATGGTCGGTGATCTCGTGGCCGAGACGGACATAGAACTCAAAATCATTTGGGTCGATGCCGAATTGATAGACCTGCCGGATGCCTTCCCTGGCTACGGTAACGTCTTCGGGGTTGTATAGGCAGTTCCTCTTTTCCCTTAGGTAAGGCATAATAAGGCCGATCCGCTCCACCTCATCGAGCTGCTCAGGCTTCAATCCGGTCAGGCTTAAGAACTCCGCCCGGTCTACCAAGTTCATTTCCCCATTGGCCATGGGTGCGAACACTGCATCCTCAACCGCCGAAGACTCTTCAAAGGTAAAACCGTCGTCCATGCGGCGCAGGATATTTTTGATCATGGCCAAAGGGTAGTACTTTTTTTCCTGCAGATGCTGGATTGCCTCGAGCTTCTTGATGCAGATCTCGTCGTAGTAGGCCATCTTCTTATTGACCTTCTCCGGGGCAGGAAGGAGGCCTTCTTTCACATAGTAACGGATCGTCGAGACAGGGACCCCGCTTTTTCTGGATAGTTCTCCTATTTTAAGGCCCATGTCTTTATTGTCCTTTTCAGCTTCTGCACTCAACCATCAAGCAAAAACGCCCGACATCCTCTTTTCGATAGCCTCCGCTTCATTCACGATCCGATCCAGCAGCTCCTTGACCGATGGCTCGTCATTGATCAAGCCGCCGCACTGACCCACGGGCAGGATCCCCTTTTCAAGGTTGCCTTCTTCTGTTGCCAGCTGGAAGGCCTTGGAGGCGTTTGCCAGATAAGCGAACTGCATGGAGGTCTTCCAGCCTGACAGCAGGACACCGATGAAGAGTTTGATGAAGGGAAGACGCAGCGACTTGGCAATATCCTGTGCATTGAAGAATGCTGCGGGCAGGTTCAAGCCTTTCTTTTTGGCGCGCTGGGCCGTATCCGTATCCAAAACCCGGCACCAGAGCCCGTCGATGCGTTTTGAGTACAGGGTTTGGGCGGTATCCATCTTGATAGAGAGATCTTTGTAGTTTCTGTGCAGAGGGCTTTCCTTGGTGGTCATGAGCCTGGTCCCCATGGCGACACCTTCGGCGCCCAGAGCAATGGCTGCGGCCAGGCCCCGCCCGTCTGCTATGCCGCCTGCCGCCACGACAGGGATGGTCAGGGTATCAACAAGGCTCGGTATGAGACAGAATGTGGTGATGAATTCACCGTGGGCCGCCGCCTCATTACCCGTTGCTATTACGGCATCGCAGCCATAATCCTGGGCCCGTTTGGCGTGACGTGCGGTTACTACGGTGGCCACAACCTTGCCGCCGTATTTGTGGGCTTCCTCTACAATCCAATCCCCCTTGCCCAGGGCGAAGTTGATCACCGGGACCTGCTCTTCTAAAAGAACCTTTGCAGACTCCTTGGCTCCGGGAAACAGGAGTGATGCATTGGCGCCGAAGGGCTTGTCGGTGAGCTTGCGGATCTGTTTTATCGCTTTTCGGG
>CAYMDG010000481.1:0-1943 GCA_964388905.1 uncultured Bacteriovoracaceae bacterium
CAGATCCCCATGGCTATACTCCAGCTTGCAAAACCCGCCAAGTAGGGAGCGCTCGCGGAGGTACTTCCTTCTCATCTGATTGCTGATTAGTTCGTCTTATCATAGGTCCCCGGCACAGAGTCCGGGGGCCTTCTTCCTTTTATTGAAGAATCATCTCTCCGGCCTTTCAATAAGTCTTTCCTTAAAATGTAGGCAATGCCTTATAGACAGATGTATTTATGATTTGATTAATAATGATAGCATATTTTGCCGAAAAGGTCAGTGGAGGGCATGTCATGGGCACAGAAAGATCCTCTTATAGGATGCTTGGCGGGCTTTCAAAAGGTTTATCCCGAATCATCATCATACTTCGAACGAGAAAGATCTACGGGTACAACTCGGTCTTTGAAAGGATCTTTCGATGCCTTTTTAACACAAGGAGAAATAAGAATCAGTCCGACAGAGTGAAGAGACGCATAGAGATAGAACGCGTCTAAGGGATTACATCCTTTGCCACTCGGATGAAGGGATGGAGCATATGAGAATGAATACAGGATGGATGCGCAATCTGGCGTTTCATTATGAAGCAGTGAGGTCGGCATATCCTAACGAGGCGCTCATGATCGTCTTCGATATTGACGGCACAATCGTTGATTTGCGTTATATGATACTGTCTGTGTTCAAGGCATATGACCGTGAAAATGGAACACAATATTTCACCAACATTCATAGTGATGATATCGCTACGCCTTCGTATGACCTTGCGGCCATCCTGCGGGATTTCGCCATACCTGCAGCTATACGGGGTGACATCGCCGGCTGGTGCAGCGCCAATTTCTGGTCAAAGGCCGCGATTTTAGATTCCCACAAATCCTTCCATGGCGTTCTGGATGTCATCAGGTGGTTTCAGTTACAGCCCAATACATATGTAGGCCTGAACTCTTCCCGGCCTGAGATCCTTCGCAGTGATACCTTGAGGATCCTCAATACCCTTGGTGAGGAATATCACGTGAAGTTCGATGATAAGCTCCTTTTTATGAACAGGGGGGTTCATGTCACACAGGGGAAGAAAGATGGAATCAGACGATTCAAGGATATGGGCTTTCGCATAGTGGCAGTCATAGATGATGAGATAGAGAACATCGAATTCATCGAACAGCTTGATCCTGCAGGAGAGATGCTCCTGCTCCATTCAGATATAATCCTGGATTCGTCCCCTGTGCGAAAAGGCCGTTCGGCCTTGCAGGGGAAATTCTTCGACCTGACTGAGCTCATCAGCAAACAGAATCTTCCCCAGCACATCGAATTTGTCTGGCATGGCGTGGACGATGAGTCTATTCTGCGGCAGTTTCTCGTCTCCTCAGTCCAATGGGCAGAGCTTCATGTACGTAAAGATATAAACACGGAAAACCTGATCCTGCGGAGAAAGCCGTATGCAGAGATGCCGCCTTTTCCAGGTGAGAATCCAGTGCGGTTGGATGATTTTCTCTATATCCTTGGTGATGCGGGGAGGGGAGTGAAGCTTGACCTCAAGGACCCAGGATTGACAAGCAGGGTAATCGAGTTACTCAAGGCTTCAGGCTTCACTGATGAAAGGATCTGGTTCACCATCAACATGGAAGAAATGCGCCGGGGTGGATTGCAGCTTATTCTCAATACCTTCCCAAAATCCATCAAGCAGTGCCCCGTGGACAGCCTTTACCAGATGATGGTCGTATCGCCCCAGGAGTCAAAAAAATATCTCGGTATGCTCTCACAGAGCGGGATTGACCGATTTTCCGTCAACTGGAACACGTATGGAAGCAGAAGGATGATCACCCAGCTTCAGAACTGGGGATTCGATGTCAATATCTATAATGTTCCTGACCTTGAGGCGTTCCTCGCCGCAGCGCTCTTATTGCCCAAATCCATCACCTCATTCTTCAATTTTCCCAAGTGGTTCTATACAGGAAGGGTTGATGAAG
>CAYMDG010000482.1:0-1941 GCA_964388905.1 uncultured Bacteriovoracaceae bacterium
CTTTACTGCTGCTTATCTTCTGGTTCTATTTCCTGTCCCCCATTCTTCTGCACAGACCCATGCCCGAGGCGAGGAGCACCCTGGCTGCATTCTCGGTGTTTACCGGCGCATATGTCGCCGAGATCGTCCGTGCCGGCATCCAGTCCATTCCAAAGGGACAGATGGAGGCTGCCCGCAGCTCAGGGCTTACCTATATGCAAGGCATGACGTCAGTTGTTCTGCCCCAGGCCCTGCGAAACATGATCCCGTCTTTCGTAAACCAGTTTGTCTCGCTGACCAAGGACACCTCCCTTGCCTTCATCATCGGTGTCCAGGAGCTTACCCGCGTGGCCACCCAGGTCAACAACCGCACCATGAACGCCCCTGCAGAGATCTTTTTCACCATCGCGGTGATCTATTTCATTCTCTGCTTCGGCCTCACCCAAACAAGCAGATACCTGGAGAAAAAGCTCAGCTACAAGACATCCGGCAAGATCCGAAGGGCAGAGATCGAATTGCTGGAAGACAGCTTCGAAGTGGCCAAGTAGCAAGTTCCCGGTTCTCTTTGCCAATTAGTCCAGATTTTTACATTTGAATGTTCTCATATTTGCGGCATGCACATTGAGTGGCCTTATGCATAAAACTTATAGCGACCATGGTCTTGTTTTTAAATCAGGTCCGTTCAAAACATCAATCTTGCAGCCTTGAAGAACCTATAGAGTCAGCGTTCCACAATGGCTGCAAGATTGATGTTTTGAACGGATCAAGGTTTTACTCTTCTTAAACCCAGAATCTTGGCTCTATTGTGATGAATCCGAAAAAGACCTTAGAAAGGCATAAAGCCACACCATAACAGCAGCAGCGACCATTCTCGGTATAAGTACCCAGAAGAGTGAAGCCCCTATGGCCACGAACAGGAGGGTGTCTTCTATGAGTGAGTGGCTGATCCCTAAGGACAGATTCAGCCTCACCAGGGAGTCCTTGTCCACGCGGCCTGTCTGGGCCTCTGCAATCAGAACCCCCGACCCATAGGCAAGGCCGAAAAGGATGCCTGCCATCCACATGAAGGACGCCTTTCTCGGAAGACCGTGCATGAAGGTGAGCGGCCTCAAGAGCGTTATTACAGGATCGAAGGCCTTAAGATAACGCATTACGTCTATTATGAGGTTAATGACTGCAATGATGAGTATGACTTTGAGGGTGAGCATTGAAGTTTGCTCGAGCCACAGTATGATCACATCGATAAACCCTTGTGCAGAGGAAAAGACCTTCCCTCCTATGGCAGTGCTCACCTGCTTGAATCCATCAGGGAGTATAAAAGACAGGCATATACCCATTCCAATTGCAGCCATGATCCTGAAGAAAGTCATCTTCAAACCTGAGACGCCTGTCTTGGATTGCACGGCTGACTCCACAATGAGGTTGTGACAGATGAGCATCATCACGGCCATGATATTGATGTCCCAGGCACTGAGGCTGAGCGTGCCCATCACCGCAATGCCCGCATAGATGTTGATGAGCGCCCCTGCAATGAGTGCAAACGAAGCCTCCGGCGGCAGGGAGACAATCTTCATGATCGGCGCGAGGACCCATGCGATACGTTCAAGCACACCGGCAAACTGCAGCATGGTCACACAAAAAGAGACAGGGACCATGATCATAAGGATGGTCCCTGACACCCTGATGCTCTTGAGGAGCGAACGATATGAGATATCTTTCAGGTCTTGCGCCATCTGTTCACAATTAACCACATCGTGAAAAAAATATCAGTACCATATCAATGCTTGATCAGATTATAGGTAATATGTTTTTTTCCATGAACAGCCTTAAGAATCATCGATTCATCTCAATGGCTTGCATAGTGCGATCGAGAAGAGTACACTGGATTGGTGCAAATAGTGAATTCCGCCTCCATGTAATGATTGCACCTATTATGAAAGGAGCTTTTTATGAAAGACGGGT
>CAYMDG010000483.1:0-1928 GCA_964388905.1 uncultured Bacteriovoracaceae bacterium
GTCGACAGAATGCAGCTAACCCCAGATCATGGTGGCCTGGGCGTCGGGGTACACAACCACCCCGCAGACAGGGTTGGTGGTTGTCGATCCGGCCAGGAGCTGGGATTCGGCTATGACGGGTTTCTTGTGCTTCAAAAGGTATTCGAAGGCCAGCCCCTGCCTCAGCACGGGCTGCCACGGCCTGCCCGGGCTCACCTCCTCGTATCCGTTCCTGCGATGCCATTCGGTCAGAAGCTTCGGGCGCTCAGCACACAACTCGGGCCTGCTGCCCCGTTGCCTTTCCAGCAGCATCTTCAGCCGGGGGAAATCTTCCAAGTCAAGGTCCGGAAGATATGGGTCATGGAGATGGATGACGTTGCCGTCTTCCCTGATGCCGGTTCTCAGATGCTCCTTCCGCCTGGCCTTCAGGCTCCCGGCCAGGCTTGGTTCATTCATGCAGGATTCCCGCCTGCGCGTCTCGATGGCGTCCTTGCGGGCCCTGTTGAGCATCTTCTCGTGCATCCTGCCGGACAGCAGGGAAAGATAGTAGGTGAACAGCTGCAGGCAGGCAATGTTGCCCTCGATCATGAGCCTGTTCCGGAGCATCATGTTCAGGAGTTCGCTGGGTGGGGCCGAGATGAGATCCTTCAGTACCGCGTCGTCCACGGCCTTCAGGACGACATCTGAACCACCGTTTACCCCATGGACCACCCTGACCCGGCCCTCATTGAAGCTGATGGTCTGTGCAACGCTTCGTGCCTCGGTGCAGATGCCCACGGAAAAGTTGATCCAGCCGTCCGAGCACTTCATGCGTCGCCTCAGCGACCGGAAATTGTTGAACGCAAAGGCCATGGTGCGCAAGCCCATGTGTGTGATCAGGTTCAGTGAAGAGTTCCTGGTAGATGCTTTCATAATATTTAACAATATTATAAGCCCGGCCAAGACAAATCACAACACCTTGTGTAACGAGGTGTCGGTGCCTTGCTTGCCTTTTACCTGGCATCAGATTAATATTATTGTAGCCAGCGAACTTCTCTTCACGAGAAATGACTGATATGAATTACTATGAATCTATATCCTCCCTGATTCCTTCCGTAGGAGGGGAGCACGGAATATGGATCACCTCCTCAGCCCGTATGCCTAGAGTATTCCACAAGGGGGACATTCCGCAATCATGCATAAAATGAATCCTGGCAAAATCGCTATCATCGGGCCTGGGCGGCTCGGAACCGCTTTTGCCTATAAATGGGGACGCGACGGCAAAGAAATAACCGTCTACTACAACGATGAGGCCCTGTGCCATGAAATAAACACCACACGCCTGAACCCGAAACACCTGACAGAGGACCTTGCGAGGATATCCGGCAGTGCGGAGAAGGTGCCGAGACTTGCCCCGCGCGTCACGGCAACGAACGACCTCGATGAAGTCGTCCATGAGCACGACTTCATCGTACTTACCATCAACATGAAGGGACTTCCCGAATTCTTAAATCACCTGAAGCCTCTCCTCGCGAAGAAAAAGACAAGAACCTGTCTCATATCCCCCATCAAGAGCCTCGCCTCGGTGGGACGGAAAAACGAACTCATCACGCCCTCGCAGATGATCAATACATACCTCTTCGACCTTCATCATCGTTACGACATCATCTGCATAGGAGGGCCCTTCTTCGACGTGGACCTCGCCGTGGGTAATCCCGTCTGTGTCACCGTTGCCGGCAAAAGGCACATTGCCTCACAGGTGAGGCGCGAGTTTTTCGCACAGAACAGAGGGGAGCTGAGTTCATACTACAATTGCGACACGGTGGGCGTCGAGGCATGCGGGGCGCTGAAAAATATCGTTGCAAACATAAAGGGGCTCGCCGACTGCTGCCATATGGGAAGCTCGATCCCGGGGACCATCTTCGCAAGGTCCGGTGTCGAGATGCGGGCGCTCTCGAAAATCCTCGGAG
>CAYMDG010000484.1:0-1923 GCA_964388905.1 uncultured Bacteriovoracaceae bacterium
AACCACAATGCTGGCATTGTCCGGGCAGAGCTGAGGCAAATTATCCCGGATCTTGCATTCAAGATGCGTAAAAACCTGATCCGTTCAAAACCTCAATCTTGCAGCCTTTGCGGGATGCAATTTTTCCCGGTCCTTCCAGGATGCAAGATAATTGTCTTGTCGGGTGGCATAATATAACAATGGTTGACTATGAGATGCTATGATACCCGTTCAGGAAGCTCGATGCCCATTCATCGGGTAGATGAATGCGGCCTTTTGTCTGCCATTTTATTATAGATCTCATAAAACGTTTCAGATTCATCTGTTTCATGAACTCAGGCAGTGATTCGAACTGATATGCCTTGTCGAGATCGAGCGCCCATAGATTTCCTGCATTATCCAGGAGGAGGTTTTTAATATGGAGGTCTGTATGATAAACACCAAGGTCGTGGATCTTTCTGATAAGCAATCCGGATTTTTTGATAAGCTCAAGGTCGTCTGTATGGCTGTCCTCAATATGAATGAGCAGATCCTTGGATTCAGGGATGAACCTGGATACCACGTCCATGGAATAAAACAGTCCTTCTTTGTTAAGTCTCACAGCGAGGATCTCCGGGGTGCGTATGCCATGTGAGGCAAGATATGCACTCACCTTAAGTTCCCGTATGGTCCGGTTGGGGCTTAAGAATCTCTTCCCGGTGATATGTCTGAACATACCCCCGTGCATGAGGGTGCGTACCACCATATCGGGTTCGATGAACCTCAGGGGGGATCTCCCCGTCATTGTCGTGGTTTCACCCATTGGGCCTTTAGTCTTGGCAATGTCCCATAGCCCTGACAGGAAAGGTTTGTAGATGAGGGTAAGGCTGTCTTCCTTGCGAATATAATAGCCCATGACTTCAAGATCGGATAACACTTTTCAACCCTCCACTGCCAGGTGAATCCTTTTCAGCCTTTTCACTTCATCCCTTATTTCGGCTGCCTCTTCAAACCTCAAGTCCTGGGCAGCCTTCATCATCTTCTTTTCCAGGTCATGAATCGTGTCCTTTACTTTCCTGATCTCGATGGTACCCATGGATGTCTTGATCTGGGCTGAGATGTCAGGGTAATCACGTTCATAAATGGAAGAGAGTATATCCCGGATATTCTTCTGGATGCTCTTTGGTGTGATGTTATGCGCCTTATTATACAGCTGCTGTTTTTTTCTCCGTCTGGTGGTTTCGGAGTATGCCTTTTCTATGGATGCGGTTTTTTTATCGGCATACATGATGACCTTGCCTTTGATGTTCCTAGCCGCCCGTCCTGCCGTCTGGATAAGTGAACGTGTGGACCTGAGAAAGCCTTCCTTGTCGGCATCCAGTATGGCGACAAGGGTCACCTCCGGCAGATCGAGCCCTTCCCTTAGGAGGTTGATACCTATCAGCACATCAAAGACGCCTTCCCTCAGTCCCTTGATAATCTCGATCCTTTCAATGGTGTCGATATCCGAGTGCATGTACTTCACCTTGATATCAAGGCCTTGGAAATATTCAGCGAGCTCCTCTGACATCCTCTTGGTCAGTGTGGTGACGAGAACACGGCCCCCTTTGTCAACAGTCTTGACAATCTCGCGGTAGAGATCATCCACCTGGCCGGTGGCGGGCCGGATGTCGATGATAGGGTCCAGCAGACCTGTCGGCCTCACAACCTGCTCCACCACCTTTCCCTTGGCCTGCTTGATCTCGTAGTCACCCGGTGTGGCGGAGACATAGACCATGCTGTTGACAATCCTGTTGAACTCATCAAACCGTAAAGGTCTGTTATCAAGGGCGGATGGCAACCTGAATCCGTATTCCACCAGGGTTGACTTTCTGGAGTGATCACCGCGATACATGCCGATGAGCTGGGGCACTCCCACATGCGACTCATCCAGGAACACTATGGCGTTTTTCGGTAAATAGTCCA
>CAYMDG010000485.1:0-1920 GCA_964388905.1 uncultured Bacteriovoracaceae bacterium
CTTCAAATGTGGACCCTGATTCATTGAGCATAGCCTGAAAATGAAATAGATCTTCACCAATAAACGCCATCTTATAATCCTCCTTGTGGATATATATTGGCCCTAAAGGGCCTCTTGTGAATTAACACCTTTAAAAACAGAATTTATCAAACTCATCTGGTATGGGTGTGGGATAACTTCCGTCAAAGCAGGCGGTACAGTAATGAGAGCTGCATTCCACAGCGCTGAGCATGCCGGGGATAGAAAGATATGCGAGAGAGTCGGCCTCGAGATAGCACCTGATCTGCTCAATGGTCTTTTCACAGGCTATGAGCTCGGAGTGCCTTGAAATATCAATGCCGTAATAGCAAGGGTTCATTATGGGCGGCGAACTGATCCTCACATGTATTTCCCTTGCGCCTTTGTCCCGGAGCATCCTCACGATCTGACGCATGGTGGTTCCCCTCACGATGGAATCATCCACCAATACGACGCGTCTGTCCTTGAGAACACCCGTGACAGGGTTGAGCTTGACCTTTACATCGAGGTTCCGCTTGTCCTGGTGCGGCGCTATAAAGGTCCTTCCCACATAGTGGTTCCTGATGAGGCCGATCTCATAGCGAAGCCCCGATACCCGTGCATAGCCCAAGGCAGCGGTGTTTCCCGAGTCAGGTACGGCGATCACGATATCCGCATCAGCCGGGGCCTCTTGTGCCAGTCTTTTTCCCAGGCTCCTGCGGATCTTGTCCACCTTCTCGCCGAAGATAAGACTGTCCGGGCGCGCAAAATAGATATGCTCAAATATGCAGTAGCTTCTGCGGGGAGCCTCAGGCAAACGGCTGCACCTGATGCCGGCATTATCAATAACCACGATTTCGCCCGGCTCCAGGGACCTGATATACTCGGCGCCTACGATGTCAAAGGCACAGGTCTCTGAAGCCACCATATATACCCCATTAATCGTTCCCAGGCTCAAGGGTCTGAAGCCATATGGGTCCCGCGCGGCAATCAGTTTATCCGGCGTCAAAAACACGAAGCAGTAAGCGCCTACAAGCTTTTTCAATGCATCGGTTATGGCATCGACAATATCGGTTTGAGAAGAACGGGCTATGAGATGCAGCACAATCTCACTGTCGGATGTAGTCTGAAAAATCGATCCACTTTCCTGCATGCCTTTGCGGAGCTGTGAAGCATTGGTGATTGTGCCGTTGTGCCCCACTGCAATCCGGCCTGATTTGCACTCGATTACAATGGGCTGGGCATTAATGATGTTTGTGGTCCCCCTGGTGGAATAACGGTTGTGGCCGATTGCCGCGTGCCCTGTAAGCTTGGGCATTGCAGCAGGGTCGGAGAAAACCGCCCACACAAGGCCCAATCCCTTGTGAAGGGCTATGTCGCAGCCATCGGTTGATGCGATGCCTGCACTCTCCTGCCCTCGATGTTGCAGCGCGTACAGGCTTAGATAAAGCTTCTCTGCGGCCTTTTCATCACCATAGATCCCTGCTATGCCGCATTCTTCGTGCCAGTGATCGTCAAGCTGATTCATATCGTTCATGTATTTCCAGCCTTGCAGTACCAATGCCTGTTGTAATATGCCTTCAACCACAGTTACCTTCAGAGGATGGCTGATTCTTATCATCCCTCTTTCAGGAGAACAAGGGCAACCAGAAATATTGCTCCACGGTCTTATCCTTTTGCAAGCACGGAGCCAAATTATCTATATGCCTCCAATTACCAGTAAAAGTGCACCTGTGCATACGCAGCGTTCATTGAAGATTGTCTGGCAAATAACACAATTTCGTTTAAATTTTTTTCGATAGTGCTTTTTTGTGCAAAATTAATTGTCTTACTTGGCAACAATGCCCTTCACACCCCCGGATGTAAGGGTGGCGATATTGGTAAGAACCACAGGAAGGGACAAGGTCGTGGGAGAGGCCAGGT
>CAYMDG010000486.1:0-1914 GCA_964388905.1 uncultured Bacteriovoracaceae bacterium
AGTATGCAGATGCAAAATACCGCTATGCAGATGCCATGCTCGATCTTGCCGAGCGGGTTTTCCCGGGGCTGCGGGGCCGCATCGAAGAGCTGGAGGCAGCCACCCCCCTTACCCACATGCGTTACCTGAACCATCCGGGTGGGGCCATCTACGGGTTCGATCAGTATGCCAAGGACTCCGCGTATTTCCTTTCAAGCAAGTCCGCCATTAAGGGGCTCTACCACGCAGGCGCATGGGCGGGAAGCGGGGGGTTCCAGCCCACGCTTACCTCGGGCAGGTCCACGGCGCGCACGATCCTGAAGGCAATGAGGAACAAGTGAGGAGGTTTTAAGCCATGGCGCTCAAAGATGTGATGAAGGACATGGAAGGATACCAGGAGATAGCACGCGAGATAGAGGTGCTGAGAAAATACGGCTCTGACTACAGCTCAAGTAAGGGTGTTGTGGAGCACATCATATCGCTGCTCCATCCCAGGAGGATCACCCTGAAGCTCTCTGAGGTCATCAATGAGACGAGTTCCAGCAAGACCTTCAGGTTTGCGGCAAAAGGCGGCTACCTGCCGCCCTTCCAGGCTGGCCAGTATGTCAACATCTTCGTGGATGTGGGCGGAATAAGGACAAGCAGGCCCTACAGCATATCTTCTTCACCCATGCAGCTGGGATACTACGACATCACCATCCGGAACGTATCAGACGGTTTTGTCTCGAGCTTTTTCCTTGATGAGGTTGCACCAGGAGCCGAGTTCGAGGCCACATCACCCTCAGGGAATTTCACTTACAACCCGCTCTTCCATGGTGAAGACCTGGTGTTCCTGGCAGGGGGCAGCGGGGTGACCCCCTTCATGAGCATGATCCGTGAGGCGGCTGACCGGGACCTGTCACGCCGGATCCACCTTGTCTACGGCAGCCAGGACCCCGATGATGTCATCTTCGCAGGTGAGCTTTCGGCCATAACGGAAAAACATAGGAATATCTCCTGCAGCCTGGTCATATCGAATCCGCCCAAAGATTACAAAGGCTTGACCGGCTTCATGACTGCAGAGCTCATGAAAAAAATCCTGGGCGATGTTACAGGAAAGACCTTCTACCTGTGCGGACCCGATGCCATGTATGCCTTCTGTCTGAAGGAACTGGAAAGGCTCGGTATCCCCAAAAGGAAGATCCGCACCGAGGTCTACGGACCGCCCAAAGACGTAACCACCCAGCCCGGATGGCCCACAGTTGTGAAACCGGCTGATGTCTTCACCGTAAAAATCAAAGGGGGCAAGACTATCCCGGCAAAGGCATCCGAGCCGCTCATGATCTCGCTGGAAAGAAACGGGGTCGTGATCCCGGCGCTGTGCAGATCCGGAGAATGCAGCCTGTGCCGGACAAAGTTGCTTACGGGAAAGGTGTTCCAGCCCGAAGGGGTAAGGCTGAGAAAATCCGACAGGCAGTTCGGCTACATCCACCCATGCATGGCGTACCCGCTCACCGATCTGGAGATCCTGCTGTAAGCATAGATAGTACGGATAGAACTCAAATGCAGAACCAGCAGGACGTCATTCCCGCGAATGAATGAGCATGTGTCATTCCCGCGGAGGCGGGAATCCAGTTTTTCAAATCCTTCTCCCCTCCCCGCCTTCGCGGGGGTGACAGATATCCTGAACAGGTAAAATTATTTTCACCTCGAAGCCACAAGCCGGGCAGGCTGCTCAAGCACATCCAGAATCCCCTGTGCACAGTAAACGCGGTCGCGCCTGGTCTGCCTGATCTCCTTTACGATACCCAAGCTCACCAGCTTATCAATGGCCCGCTGGGCCGTAGTGAAGGCAATGCCCAGGTCAACCGAGAGCTTCTTGGCCGTGATATACGGGTTCGCAGCAAGGCAGTCCAGTGTCTGGGGCAGCACCCTGGAGGCTATCACCGCCACTTC
>CAYMDG010000487.1:0-1875 GCA_964388905.1 uncultured Bacteriovoracaceae bacterium
TTGATGTCCCGCTCAATGATATGATGGAAACCTTCCGCAGGGAATATCAGCCTGATGAGTCATGGAATCAGGATGCCGACTTCGAACGTGAGGTCGAACTGGAAAATCCGAAAGGATAAACCGTGGGGCTTTCATATGCCTGATATCGAGATCGTCAGAGGCTATGTCCCAGGGGCAATCGGCAGGGTTGCCGAACTCAACGGTTCCTACTACCACGAGCATTGGGGTTTCGGGCTCATCTTCGAGGCCATGTGTGCCACAGACCTCTCGGAATTCCTCACCAGATATGACGAAAATCGAGACGGCTTCTGGACTGCCTGGCGCAATGGCCGCATTGAAGGCCATCTTTCCATCGACGGGATTCATTCCGACACCAAAGGTGCACACCTGCGGTATTTCATCGTTTCGGATGAAATAAGGGGAAAAGGGGCCGGAAACAGGCTCATAACGACGGCCATGGATTTCTGCAGACGCAACGGCCACAAGCAGGTTTATCTCTGGACCTTCGAGGGCCTGTGGGCTGCCCGTCATCTGTACGAAAAAGCAGGATTCAAGCTCGTTCAGCAGCGAGCGGGAACCCAGTGGGGCGTGGAAGTGAATGAACAGCTTTTTGAGTTGCCCCTGGAATAGGCTTATGAATTTGAGCCTGTTTCTGTTTCGACGAACAAGGTGATCCGGTGGACCAGATGCTTCACCTGTCCCTCCATCTCCTCATACCTGCTCTGCTTTCTTGGCTTTTTTTCCGCACCCGATGGAAAATGGTATGGCTTGTCATGATGCTGACCATGCTCGTTGACCTGGACCACCTCCTGGCCAACCCTATCTATGACCCCAACCGGTGCAGCATAGGGTTTCACCCCCTTCACTCCTATCTTGCCATAGCAGCATATCTTGTTATGAGTTCCATTCCTAAAACGCGAATGATAGCGTATGGTCTTCTTATCCACATGGCCCTTGACGGTCTGTACTGCATCCGGATCGCGTTGTAGAGGATTAAGACTCTCGGACATACCGTATAGAGATTTCATAATGCACACAGACATCACTTAGAGGATGTCATGTCCTCAACTTTCTTCTCCCTCTTCTGTCCACCCAGCAGATCCTGTATGATCTCCTGGAGATATGGCCTGTCGCGGTTGCCGATATACTTTGCAGGGAATCTGATGATACGCAGCTCTGCATATTGTGTAATGCCGCCCGCTTTCAGGTCCTCATAATCCTTGATGAGCTTTTTATCGAGCCTGTCCCTGAACAATTCAAGATCACGGATGGGAACGTATTTCGTGAGAATGACCCCTACCCTCATGTCTATGTCGAGGACGCTGTTGTCGATGTAGGGCAGATCATAGAAGGTAATGATGAACGAGGGGGCCTTGAACGCCTTATCCGATGACTTGCTTTTGGTATATTCAAGGGAGATATCCACCATGCCATCGGAGATGTCATTGGGCTTGATCTCCACAGGAATCTTGACCCCATTCCCATTTGAGGCGGATTCATCCATGATAACCTGGATAACTCCCTCCTTGTCTTTCAGAATTACGATCCCCTGTACGACACTCCCCGGAAGAGAAGCCAGGGCATTGAGCTGTTTGACGGACAGGTTCCTGCCCACCCTGCGCAGCTCGGCCCGCAAGGCAAAATTATCTCCTCGTTGTTTGGGTGAATAGGCCTTTTCATCGTAGATCTTCCTGGTGAGTTCACTGTCAAGGTCTTCAAAGAGCGGCTTTATGTCCACCGTGTCAAAGTTGCGGGACAACAGGTCGAGGAACATCACCTGCTGCTTGATGGTCCGGACATCATCGGAACCGGCACTTGCAGTCCCGAATCCTTTGGCAAACATGGCATTGATGAGCATCTCGAACATCTTGGCCC
>CAYMDG010000488.1:0-1868 GCA_964388905.1 uncultured Bacteriovoracaceae bacterium
AGGGGGGACAGCCCCAGCGAAGGTTCGTCGAGCATGAGCAGCTTGGGCCGGCTCATGAGCGCCCGGGCGATGGCGAGCATCTGCTGTTCGCCGCCACTCAGGTGGCCTGCCTGCTGGTTCCTGCGCTGGCTCAAGATAGGGAACAGCTTGAGCATGGCCTCGATGTCTTCTGAGACGCCCCTGCGGTCCTTACGGGTATAGGCGCCCATAAGGATGTTCTCCATGACCGTGAGCTCCGGGAACACCTCGCGGCCTTCGGGGACATAGCTGATGCCCAGGCGCACGATCTCCTCGGTGTCCATGCGGTCGATGCGTTTGCCCATGAACTCGATGGAGCCCTTTTCCGGCTGGTCGTCGTCTAAGAGGCGCATGATGGTTTTCAGCGTCGTACTTTTCCCTGCACCATTACTGCCAAGCAGTGCTACGATGGAGCCCTGCTGGATCTCGAAGGAGATGCCGTGAAGGGCCCGAATCAGGTCGTACCATGTCTCGATGTTCTTGACCGCGAGCATCATTCCTCCTCGCCCAGGTAGGCTGCAATGACGTCCGGGTGCTTCTGGACTTCGGAGGGGATGCCCTCGGTGATCTTTACCCCCTGGCTGATGGCCAGGATCCGATCCGAGATCCCCATGACCATGTTCATGTCATGCTCGATGAGCAGGATGGTCACCTGGTAATCCTCCTGGATGTCCTTGATCCAGATTCTGAGATCGTCTTTCTCCTCGGTGTTCATGCCTGCGGAAGGCTCATCCAGGAGCAGCACCTTGGGCTCCAGGGCCAGTGCGCGGCCCAGCTCTATGAGCTTTCGCTTGCCGTAGGGCAGGGCGTTTACGAACTGGTTCCGTACGGACTGGAGCTCAAGGAAATCGATGATACGCTCCACGATCTCCCGGTTCTTCACTTCCTCTTTGGCGGTTCTGGAGTGCCTGCCCCACATGAAGGCCCCGCTTATGATACCTGTTTTCATATGGATGTGTCTGCCCAGCATGATGTTGTCCATAACGGATGCATTGCCGAAGAGCTGGATGTTCTGGAAGGTCCTGGCGATGCCCCTGCGGGCTATCTTGTCGGGCCGGTGGCCCACCATGTCCTCATCATCAAGGATGACGTGTCCGGAGTCGGGCTTGTAGATCCCGCTGATCATGTTGAAAATGGTGGTCTTCCCGCTGCCGTTGGGCCCGATGATGGAGAAGATGGAGTTCTTTTCCACCTCGAAGCTCGCAGAGTCCACGGCCCTGATGCCGCCGAAGCTGATGCCCAGATTCTCTACCTTGAAGTGCGTCATGTTCAAGCACCTTTTCCTCGTGTCCGGAACGATATGTACCTGCTCCCGGCCGGTTCCTTCTGAGAGGGTGTCCGCAGGGGCGGAATTCTTCCCGCCCCTGCTGTTCACGCTACTTTTTTTTCCACGTTGCCAGGTCGTTGGGCGTCCAGTCCTGGAGCAGGATGTACGAACCGCCCGGTCCGCATTTCTGGATCTGGACCGAGTCTGTGCCCTGGTGGATCTGCGGCGACCAGTTGACCTTGGGACCGATGGTCTGATAGTCCTTGATGGAGTTCAGGGCCTTCACACAGGCCTCCGTACTCAGCTTCGGTCCAACACGCTTGAGTGCCTCCACAAGTGGGTCGGCAAAGACGATGCCTGCGAGATAGAAAGTACCCCACCGCTCTTCAGGTGAATACTTCTTTCCCGCCTCACGATACATGTTCATGAGGGGGTGGTCAGCTGTGGGCGTCATGCCGAAGGCGCCGGTGATGACACCCTCCCAGAGACCGCCCGTGATCTTGAGCATGAGTCCGTAGTCCGACAGGGTGTTGGAGGATACCCACTGGGGTTTGTAGTCGATGGTGGCGCAGGTCTTCAGGGC
>CAYMDG010000489.1:0-1867 GCA_964388905.1 uncultured Bacteriovoracaceae bacterium
CCAGCGGCGGGTACATCATGAGGATGAGGCCAATGGCGATGGGGATATTGGTGGTGCCCACGCTGAACCGGTCCCAGAACTGTGCCGTTCCCGGCACAAAGTACCCCAGCAGGACTCCGAAGGCCATTGCCAGGAAGATCCAAAGGGTAAGGTACCGGTCTAGGAACGACAAACGCTTCATGATACCAGGATTCGATGATCCGTTACTCACTGCAACACCTCCTGAGAAAATGTTTAGGGATTCATCCTTTCAGCTTGCTGAACAGGGCGGTGAGCCTGTTCGTATACATGTCCCTTATGGCCTCCTCATCCTCGGCCAGGGGCTTCACCGGCACGAGGTCCATGACCTCCCCGGGCTTCAGTCCCGAAGCGAACATGGTCTGCGTTGCACCTTCAATCATCTTTCCCATGCCTTCCCTGAGTGCCTCCTCGCGCAGGCCGAAGGATCTGCCGAGATCCATAAGGGCCTGCCACTGAAACCACAGATAGGTAGGGCCCATGGCAGTGAGTATGGCATATGCCTCCAGGTTTTTCTCAGGGACTTCAGGGGATTCCCCCAAGATCTCGAACAGCTCGATAATTGCAGTCTTCTCGGCTGTCGGTATTGCCCGCGAAAAGACCACGGGATTATACCCCCTGTTCACTATGGACGGTGCATTGGGGATCATCCTCACAATCCTGGCATGCCTGTCCAGGATGGCCGAGAGCTTGGAAAGGGTTAGCTTGGGCGCCAGCGACACCACCACTGTCCCGGGTCTGATCGCCGACTTGACCTGTTGGAGGGCCTCCATGAGAACCGGCGGGTGGAGCGAGACCATGACCAAATCACACGCGGCAGGGCCTGAATTATCAGCACCTGCAGAAATGATCCCGGGGAACTCCTTAATCAGCCGGTCAAGCACCTCCGTATTTGTATCGCTCACCACGACCTTGTGGGGAAACTTACCTGCACGATGAAGGCCGCCCAGGATGATGCGGGTGATCCTTCCGCTGCCCATGAATCCCATAGATTCGTACTTCATACTTCCCCCTGAGTGTCTGTTTTCATACCTGAAGACTCTCCTGCACCATTGACAAAGGGGCGCATTTTCATTCCCGTCACTTCCTGATGCAGCAGGCGATCTTCATGTGTTCGTCCGCCATATCACACACAGCCTGGTCCACACAGGAAAGCATGGAGAGGAGGCATGGCAGCTTGTTGGAATAGTACACATTGAGCCCTTCCTTCCTTGTGGCAACAAGCCCGGAATTCCTGAGCACTGCCAAATGGCGCGAGGTGTTCGCCTCCTTTTCTCCGAGCATGGTTACGAGCTCACCAACGGTCTTTTCATTTCCGGCAAGGGCCTCAAAGACCCTTACCCTCACCGGGTGCGCCAGGGCCTTTAAAATGTCCGCCTTCTTCTGTGCCGCCTCCATGTCTCTTTGGATATACTGTGCGTTTGAAGACATCATTCTTGCTCCTTTATTTACTATATTACCTTTTAGTAAATTACTTGGGTGGTGTCAAGGGTATTCCCCATGATAAAAACCTTATTGCTTCAGCACTATCAGCTCTTGATCCTTGGTACAATCCATGGGATAAACCGGTAATGAACTGAAAAAGGGAAGATTCACATGAATGATACAGCCCTCATTGTTGTCGACCTCCAGAACGACTACTTCCCGGGAGGCACTATGGAACTCTCGGGCATTGAACAGGCTTCCCGCAATGCTGCGAGAATCCTTGCGCACTTCCGTTCCTCAGGCCTGAGCGTGCATCACATCCGCCATATATCCATCCATGTGGGGGCAACCTTTTTCCTTCCCGGCACGCAGGGCTCTGAGATCCGTGCAGCCATGAGCCCCTTGGAGGGTGAATCTGTAATCA
>CAYMDG010000490.1:0-1864 GCA_964388905.1 uncultured Bacteriovoracaceae bacterium
AACAGTTCTATGTCTCCACCGTGGACATCCTTCGGTGGAACCAGCTGACCTCCACTGCGCAGATCAAACCAGGCGACAAACTGACCATTTATCATCAATAATTGTATCCGTTGGGTGTTTGGCATATCACTACCCGGCCTCTGCTCACGAACTTCTCATATTCCTGCTTTCTATGTGCTCTGACATATGCATATGCGCTGACTAGGGTGAGGATGAATAATTGAAATGACCCAAGGTGAGCTTTATTATATAATTAAAACCTCCTGGCAGGTGCCGAGAAAGGAATCTATATGAGATCAAAAATTTTTTATAGCATCCTCACAGTCTTATTCCTTCTTGTTTATATCCCTATTTCAGGTTTTTGCGCAGACTTCTGGAACACACAGAACCTTGTTACTCAGGATCTCAATGCCATTTGGGGCTCCACAAATGAAGATATTTATGTGGCCGGCGCAAGCAATACACTGCTTCACTATGATGGCAGTTCGTGGGAGCAGGTATCGCAGATAAAAAACTCTACCCCAACCATCGATCTCATGTCAGTGTGGGGATTACCTCCTGTCCCTATTGTAGCCAGTGGAAAACTAGGAAAAATCTTTTTCAATGATGGCCTCAGATGGTTACAATTTAATATCCCATTCTCAAATGATATCAATGCTGTGTGGGGGACATCAGCAACCAATATCTATGCTGTGGGCTCTTACGGCAAAATCCTGCATTCCAACGGTACGTCATGGAGTTTGGTAACCCCTGCAATCACATCTGTTGACCTCTATTGTATCTGGGGAAGTTCAGCGGATAACATATTTACCGGGGGTTACCAGGGAAAACTCTTCCATTACAACGGCCTAACATGGGAATCTCACAGTATAACCAGCCAGGATCTTCGTGCCATCTGGGGATCATCCGGCTCGAATGTCTATGCAACCGGCTCATACGGTGATATTCTTCACTTTGACGGGTCTACATGGATAACCGTTTTGAAAACCGGGATTTCCCTATACACCCTATGGGGGAGCGCTGCCGATGATGTCTTTGCCGCAGGGGAAAATGGTTCAGTCTACCATTACGACGGGTCTGCATGGAACACATTGGAAACATCCTCCCCTGTCGATATCAATGCTGCTTGGGGCAGTACCTCAGGTAATGTCTACTTTGCAGGTAAGAATGGTCAAATTCTTACTTACACCAGGGCTGACCGCATCCCTCCCGTGATCAGCTATTTGGAATTAGCCAAGGACAATGACGGCAAGGTCTATATATCAACACCTGTGACCTTCCATTTTTCCGAAAAAATGGATGCATCAACTTTCAGCGGAACCACCGCCACCCTGAAGTCGGGATCAACCGTAGTCCAGTCAACGGTAACCCTGTCCAAAAATGGTATGACCGCGGCCCTGAACGGAAGTCTCGCCTACTCAACCTCATATACTGCTACACTCTCCGGGGGTAGTAGCGGTGTAAAAGATATCGCAGGCAACGCTCTGAAGTCTGACTACTCGGTCTCCTTCACCGTGGAATCGGAACCCGGCAATGTACCAGGAACCGGGAACGGAAAGAGCGGGTGTTTCATCTCATCAGCCCGTCTGTGATTGAGAAATTTTATCGATTTCTGTGGCAGCTCTCTACCAGACCATAATCTTCATCCCCGAATTTGCAAGATAGGCCGTTATATCTTTATCAAGCTTCCTTAAGAGGATGATATTGTTCCCAAGGCGTATCCCAGGGATCTCCAGTTCTGTCCTTCCTTTGGCTATTGTCATCTTCAGGGGGGGGCCTTCGAATTCCAGCCCGAGAGCGCCAAGCACGTCAACAGGCCCGGCTGTGCCGGTATTCAGCAGCACATATGACTTCTCATGAAGCA
>CAYMDG010000491.1:0-1861 GCA_964388905.1 uncultured Bacteriovoracaceae bacterium
CGTCGATCTCAAAGGCGGCCCTGGCATCGAGCCAGTTGTAGGCGCCGCAGAGCCCCAAACGTTCCGGGGTGACCACGCACACGTGATTCGGTGCAAAGGACTGGCAGAGCAGGCACGAGTAGAAGATGTCCACGTTCTCGTCCGTCATGGATTCCAGGCGGCGGTTGCGCTCCACATAGGTGCCACGCGCTTTTGCCAGGCGCTTCTCCACCTCGTCCTTGTCCGTGATGAGGGTGACCTTCACCTTGTCCACAATGGCAGGATAGTTTGACAGCAGCTTTGCATGGAGGATTTCGCCGTAGTGCCGCAGGCGCAGACCCTTTGCGAATCCGCCCTTGGATATGCGCGTCCACACGATGTCGCGCTGGCCCATGTGCCAGATGCCCTCGGCGCCGTTGATGAGGTGGTGGATCTGCCGCTCCAGGATGGCCTCGAAGTCGACTGCCATCTTTCTGCCTGCCACCTCCACCCAGATGGCAAGAGGCAGCGCTGCGCCTTCAGGAACCTGGTCCACGTCTTCCCCGATGATAACAATCTGTCCGTCTTCGATCTCGTCCATTTCCTTCATGGTCACGAACTCGAAGGCCGGAGTGATGTTGCCCCCGAACTCGACCCGGGTGTCCTGTTTGCGGATGCGCTCCCCTTCAAAGGCGGGCCCGTAGGATACCGGGATGGGGACCTTCGTTATCTTGACCTTGCAGCCCCGTACTTCAAGAGCCTTGTCCACCATGGTTTCATAAGGCACGCTCGAGACCACGTGCTCATAAGTGCATATGCCCGTGGGCAGGATCTGCGGAATGTCGGTGTCGGCAATGATTGGGAAGCCGTAGTTGAGCGCCCCTGCCGCTGCGGCATACTTTTCGGCATCCACCTCGCCGAAAGCCAGCACAAAGGCAAAGATGCGCTCCTTGTTGTATTTCAGGTTGGCCTTGAAATCGCCGGGTTTCACGTTGCCGAAGGAAAGGGCGGAGCGGTTGGCAAAGCCAAGGGCATAGATGAGCGCCGACACATCCCTGCCGAAGGGCACGAGCCTGGTCTCCCAGCCCATCTGCACGCCTTCTTCGGCCAGCTGCTCGGCAAACTGCCTGCCACTCGTTGCTCCAGCCATGAACACGTAGATGTTCTTTTCTTGGAGCTCCCGGGCGATCTTCACGGCTATTTCGTTGGTCGGGGCGACTCCGGTAATGGCGGCAAACCCAGGCGCAGTTCCGTCCACGAACTCGATACCGCGCTCGCGCATGATGACATCGCTGGCAGCACCAAGCCAGATTCCATGAACCGGGTTCGGGCCTATGAGGTATTTGCAGGCCTCGATGATCTCGCAGGCGAACAACGTGGCCACACCGGCATCGAGTGTATTGCCCAGGTAGGGCAGCCAGACCTTCTCGGAAGGCGGTGGGCTCAGCAGGGATTTAGCACGCGCCAGGATGCGGCGCATGTCGGAGAGTGTCTCCGCCTTCTCTCCGGTAAAGGAATAGATCACGGGCAGATGATAGGCCGTATCCGGAAAGGCCACCGCGCATGCCTCGCCTCTGGTGCGGATGGCCTCGTCCAGCTTGGCCTCGGCCCTGGCCACCCATTCTATGGCACCATTGATGGCGCTTGAGCAGATGAGCTTAGACACCGAGCTCTCTCCTGTCCTTCATATCCATGAGCTTCCTATCAGCCTTCTTGTTGATGCCGAGCCTTTCGCGGCGTTCGTTGATGATCTGCAGGATGGCTGCCGCGGCAGCATGGGGGTCTTCGTGGATGTGGAACGACGCCCCGAAGACCTGTGCGGCGTCCTTGTTGAGGAAGTTGCTCACATTCTTTGATCCCGAGATATAGAACGGGTTGCCCAGGATGACATCGATGCCTGAGG
>CAYMDG010000492.1:0-1856 GCA_964388905.1 uncultured Bacteriovoracaceae bacterium
AGGCCCCCTGGTCTCACAGAGGATCCCGCACACCTTCTTGCCTGATATGACAATGTCATTGGGCCATTTGACGGCCACTGCCTCATCCGGAACAAGGCCGGCAACGGCGGCCCGGACAGCGACGCCTGCAATGATGGGGTAGCGTTCTTCAGGCGGCGCGACGGTGAGCGTCATGTACACATTCTCACCGGCAGGCGAGAACCACGGCCTGCCCCGCCTTCCCCGGCCTGCATTCTGGGCGCGGGCAGTGACAAGAAGCCCCGGCCTGCTTTTGTCCAGGGCATACTGATTGGTGGAGTCCACCTGGTTAAGCTCTATGAACTCCGTGATGATCTTTCTTGATTTGAGCGGTACCATCACCCTTGAAGCAGCGAATAGGCCTTCTTGAGGCTTATGAGTTCGAACTCAAGGTCCTGTTTTATCTTGAGCTGCTCTTCCACCACTTCCTTCTTGGCCTTTTCCACAAAGTTGGGGTTCGACAGCTTCTTGAGCTTTTCTGCGAGCTCCTTGTTCACCTTGCCCATCTGCTTGTTCAACCGGTCGGTCTCTTTGTCGATGTCGATAATGCCTTCAAGGGGCACATAGACCTCGAGCCCCTTCCTCACAGCAAGGGCGCACTTCTTCGGGCGCTCGGATTCATGGGCGATGAACCTCACCTGGGCCACCCTTGCAAGGTCCTTGATATGGATGCTGTTGGCGCCCAGCATGGATTGCAGCTTCGCGTCAGGCACCCTGATGGCCACATCGAGCACCACGGCAGGGGATATGCCTGTCTCACCCCTGATGCTGCGCACGCCCGAGATAACCTCAATGATGTAACTCATGAGCTCGGCATCGTCGACGAAGTCCAGCTCCGGCCTTGCCTTGGGATAGGAGGCGATCACTATGGACTCGCCGACCCTGCCCGGCAGACACTGCCAGATCTCTTCGGTGACAAAGGGGATGATGGGGTGCAGGAGTTCGAGGATGGACTTCAACACATAATGCAGCACCCACCTGGTGTACTGAGACCCTTGCGTGTTCAGCATGGACTTGGACAGCTCGATGTACCAGTCGCAGTAGGTATGCCAGGTGAACTGGTAGAGGATGTCCGCTGTGTCGTTATAGCGGTATTCATCAAGGGCGAGCCTTGCATCCCGGATGGTTTTGTTCAGCTCGGTCAGTATCCATTTTTCAGCAAGACCGAGTTTTTCAGGATCGATTGTGACCTCTTCGGGTTCGAACCCCTTGATATTAGCCAGAACGAACTTGCCCGCGTTCCAGATCTTGTTGATGAAAAAGCGATACCCCTGGATGCGCTTGTCGCTGACGCGCACATCCCTGCCCATGGCGGCAAAGGCTGTTAGGGCAAAGCGGAAGGCATCGGCCCCATACTTGTCCATCTCTATGATGGGGTCCACCATGTTGCCCTTGGACTTGCTCATCTTCTGACCCTGCTCGTCACGCACCAGGGCATGGAGGTAGACATCCCGAAAAGGCACGTCACCCATGAACTTGAGGCCCAGCATCATCATCCTGGCCACCCAGAAGAAGATGATATCAAACCCGGTGATGAGGACATCTGTGGGGTAAAACTTCTTCAATGCGGCTGTGGGCTCCGGCCAGCCCATGGTGGAAAAGGGCCACAATCCAGACGAGAACCAGGTATCGAGCACATCGGTCTCCTGCCTGAGCGCGGCGGATTTACACGTGGGGCACTGCCTGGGTTCTGTCTCGCTTACTATGACCCCTTCGCATGCATCGCAGTACCACGCCGGGATCCGGTGCCCCCACCAGATCTGCCGCGAGATACACCAGTCACGGATGTTGTTCATCCACTCGTAGTAGACCTTCTCCCACTGTTTGGGGATGATCCG
>CAYMDG010000493.1:0-1834 GCA_964388905.1 uncultured Bacteriovoracaceae bacterium
TCCTGTTCACCTTCGGCATCGTCACCGGGTCGGTATGGGCATATTTCGCCTGGGGGAGGTACTGGGGCTGGGACCCCAAGGAGACCTGGGCGCTCATCACCTGGCTCATCTATGCGGCCGCCATCCATGTGCGCGTCCGCGACGGGTCTGTGAGCAGGCGCGTAGCCATCATCACCATCATCGGGCTCGCGAGCGTCCTGTTCACCTACTTCGGGGTGAATTATCTGCCCGGGCTTCACAGTTATCAATAATAAATCTGCATGGTGGCCACGGAATTGCCTTTTTAAACTAGGTCCGTTCAAAACATCAATCTTGCGGCCTAAAAGGACCGATAAAATTAACATTCCACAAAGGCCGCAAGATTGATGTTTTGAACGGAAAAAGGTTTCTACGATTCATAAACACAACCTTTATAATTGAAGATGCAGCAGCTAACCAGTCAGGACTAATAACTTGATTCTTTCGACATAAGACATTACATGGTACCTGAAATTATCCTCATGACACAGGAGAATGACACCATGGATAGAGTGAGCCGTTTTTCAAAGATGACCATCAAAGCAGCAGGGCTTCTAGCAGTTTCCCTGATGATTTTTGCCGCCCCGTTATCTGCCAGGGCCGAGACGGCCAAGGAGATAGACGTGAGCGTGGATGTGTCCCTGGAGAATTTTGCAAAGGAGGTCAGGGGCGCCAAGGAATTCCTTCAGGCATCCAAGGGGGTCCTCGTGTTCCCCAGGGTTTACAAGGCAGGCTTCTGGCTGGGGGGCGAGTATGGCGAAGGCGCTTTGAGGATCGACGGGAAGACCGCTGATTACTATAGCCTTGCCGCCGGGTCCTATGGGTTCCAGTTCGGCGCCCAGGTCAAGACCGTGATCCTCGTGTTCCTCCAGAACGAAGCCCTGGAAAAGTTCCGCAAGGACGAGGGGTGGAAGGCCGGTGTCGACGGCTCTGTGGCCGTGGCGGATGAGGGTGTGGGCAAGTCCATTGACTCGGCAACCTTCAAGGAGCCGATCATAGCCTTTATCATAGACCAGAAGGGGCTCATGCTGAACCTCACCCTGGAAGGGGCGAAGTTCACCAAGATCAAAAAATGATGCACCGCGTCTTTCATCCAGGCAGAAGATCAGCTCGCTGCGCTGGTTTGCCTGAGAAAGACGGCCGGGGGACAGTGTGAAGGTCGCGCTCATCCAGCTTCCGCTCCAATCCCATGACTATGTCTATTCCCTTGAGAACATGCCCCTGGCCGCAGGGTACCTGGCTTCTTATGCATCGGCTGAGAATGTGCCTGCAGACATCATCATCTGCCCTGCTGACATTTCAAACCTTGGCGGGGATGCGGCAATCCTTCGCTGGGTCGAGGAGATCCGGCCCGATCTGGTGGGGTTCAGCTGTTACCTGTGGAACGTCCAGCGCACCCTTCACCTTTGCAGTAAGATCAGGCAAAGGTCTGAGGATTGTATCATTGTGCTGGGCGGGCCTGAGGTAACCCGGGACAATGATTTTCTCCTGAGCCACAAGAGCTTCCACTTCGGCGTGGTGGGAGAGGGTGAAGAGGCCTTTGCAGATCTGCTCAATGCCGCAGCCCATGGCATGGAAGGCGTCCTGGATATCCCGGGTCTCATGGTGAGACAGGGGTCCAAGGCCGTATTCACAAACCCGAGAAGCCTCATGACCGACCTGGACAAAGTTCCTTCCCCCTACCTGAGCGGTATGCTGATCCCAGGCCTGAACAGAGGCATGGTCATTGAGACCGTAAGGGGCTGTCCCATGCGGTGCGCATACTGCTACTATCACAAGAGCTCCCCTGTGGTGCGCACATTCAGTGCGGGCAGGA
>CAYMDG010000494.1:0-1827 GCA_964388905.1 uncultured Bacteriovoracaceae bacterium
GCTCCACACTTGGCGAAACAGACTGTACAACAAAATTTTCGTCAGTTGTGTATATAACATCATTAGCCAGAGAAAAGTGGATATGGTACTTCTCCGCAGTTTCGCGAAGCGTACCTTCTGCGCGCCATCGCTCGGTTGCTGTACGCTCGAGCTCGCAGACCCTCCTCTTCAATTCCTGGTAAATAGATTTGTCATTCATGCCCTGCTCTTTAAAAGAAGATTATCATGAATCAATTAACATTTTCATAACACTATAAAATAACAGCAGTGATGATAAGTCATTTTTAATAATCGATCAATTACTTTTGTGTAATTCTGATTAAATACCAAACCCGCCATAAAACATTTTTAAATTATTATTATATATTATGTTCAACAGGCAAATTTTCCATCTTCATAGATGGTAACAAGTTTTCCATTAGCCAGCTGAGCCTTCACCCTCTTTCTCTCGGTATTTACCAGATCCCAGTGCAGGGCGGAGTCGTTGAACCCCAGCACTTTCTTCTTATCTGGCGTAAGTTCTGCAGCATTACCATCAAAGGTATCGGAATATGATGCCCCCAGGGCAACATGACAATTCCCGCTCTTACCGCCATAGTTCTCATCATAAAGGGTGTTTGCCATGAAGGAGCTTATCTTGGAAAACCTCTTGTCCGTCAAGGAAAACTCGCCTAACTTGCTAGCACCTTTGTCCATGGCTATCTGCTTTTTTAAAAACTCCTCCCCATGTTCCGCAGAGGCATGCTCAACGGAACCCTCCTTGAAAAAGAGGTTTATCCCTTTCACATAATTCCCACTGCGGTATGTCGGCTGATCGGCATAAAAGGCACCTTCGGTGCCCCGCCAATCAGGCGAAAGGAATAACTCGAAGCTCGGAATATTATGTCCCGAAATACCAACCCATTTTCTCTTCAACCCAGGGGTCACCTTCAAATCCACATTTTCTGATTCGATAATATATCTGGTGACCTTCATGCTGTTCAGCCATTTTTTAATAGACTGGGCATCGTTATAGATGTTCTTCCAACAACCTACCGGGTCTGCTTTCTTGAGGAAACAGGCATTGATGATCTGCTCGGAGTACTTTTCCTCGCTCAGTCCCGCATGCCTGGCAAGTTCGCTAGTCGGGTAGACACACAAGGTCCAGCCGAACTTTCCCTGGGCCTCTCGTCTATCAAGGATATCGTTCAGATACTTGCGGGCCACTGCCGCCTTGCCGATCTTCTCAGGTCTTACGTCACAAAGGTGAGTTATTGAAGCAGGTGCCCGCAGTGAAATGCTGCCATGGATAGCCTTGAAAAGTTCTTCGTCCCAGGGTTTTTTAAATACAAGCTGTTTTGTGCTTGAGAGACTATAATAGTCATGCTCCATCCTCGGGGAAGAGGACGTGCGTTGCACCGGGTTCAGTCCCATTTCGATCAAGAGGGTGTAGACTACCTCAGCCAGAGGCAAGGCATTCATATCATATTGGATAAGTACGATATCGCCCTTTTTGAATCTTTCCATCCTTGCGGTATTCAATCCCCAGATGAGAACCTGTGCATATCTCTGTAAATGAATATCTGTGAGCATACTGCCTCCTGTTGCAATATTCTTACAAGCCTTTTATCAATAAAGCGTCTTGGCACACAAGGATTCTATTGAAGTTGAGAACATCCTTAGGCTTGCCGAGCACGATTAAGATCATAAAAGACAACCCATTGCTGCATGCCGCCTATAATCTGGAGCCCAGGTTCTTGCACACCTCATCAACCACTTGGCCTGTGGTGCTCTTACCGCCCATATCCGGCGTCCTCACCTTTCTGGCTGCAAGAACTGATTCAAGCG
>CAYMDG010000495.1:0-1827 GCA_964388905.1 uncultured Bacteriovoracaceae bacterium
TTCGCGCATGGATCATGGAGAAAATATTGAAGAGGCCGAAGCCGCCCCGCTCATAACAATGACTCACCTCAGGATAAGTTGCAATTCTCTCTCCGACCTCGTCAACCAAGGCCTCCGGTACGGACCACGCCACCATGGCATTGGCGGTAAAGCCTGCCTGGGTATGCCTGAGAACTGCCTTGATCTCCCTGATCACACCTCTTTCCTTGAGTGCCTGGAGCCTGGATACGACCTCCTCCACAGGGATGCCGATCTTGCCGGACCACGCATCAAAGGGCCTCTCGCACACATCCAAATCCCCCTCTGCCAGGGCAAGGATTGCCTTGTCGATATCATCAAGATTCATACCGGTGATCTCACCACAGCTTCATGGATGAATCAATGGGCAATATGATGACAGAAAGACCCTCTCTCCCGGGAAGAGGAGAGAGGGTAACATTTTACTGCATGATCTTTGCTGCACCCAGGACATTGGGCGGTATCTGAAGACCGAGCTTCTTGTATGTGTTCCCGTTCAGATAGAATATGGGCTGGGGATCGAATTTAATGGGGACATCCTTTATGGCCTTGCCTTTTAACAGAACATCCATGACAGACTGTGCGAGCATTTTGCCCAGCGCCTCGTCATCCGCAACATATCCGCCCAGGGCCCCTTGCTTGATGGGTTTTTCCGAATAGGCAAAGACAGGTGTCTTCCCTGCCGCCTCGATAATCTTCGGCGTGTTATCAAAGACAAGCGCCTGCGTACCGATGATAAAGGCCGAAACCTTGTCTTTGTTGTCCCTCACTGCAGTCAGGATTTCATCCACGGATGAACACATCTTGCCGTGGTAGGTTATTTTGAGTGCAGCACATCCCGCTTTTGTTTCCTCATCTTCTATGGGGGCAGAAGGGTGATCTTTGTCCAAGAGGAGCATTACCGACTTCACATCCGGCAGGATGGTTTTGATTAACTTAACATGGATGAGTCCCGGGATATAGTAGCTGACCCCAGTGATGTTGCCTTCGGGCGCCTTCATGTTTTTCACAACCCCTACCTTTGCAGGGTTATTGCAGGCCCCGATGAATGTGGGGATGGTGGGCTTATTCTTGATGAGCGATTCAGCCCCGGTGGACCTCAGGATCACCATGCCTGCCTTCTCCTTCTGGAAGCGGCTCATGACCTTTACCAGTTCATCGACTGACGCAAGGTCTTTCTGATACTCGACATTGATGCCCGATCCCTTGATCCCCTCGGCAAAGCCCTTTATGACATTGTTTGCCATCCCGGACTTTCCCTCCCAGGCCACACCGATATCAACGGCAAAGAGGTTTGATGAGAAACACAGGGCCAAAAGCGCCACAAGCACAACAACACACCATCTTTTGTTTAACTCCATACGAACCCCCCTCATAGATTTGATGTATCCTCTGGATGCATGATAACAAAGTGTGAAGTCCTGTATTCATTGATATAGGAATAACAATAGTAATACAACATTACATTTCAATTACCTCAAGTCACTTTGTCGGGTTTATGTGGGATCGTTCAGCAACAGCTCAGGGCGATACTCGAAGTGCATGATATCATAATTATGCCAACGGCCGCCCCAGATGAACCCATGCCTTTCAAAGATGTCTACCAGGAACTGCGGCATGTTGTTCCTGTAGCGATAAGGCTCACCTTGGTGGCGGCCGATAAAGTATGCGTCATCCCAGTTTACGTCCACCGCAATGCCGTAGGCATGTCCGGAAATTCTATGCGGATAGTCACGAACCGATCTGTCGCAATACCCTGAACATGCATCTGCATTGAACACTATCCCTTCCACTTCCCGCTTCTTCTCT
>CAYMDG010000496.1:0-1815 GCA_964388905.1 uncultured Bacteriovoracaceae bacterium
TACTGCCTGTCTCGGCAACCAGGATAGCCATGACCTCAAACCTGTGGCATCAACAATAGTCACTTCGCCGCCCACACGCGATCCTGGTTCCCGCTCCACAGTGCCGCCGATGGATACGACATTTCCCTCTACAGACGAGTCCGGCCCGAGGTAGACCGATCCGCCTACGGACACAGCGTCTCTCCTGACATGCCCATATACCTTGACATTGCCCCCTATGGATATTGCCTTGTTCACCTCCACTCCCTCATTGACCACAACATCGCTGCCGATGGTGATCATGGAGCTGCCCTGCGATGCCGGCCTGCTGTTCTGTGGCACAAATGCTACAAGGCAAGACCAAGTCAAAATAACGAGAATCACTTGAATTACTCTCAAGATAGAAGTCTTGTTCTTCATTTATGGTTTATCCCTCAAAGAAGGAATTCTAAAGCTGTTTCAGTATGGACAATCAATGCATTGAATCTACACCTTCATGGACTTTTTGTACAATAAAGCTATTGCAAAAAAGGCAGCATTAATCAAAACAATCGTGGCACCTGCCGGGATATCCAAAAAGAAAGATAGTGTTATCCCGAACAATACCGAGAGAAAAGCATCCAGGGTGGAGATGATCATTGCAGCCTTGAAACCCCTGGCCAGCTGCAGTGCGGTAACTGCCGGCAGGATGAGCAAGGCGGAAACCAGCATGATGCCGACTACCTTGATTGCCAGGACGACCGTTATGGCGGTAAGAAAGGTTAAGACAAGATTAATACGATCGGTTTTTACCCCGGTGAGCTTGGCAAACTCTTCATCAAAGGTGACTGAAAGAAGATCGTTGTACAGCAATAGAACAATCAGCACCACTACGACAGACAGTCCCAGGGATAAATAAACCTCCCGGGTGCTGATTGCCAGTATGTTGCCGAACAAGTAGCTGAACAGGTCAACATTGAATCCTTTTGAAATGCTTGCCAGGATAACACCGCTTGCAATCCCTATGGAAGAGACAATACCGATGGCGGCATCGCCATAGATCTTTGCCCTCTCGGTCAGCCGTAGGATGAAATAGGAACCGGCGAGGACCACCGGGATCGCCACGTAGAAAGGGTAAAACCCGAAAAAGAGCCCGAGTGCAATGGCCCCGAAACTGACATGGGCAAGGCCGTCACCGATCAAGGATAATTTCCTGAGAACCAGAAAAAGGCCAAGAATGGCGCAGAGCAAGGCAATGGAGGTTCCGGCAAGATATGCCTTCTGGATAAATGTGTAGCTGAGAAAATGAAGGAATGTCATTTCAGTTATGCTGGTGGCAGATCAGGTGTTGAGAAAACTGTCCGAAGTAATGGCTCATTTCCTCTGAATGGCAGAAGTCGGCAAAGCTCCCATAAAACACAATCTTTTTATCTAAATATAATAGTTTGTTGGCATATTCTCCTATCTGGGAAATGTCATGCGTTATAAGGATGATCGTAATCCCTTTGCTCATGTTTAATTTTTTCAAAAGCTCGAAGAAACTCTCCCGGGATGGTGGGTCTAGGGCAGTACTGGGTTCGTCCAGAATGAGGAGATCAGGATTGGACACCAGGGACCGGGCAAGGAATATCCTCTGCTGCTGGCCGCCGGAAAGCTCGCCGATGAGCTTGTCCTGAAGATCAGACAGGTCCATCAGATCAAGCGTCTGTTTGATTTTTGTCACATCATCCCTGGTAAATCTTTTTGGGAAGCGCTTCTGGGATAATAATCCCAAGCCGACCACTTCCTTTGCCGTGGCAGGAAAAAGCTGGTTGAAGGCATTCACCCTCTGGGGCAGGTACCCGATACGGTCCCACC
>CAYMDG010000497.1:0-1812 GCA_964388905.1 uncultured Bacteriovoracaceae bacterium
TGTTCTTCTCGCTATAGGCCTTGATGATCTCATCAAGATCCTTGCTGAAGGGTTTTAAGAATTCCATCTCCTTACGCCTGAGATCGTCTTGGGCGTCTTTAACGGAGCGGTTATAGTCCTTAAGCTCCTTGTCATATTTTGCCTCCAGGTCTTCTCTGGCTGTGGATGTCATGGTGGCTGATTTGGCCTGGAGTTGATCGGCCATGGTCTTGAGCTTGTTCTGTTTTTTCTCAAGATCAGAGGCCTTCTGGTCTTTCAAGGCGTTCAGTTGCTTGTACGCATCCTTGCCCGCCAGTGAATCCATAAGGATCTTCTGCGAGTCGAGATAGACGATTTTCGTGTCCTGTGCACTCAGGGTGCCTGATGTCGCACAGATAAGGCAGACTGCAAAAAAACTAACGATGATTCTTTTCATATGTGCTCCTCTCTGCGAATAAGTTCTTTTATACTAGAAGAAAGCCCCGACTGTGAAATCCCATCGCGATGGGGATTCATCAAGTTCAGGGTTTATGACCTTAGCGTACTCGATCCGTATCGGTCCCATGGGTGTCACCCACCTGATGCCCGCACCATACGATTTTTTCAGGTTTGTCAGGTCGATGCGATGCTCATAGCCATTCCCCTGGTCATGGAAGATAACTCCATAGAGCCCGGGAATCGGACCGAGAGGGAAGGTGGTTTCGATGTTCATTACAACCATTCGTCTTCCCCCGATTGTATTGTCCAGGCTGTCTCTCGGACCTATCTCGCCGTATTTGAAGCCTCGTATGCTGTTCAATCCGCCCAGCGAGAATCGCTCATACTCCGGGAGCTCCTCGCCGTTGCCGGAGTTTACTGTACCCCATCTCCCTTTCAACATCAAGGCGAGTTTGTCGGTCCAGATGGGGAAGAACTTGGCCGCTGAAGCAGTGACCCTGGTGAAATGGAACGTACCTCCAAGTCCGGCATATTGAAGGGATACACCCATGTCGGAGCCTTGTGTGGGGCGGAAGTAATCGTTGGTGGTATTCCGGTAAAGGCTGTTTGTAACGCTGCTTGTGATACCGCCCTCAATCTCTTCTTCGGTAAGGGAGGGCAGGTAGGAGGAGTCGATATTCGTGAGCGGGGCGGTATCGTCAAGGGAGTATACAATACTGTGACGTACCTTCTCGATGACCGAGTAACTTAGCCGAATATTTCCGCCCCTGCTTGCCTTGGTATAGTAGAGGTAGTCCTTTTCCGTATTATAAAGAAGGGCGCCAAGCGATACAGGATGGTCCAGGAGCCAGGGTTCCTCAACATCCAAGGTATAGCTTTTCCTTTTCGGCCCGTATTCCAGGCCGGCCTTGCTCTTCAGCCCACGGCCCAAAAGGTTTATCTCGCTCAACGCCATGGTCCCCATGGGTCCGTCTTCTGTGGAGTAGGCCATACCAAAGGAAAAGGAGCCTGTAGTGGTCTCTTCCACGTCCACGTTCAGCGACATGGTTTCTTCGTTTATCGGTATCGGATCGATGTCCGCGGATTTGAAATATCCCAGCCTGTTCAGGTTGTCTTTGCTGTCCTTGATGGCGGTTGAAGAGAACAGCTTCCCTTCTTCGAGCTCAAGCTCACGCCTGATGACCTTGTCCCTGGTCTTGTTGTTCCCCTTGATCCGGATCGTGTCAATGGTTACCGGCTTGCCCTGGGTAATGCGAAAGGTTAGGCCGACTTTGGTTTCCGCCTCATCGTTGGTTTCAGGCTTGATCTGAACATAGGCATAACCCTTGTCCATATATATATCACGCAGGCGTTCGATGTTCTCCTGGATCTTGCTCTTGCTCATGACATCACCGG
>CAYMDG010000498.1:0-1807 GCA_964388905.1 uncultured Bacteriovoracaceae bacterium
GGCAGGGGTAGCAAGGGCGCTTGCCCTGCCTGTACTCGTGTGCGGCATAGATGATGCCGTACTGTTCCAACAGGCGCTCATGCCTTTCTGAAGGTGCAGCATGGATCTGAATAGTGTCAATCCCGAGGCCTTCACAAGTCTTAAGGATCTCGTCCACACCTTCATCCATGAATACCGCCACCTTCTCCACAGAAGTTATCTCTCCAATCCAGGGTACTATGATCTCGCGAGAGACCTTCCGGGGGCTCTTTGTGAAGACAAAGCCCAGGGCGTCCGCGCCACACCGGGCAGCAAGCACGGCATCCTCAAGCCTGGTGATGCCGCAGATCTTTACCCACATGGAAGATCTCCTCCCGTAACGTACCGTCCGCAAAGGCCCTGCCGATTAACACGGCATCATAGCCAAAGGTTCTGAGTTCAATAAGCCTTGCCCCTGATGTTATCCCGCTCTCGGCAACCTTGATTGCATGAGCGGGGATATGACCTGCAAGCTCTTCATGTCTTAGCGGGTCGACCTGCAGGGTCTTCAGGTCCCTGGAATTCACACCGATGATCTCTGCACCCACGGCGACGGCCTTGTCCAGACCATCCAGGCCGTGGACCTCCACGAGGCAGTCCATACCCAGGTCCTTCCCGCATGCATACAATGCCTTGAGCTTTTGCAGGCTCAACATCTCGGTGATAAGCAGGAAGGCATCGGCACCCAATGCACGGCCGGCCCTGATCTGTCGTTCATCCACGATAAAATCCTTCATCATGACTGGCAAAGAACAGCTTGAGCGGATGATAGCGATGTATTCGAGACAACCTGCAAAATACTCAGGCTCTGTGAGGCATGAAACGGCGCTGGCGCCAAGCCGCTCGTATTCACGTGCAATGGTTGCCGGGTCTTCGGTTATCCCAAGCAGGCCGTCCTTGGGAGTGGCGTACTTCACCTCTGCGATGACAGCCATGTCCTTCAATACGGACTTGAAGGGCCTGACGGAATAGGGATATACCGCTGGCGGCATAAGCCCTTCTGAGCGTCTTTGCGAGAGCTTATACATTTTGTCCAAAAAATTCATGGTTATTCCCTGGCCCGCATCAGGGCATTAAGGGCCTCCCCGTTTCTGATCACCTTTGCCGCCATGACCACCCCATCCTTGATACCCACAGTGCCGTCCACGGCCATAAAGGCTGCAGCAGCGTTCAGTAGAAGGCTGTTCAGGCATGCGCCTTCGAGCTTACCCTCGAAAAGGTCCTTTATCTTCTGTGCGGATTCCATGGGAGACGATACCGTGAGGTCTTCCATGGACATGGGGGCAAGCCCGGCCTGTTCGGGTGTAATCTCACCCCTGGTAATCCTGCCGTCAGAGAGCCTTGCATATCTGGTAGGCCCTGATATGGATACCTCATCGAGCCCGCTGTGTACTACCATGGCACCTTTGAGCCCCATGTTCTTCAGGGCCTCGATGATGGGGTCCACCAGGGATGCCGCATAAACGCCAATGACCTGATTGGTCGCATTGGCCGGATTTGCCAGCGGGCCCAGGGTATTGAAGATGGTGCGGATGCCGAGCTGCTTCCTGGCAGGCATAGCGTACTTCATGCTAGGGTGATAGGCAGGGGCAAACAGAAAGCAAAAACCCTTTTCCGCTATCGCCCTTGCGGCATCATCCGGCCCAAGATCAATAGGTACGCCCAGTGCCTCCAGGCAGTCGGCGCTGCCGGACGAAGAGCTCACGGATCGGTTGCCGTGCTTGGCCACCTTGTATCCGGCCCCGGCCATGACAAAGGCCACGGCAGTGGATATGTTAAAGGTAGAGGC
>CAYMDG010000499.1:0-1785 GCA_964388905.1 uncultured Bacteriovoracaceae bacterium
TCTCTTCATTCGCTGTTCAGAGGATCGATTGGCCCTGCCTCTCGCAGCGGACCAGGTGAGCCCGTCTGAGTTCCTTGATATGGTGTGAAATGGTGGACGGGGCAATGCAGACGGCGCTCGCAACCGCACATACGGCAAGCCTTTTGTCTCCGTCAAGTTGAGCCTTCCCGCAGCCAGCGCGGATCTGCTCAAAGATGGACAGGCGGTTCTTGTTAGACAGAGCCTTGAAGGCCTCGGCAAGGGCTTCCATGTCAAGGGGTGTTCCCTCGGTCTTTGTCGTGGGCATTACATCTCCTTAAGCTGAGCGGATTCAAACACGCATTTCGATTATTATCGATTTATCGAATACCTAAACTCTTTCTTTCGTTGTGTCAAGATACACATGTATTGTAATTACCCAATCTGCTGAATTAATTATTTTTTCTCCATGATATAATACTGCAAATCGTTCTTGCCAGACCCTTTGCCTTATGTAATGAAGAGATAGCACCGATAACAATCTACACAGAGATCGGCATCAAGGAGAACACGGGCTAACAATGGCTACAAATACACCTTTTCGTATCCTCAGCTTCAACACGCATGTATGCATCAAGGCATCGAAATCATCTGAGCGCTTCAAGAACCTCTGGAAGCACGTACTGCCTTCCAGGTGCAAGATGGATAACCTCGAAGAGATATCAGAACTTGTCCGACCTTTCGACATGGTGGGCATCCAGGAATCGGATGCCGGGAGCATCAGGTCGGGCTTCATGAGCCAGATTACATCCCTTGCACGTCTGGGCGGTTTCGATTACTGGGCCGAACAGGTTAATCGCGACATGGTCTTTGCCAGGCACAGCATCGGTTTCCTTTCCCGGAACCGCATCGTCTCCGTCACCAGGCATCAGCTGCCGGGCAAGATCCCCGGCAGGGGGCTGATGATCGCCCACCTGGACCTTGAAGGCCAGCATGTGGCCTTTGCCGTGTCACACCTGTCGCTGGGCCCGAGGGACAGGATCAAACAGGCAAGCTATATCGCCGACATTATTAGGGAGCTTAACTGCAAGACCATCCTCATGGGGGACTTCAACTGCACCTCGGACAGCCAGGAACTGAAGGTCATCGCCAAGAAGGCGGGCCTGCGGTCTGCCAGAAGGAATATTGCCACATACCCGAGCTGGAAACCCCGCCGGGATATCGACCATGTCCTGGTATCCGAAGGCATCGTGGTCAAAAAGGCCCATACAATCAAGTTCGCCATGTCCGACCACCTCCCCCTGGCCATCGAGGTCCTCATAATAGGCTCCGGTGGACTGTATGGATCTGTATTGCCTGAGGCGGCCTGATCAAACCTAAGATTTTGCTAATAGAAAATGCCCATGGACACTCTATGCGCTTCATGAGTAGTTTAAGCATAAGACCCATGGTGATCTAAAATTATTTTCAATAGGACCGTTACAATCAGTCATCTTGCAGCCTTAGGAGAATGCTAATTTTCCCGGTCCTTAAAGGCTGCAAGATGACTGATTGTAACGGATTAAGTTTTTACACATCCTAAATGCAAAATCTAGGTTAAACGTAACATCTGGGATAAGATGCAGCTTGGTAGCACTTATTTGCCCTTCCTTATGAGTTCCCTGTAGCGCGCATATTCCACCATCCGGCTGAAGGCGTAGATGGCTCGCTCCGGTGTTGGGTAGCCCGGGACGCCGAGTTTGATGAAGCCTTCGCGCACATGCCTGATATCCCTTTCCGTACCGCCGTAGTAACTCATGAAGATGGGCTTGCTGCCGTGTTCTGCTA
>CAYMDG010000500.1:0-1762 GCA_964388905.1 uncultured Bacteriovoracaceae bacterium
GCTTGAAGCTATGCGCTCTGCTGAATAGGGTATCCATTTTGAGGGCTACATCATCACCGAGGACGATATCGGCAGAGAGTTGGCAGATGTATTTGCCACCAAGGCAACAGAAGGGATCCAGGTCAGGATCATCTACGACTGGCTGGGATCTGTGGGTAAGACATCCAGCCACTTCTGGGATCGGCTCAAATCTGCTGGTGTAGACGTTCGCTGCTTCAACCCGCTGCGGTTTGATCATCCCTTGAGCTGGCTGAGCAGGGATCATCGCAAGATTATCGTCGTCGACGGCAAGATAGGTTTTGTCACAGGCCTGTGTGTAGGCCGTGCCTGGGCAGGCTTTCCGGATCTATCCATCGAACCCTGGAGGGACACAGGTGTCATGGTAAAGGGCCCTGCGGTAGCTGACATCGAGCATTCCTTTGCCGATGTGTGGGCGACCATGGGTCCCCCTCTGCCTGAAGACGAGATACCGGACCGGAGCGCCATTCATCCTGCAGGCGATGTGACATTGCGGGTGGTAGCAAGTGTTCCGAACACCGCAGGGCTTTACCGCCTGGACCAGCTGATTGCCGCCGTAGCCCGTCAGTCACTCTGGCTGACCGACGCCTATTTCATAGGCATCGCACCATATGTGCAGGCATTAGGGGCTGCAGCCAGGGACGGGGTGGACGTCAGACTCCTCGTGCCGGGTACGACCGACATCCCCATATTGGGGGCCATCTCCCGGGCCGGATACCAGCCTCTGCTGGAGGCCGGGGTCAGGGTATTTGAATGGAACGGGCCCATGCTCCATGCAAAAACCGCGGTAACTGACGGCAGGTGGGCAAGGATCGGTTCATCCAACCTCAACCTTTCAAGCTGGCTGGGCAATTACGAACTCGATGTGGCAGTGGAGGATGAGGCCTTCGCCCAGTCCATGGAACGGATGTACCTGGAGGACCTGACGCATTCCACAGAGATCGTCCTGAGCGCTCGCCACAAGGTGCGCCTGGCCCAGGAACGGCCTAAAAGACCTCCCCGCATAAAAGGGCGTGCTCAAGGGAGCATCGGTCGCGCAGGGGTCGGGGTCATCAGGGTCGGCAGTGTGGTCGAGGCAGCCATCAGCAACCGCCGGACGCTGGGCCCTGCGGAGGCCAAGATCACACTCGGAGCAGGCGTACTGCTCCTTACACTTGCAGTGCTGGCCGTACTCAGGCCAGAATGGATCGCAGTGCCGTTTGCTCTCTTCAGTGGATGGTTTGCGATCGCGCTGCTTCTTCGGGCATACAGGCTTCGCTCGAGGCATGGCAAGGATGCCGATGAATCACCTCCAATAAACCTCTAATATTGAAGACCACTGAGAATACATCTTAGATACTCTGTACATAGCATTCGATAGCATGGGTCTCATCTGAAGATGATAAGGATAGAACGTTCCGGTTCAGCGGCGGCGGTATGCAGTCCGCTGAACCGGTTGTTAGCCAAGCGTTTTCTGGCCGCTCTGTGAGAAGCCCTCGAAGACCATCATGCTGCTATCTGGTGAGATCGAAACGGTCAAGGTTCATTACTTTGTTCCACACCGCTACAAAGTCGTGCAGAAACTTCTCCTGGGAGTCCTTGCATCCGTAGACTTCCGCCAAGGCCCGCAGCTGCGAGTTCGAACCAAAGATGAGGTCGACACGGGTGCCGGTCCACTTCAGGTCACCGGTCTTGCGATCACGCCCTTCGAACACGTCATCTCCTTCCGAGGTTGCCTTCCACGTCGTGCTCATATCAAGCAGGT
>CAYMDG010000501.1:0-1752 GCA_964388905.1 uncultured Bacteriovoracaceae bacterium
CAATATTCTTGTCTTCCACTGCAACTTTCGGTTTTTTCAACTCAAAACCGGTATAAACCTGAGGTATTACTTCAGGTTTTACATCGAACTTTGCAGAAAATGTAAAATCTTCATTTTCCTTGGGCGGCTCATTCTCAAACTCCGGGGCCGACACAACAAAGACATTCTGTTCTTTCGCCGCCTCTTCGAACTTATCCCTCACAAGCTTGCGGGAGAGTTCAGTGTTGATATAGTCCTGGTAGTACATCTTGATAATGTGCCTGGGTGCCTTTCCTTTTCTGAACCCTTTTATGGCAACACCCTGGGCAATCTCTTGATAGATCTCCTGCGTCACCGCAGTCACTTCCTCTTTGGGGACAAACACCTTCATCTGTCTCTTTGTGCTGCCTTCATCCGTAATCTCGACTTTCATCATGAATCCTTTCTCTATCTGCCGAAGTGGCTATTCCTTTCTCATGTATCATATATTCAGGTCAATGGCTTTTTCGGTAAGGTGAGACCATGGAATACCATCTCCATGCCATGGTGGTATGTGTTGTCCTGATTATAGACGATCAAAGGGCTCTCGATGGTGAACTCCTTGCCTCCGCCCTTTACCCCGCATACAAGGCAGATCTCGCATGTCCTTACAGGTGATGTGTACACACACCTCATCTGTTTCGGCTCGATCCGTCTGTTCCGCATGGCAACCAGGAGATCCGGTACTCTCCATGCCGGATACACGATGTATAATCTTCCCAGTGGTCGCAAGAGTCCATATGTCTTCTTCAGCAACAAATCAAGATCTAAAGAAATCTCATGCCTGGCTATGGCCTTTGACCTGTCCGGATTTATCCTTCCGGTGGAAAGGGGTCTGTATGGGGGATTCGTAACAACTGCATCAACCTTGGGCCCGTAATAATCCTTGATATTACAACAGGTTATCCTGACCTTATCCGATATGCCTAAGCGTTCAATGGATCTTTTGGACATCTCAGCCAGGTCTTCCTGTATCTCTATGCCGGTTACATGGAGTCCCTTCACTTCTGAAAGCAGGATAGAAACTACTCCGGAACCTGATCCTATCTCAATGACCTCTGTTCCTGGCGCCTCATCTACAAAGGCCCCGAGAAGATACGAATCAAGCGAGTAACGATATCCTTTTTTCTTCTGAAGGACGGACAAGTTGCAACACGACAAGAGATCGAGCGTCTCATCCTTATTCGGATCGCATTTTCCCTTCATCCATCATTATCCCTATCCCTTTCCCGGCAGCTCAATCGGACTGTTTGTCAGTGGAACCTGTTTCTTCTTTGATGAGGTCCTCAAACAAGGTGGGTGCTATTGCCATAACGTCATTGAACATGAGGTATGCCAGACGTCTGATCTCCCATTCGGCAGACTTCTCAAGGCGAAGCTCGAAGAAATGCCGTAATGACCTGGCATTAACATATACATAGGCCGCTGTGGACCACCCTACAGGCATGAGCCTTCTCAGTTCCTGGTTGCGTACCCCAAGCTTCTGGAGTTCTTCGTAGACATCCATGGAATGCCTGTGTTCCTTTTCATAAGCCTGATAGATTGATTCCACCTGGTCTTGGGAATCGATATACTCAAGCGCCGGGTAGATGAACATATTCTTATTGGCCTTAACATATCTCGTAGACCGGAAGGTCCACCCGATGCCGATCCTATGACGCGTCCACTGACCGGCAAGCGATTTGGACACCCCTGTCACATAGTAGACAAACTGTACTGCCTCCAGGCAGGTCT
>CAYMDG010000502.1:0-1747 GCA_964388905.1 uncultured Bacteriovoracaceae bacterium
TTCTCTGTGAAGCGGTATGCCTTTTTAATTACTACCTGCTTGGCCGGCACATCCTGAAAGAAGCCCTTGGATGTCGTGGGCGTCTTTTCAATGGCTTCAACAATATCCAGGCCTTTTGTCACCTTGCCAAACACACAGTACCCGTATCCTTCAATGGACTTGCTCTTGAAGTTCAGGAACGTGTTGTCCTTTGCATTGATGAAAAACTGGGAGCTGGCGGAATTCGGGTCGTTCGTGCGGGCCATTGCTATGGTGCCGCGGTCATTCTTCAAGCCGTTGTCAGCCTCGTTTTTAATCGGGCTGTGGGTGGATTTTTCATTCATGTCAGCGGTCATGCCTCCGCCCTGGATCATGAAGCCGCTGATGACCCTGTGGAAGATGGTGCCATCATAGAACTTCTCATCCACATAAGTAAGGAAGTTCTTGACTGTTGCAGGTGCCTTGTCAGGGTAAAGTTCAAGGGTGATGTCCCCCATGTTTGTCTCAAGGACTACCTTCGGGTTTTTGGCGGCTTCCACTGTTGTACTGAGCAAACTGAACAAGATCATCATAATAATTACCATTCTCCTTTCCATATTTAACTCCTTGTTTATTGATGAAATATCTCATGCAGCATGAGCTGCATCTTGGATCTATGAATTTCTCCGTTCAAGCCAGTCTTTCACAGCATAACCGGTGCCGAATGGCCATGGTTTGAGACGTTCCGGGCTCACATACCTGACCTCAGCAATTTCTTCTCCCAGGGTCACCGTACCGTGTACGCCCACATGATAGGCGATTATGAGCTGATTCTGTTCCAAGAAGCTGTAGATGCCAATGAAGTCGGCAACAGTCCCTGTGAGCCCAAGTTCTTCCTTCACCTCGCGCAGTACTGCTGACGCCGGCGTTTCTCCCTTCTCAAGGAATCCTGTCACCAGGCCGAACATCTTTTCAGGCCAGAGCTTGTTCCGTGCCAGGATAACAGTGCCATCCAATTCCACAATGGCTGCCACTACAGGCGTGGGGTTGTCCCAGAACACGTAGGTGCATGAAGATGATGGACATGCAAGCCGGTCTTTCCCCTCGACCTGTTTTTTCATAAGCTCCTGTCCGCAATGTGGGCAGAACTTCATGGTCGGCTCTCCTTGTCTAAGAAGATACGGATTGTAATGTTCGGCTTTTGTATACAATGGGTTTTGTCATGCTGCAATGAAATCATTTCATGGAGATTCCGATACTATGAAGACCCTGCTCGTGGTATGGGTTGAAACGAGATATGAATAAAGTCATGTGTCTGGCCTGGATAGACGGATGCTGCAAAGAGACTTGATTGTTCCCATAGTGTGTCTGCTCGGTGCCATGGTGCTCTGGGCGAGTTCGTTTATTGCACTGAAGCTTGCCTTCATGGCCTATGACCCCATGGTTGTTATCTTTGGCAGGATGGCCACGGCGAGCATCTGTTTTATCCCTTTTTCAGGAGTCCTTAAAAGGAACCGTCTCATGGGCAAAGACATACCAACGCTTATCTTTATGCTCGCCTGCGAGCCGTGTCTCTATTTTCTGTTCGAGGCTGCGGCACTGAAGAACACTACGGCCTCACAGGCAGGCATGATCACGGCCATACTCCCGCTCATGGTAGCAATCTCGGCAGGCTTCTACCTCAAGGAGTCAATAACCATAAAAACCGTCCTTGGATTTCTCCTTGCTATTCTAGGTGTATGCCTGTTGAGTCTGGCTGCACTGTCCAATGATTCGGCCCCTAACCCGG
>CAYMDG010000503.1:0-1745 GCA_964388905.1 uncultured Bacteriovoracaceae bacterium
CAGTATTCACTCATCTATCGTAATCTCAAAGTTTTCAAAGAAAGATCAAGATAATAAGAGCTCATCAGTTTTCTACAAAATGTAGATAAGACTTCCGGAACCAGGTGCGACCAGAGTCCTGAACGGGTGCCACCAGATGCCCTGAATGTCGCAATCCGCTATTCATATTATTGATATCACTATAGTTATTTACCTTTACACAAAATTAACACGGTCTACCTATAACCGGGGTGTTTCACCTTTGACCTTTTTTTTCACTAGACCCATTATGTCACCCGTTAACTATGAATTTACTCTCTGTGGGGGTTTTTTTGTGAATCACTTTGCAATTATTAAAGAATCTATTCTCTCAATGTCGCATGCCGCATCGGACAGGGCGCTCATAGACCAGATCGATATCTGTGAGGAGGATGGCACTGTATTTGTCCGCTGTCCCAATGTCTTTGCCCAGAGGCATATATCCCGGGTTTATAAAGATCTTATCATCTCATCTGTCAGGTCTCATCTCGGCAGGCCGGCAGATGTTGAGTTCTGCGTGTTGCCTCTCAGCGAGCATCAGGCACAAAGGCCTGCGCAGACCGATGGCCCTCCCATTCAGATGAGCCTGCCATCACATCTTCCTACACCGGCCTCATCGGGACTCAATGCCCAATTCACCTTTGACGAGTTTGTCGTGGGCAAATGCAATGCCTTTGCCTATGAGGCGGCACTTGCGGTCTCAGAAGGGGATCTGCGCCGGTATAACCCCCTGTACTTTTATTCCGATGTGGGTCTTGGAAAGAGCCACATCTCCCATGCCATAGGCAACAAGCTCGTTTCATTACGCAATGGGACCAGTGTTCGGTACACTACAGCCAGGGACTTTACGCAGGATTATGTCCACTCGGTGAGAAACAATTTTCTCAGTTCCTTCAAAAGCTCATACCGAAGCCAAAACATGGATATCTTTTTTATTGATGATGTCCATCTCTTCAAAAACAAGGAAAAGACTCAAGTTGAATTATGCCATGTGCTTGACGACCTCATCAGTGCGGGCAAGCAGGTGATCCTCTCGGGCTTCCGTCCGCCCACTTCAATACCCCAGATCGACAAGGGACTCAGGTCACGTTTATCTTCGGGGCTCGTTATCGATATCAAGCGCCCTGATAAGACAACGAGGGCCAAGATTGTCCGCCACAAGGCAAAAAAGAACGGGGTAAGCATGCCAGATGAGGTGGTGGAGTTCATGAGCAATACCATCCATACCAGCATCAGGGACTTGGAAAGTGCGGTGATGACCATTTCCGCCATGAGCTCGCTCATGAAGCGTACGATCACCCTGGAGCTTGCTCGGGAGCTCCTTGAAGGGACCCTGGAAAAACAGCAGCGGATAAACATCCCCTATATTCTTGATTTCATCTCGAAAAATTTTTCCATCCCCAAAGACAAGATTGTCTCACCTTCACGGAAAAAGGACATCGTATATCCACGCCAGGTGGCTATCTTCCTGTGCAGACGTTATACTGAGGAGCCGCTGCAGATCATTGGCGAGGCCTTCTCCCGGAAGCACTCCTCTGTGATCCATTCCTTAGAGGCCATCGAGGCCCAGTACACACAGAACCTGAAGGTGAAGCGGGAGATTGATTTTCTCATTGAGAAGCTTGACAGTGAGTCGGCTTGAAGTTTTTCTTCAGCTTAATATTGGACAACAAAATAATCTCTTAAGGCACGAACCAAAAATTGGCCCGTTAAAAACATGCATCTTG
>CAYMDG010000504.1:0-1740 GCA_964388905.1 uncultured Bacteriovoracaceae bacterium
AGCAGTCCAGTTATGAACGCTCATAGTGTATCTTCCGCTGCGGTCGTCTTTGCCGACCGGTTCTACATGTCTGAAAAGGCTCTGGCTGAACTCTCCGGCCTGGGGGGCTATGCCTTTGCCGACGCGAAGAATGCCGAGGACCTCTCGGACAAGATCCGGGGATCATCATCCGTCCAGGTCATCGTCTCCGAGTATGTACCGGTGAATGATGCGGTGTTGAGGGCGGCGCCTGCCCTGGAGGGGGTGATTGCCTATGGGGCCGGGTACGACCACATCGACATGGACGCAATGAAGAAAGGCGGCGTTCAGGTCTGCAATTGCCGGGGCCAGAATGCCCAGTCTGTTGCCGAGCTGACCTTCGCCCTGATGCTCTGTCTTTTGAGGCGAATCCACAAGGCCGACTTGTGGGTGAGGGCAGGGGGTTGGGCGCAGGCAGGAAGGGCCTTGCCCGAATGGGCATCCGGCAGAGAATTATGGAGAAAGACCCTTGGCATTATCGGCCTGGGCCAGATCGGATCAAGAGTGGCAGGGATCGCCAGGGGCTTTGACATGGAAATAATCGGGCATGATCCGTTCATGAGTCCTGAGCAGTGTGGCGCCCTGGAAGTGAAAACGGTTGATCTGCACAGTCTGTTGTCTCGTTCGGACATAGTCACCATCCATGTTCCACTTACCAAAGACACGGAAAATTTTATCGATTCACGCGCCCTGGCAATGGTGAAACCTGGCATGATCCTGGTGAACACGTCCCGGGGAAGGGTGATCGATGAAGAGGCCCTCATCGAGGCATTGCAGCAAGGCCGGATCGAGGGGGCTGCACTGGATGTATTCACCCGAGAACCCCTGAGTCCCGGTGATCCCCTGACCGGAATGGAGAATGTGATCCTCTCTCCCCACCTGGGTGCCTTAAGCAGGGAAGCGGGGGATCGCCTCTCCGACTCCGTGGTCCGGCAGGCCAGAGACATCCTTATGGGGCGCACGCCTGAAGGTCTCATCAGGTAGAGCCTGCCGGAAACGGGTCCTTTGCGCCCGCTGCACATGCCACAGGGCCATGGGGAGCCCATGTGCAATCCTCTGAACGGGGCCACCTTTTGGGGTTCTAAGCCCAGGTATGATTGGGACGATTACCCCATACGGATCGAGTTGCTGGATGCTCAAGATGAGAAAGACATACATGGCGCAGACGGGTTTTATCCTGCTCATTATCTCCTTCCTGATCACGGATGCGCATGCCCTCGACTACGCCATCGTCCCTGTTCATCCCGCCCTTATTGCCCCGTTTGTCCTGCTGCTCCTTGCCATAGCATTCATGCCCTTCATCAATGCCGGGTTCTGGGGAAAGAGGTACCCGGCGATCTGTCTTGTGCTAGGCCTCATCCCGCTGCTTTACTATTTCCTTATCCTTAAGAACGGGCCCAGGATGATAAACACGGCATTTGAATACACGAGCTTCATCTGCCTCATAGGATCGCTCTTTGTGGTTTCGGGAGGCATCCATATCAGGATACGGGGGAGATCGACACCCATGGCAAATGTCATCCTCCTTGCCAGCGGCGCCGTGGTATCGAATCTTCTGGGTACGACCGGGGCATCCATGGTTCTCATCAGACCGTTCATCAAGATGAACAGGTACAGGATTTCGGGCTACCACATCGTGTTCTTCATCTTCATCATCTCCAACATCGGCGGGCTCCTGACCCCCATAGGAGACCCTCCGCTCTTCCTGGGATATCTCAAGGG
>CAYMDG010000505.1:0-1709 GCA_964388905.1 uncultured Bacteriovoracaceae bacterium
AATGCGGCCTCCGGGTCCACCCTGCACTTCCGGGCAAGGTTCACAACACTGAAGAGCAGATCGCCTATTTCATCCTCCATTGCGTCCGTATCCCCAGAATGTACGGCTTCGTCGAGCTCTGCCACCTCTTCTCTGATCTTCTCCATCACTCCGCAGGCATCCTTCCAGTCGAATCCGACCCTGGAGACAACGGACTGGATCTTGCGGGCTGCCAGTATAGAGGGGAGAGACTTGGGTATTCCGTCCAGAATGGATTCCCTCCCAACCTTTCCCTTCTCGCTTTTTTTCAGTTTTTCCCAGTTGCGAATGACCTCTTTTGCTGAATTCAGCTGTACATCTTCGAAAACATGTGGGTGCCTGGAGATCAGTTTATCAGCCAGGCCATTGATGACATCCTTCAGGCAGAATTCGCCGAGGTCTCTGGCAATAATGCTATGAAAGATCACCTGCAGGAGGACATCCCCGAGTTCCTCCTGCATATGATCCCTGTCTTCATTGATAATGGCATCGAAAAGTTCGTAGGACTCCTCAACAATGCACTGGGATATGCTTTTATGGTCCTGCTCAGCATCCCAAGGGCAACCTCCGGGCGCCCGCAGCCTTTCAAATATCTGCACTAACTTATCAAATTCTTCCATATAATCTCACTTTCCTTTCATACTCTGCTGTTCTACGGGACACCATTCATAGAGAAATCAAATCAAGATGGTGTGTTGTTAAGATATACCTCAAGAAGTTTACAAAGAGAAGGTTTACCGGGAACCAAAGGAGTGGAGGAGTGAAAGCTTAACAACACCTCTATTTGCAAGAAGGCATTGCTACGAAGCCATTAAGAAGGGTAATGCTTGATTACATTAGCCCATTAGCCTCTGCCCACAGGGTCTTTTCATAAACTACATTTGCCTTTGCCAGGGCCTTTTCATGGCGTGTCAGAGGCTGTTTCTTTACGCGCATCCTGATTAAACCCGAAAGGCCGATTAAGAAGCTGCCGGTGAACAAGGGAATTAAAAGCTCTTCAAACTGCTTGCCGGCCTCACCCAATGCTTCAATGTCCCCTGATTGCAGAACCCACATCCCTGCAAGAGCCATTTTTGGTTCAATAACAAGTTCATCACCACCTTGGGGCGATGGAAAATACAAGGATGAATTATCATTGTTAAGATTATCTAAGGAGATCTGAAAGTTCTTTATGGGGCAAGAATAATGAAAACCTTGGTTGGACGCACTATTGCCAATAAATTGAAAAATAGTTCCAGCACTGGCGGACGAAGCAAGAAAAAGCATGTACATGCCAGCAATAATACAAGAAACAGATACCTTCATGCTGCCTTATTACCCCTTTAAGATAAGTTGCTTACCTTATAATACCCAGAAATCCTGCCTCAGTTATAAGCATCATATATTTTTGGTTTCCAAAACGCACTGCATTACCCTTAAAATACAAGTACACAGCACGGTATACGGAGACTATTTCAACAAAAATAATTGCATTGCAAATATCAGGCCTTTGACCTAACCCATGTCAATTGCCTCATCTCATCATCTGAAAGATTATGATAATAGTTACTTATGAAAAATCAAGACCTGTCAGGATGCTTTTCTTTTTTAAACAGAATAGAAAAACTATTCTCTCATTATGAAAACATTTTCTTCTTTATTGCCCTTATGGCTCAAATTTGGCATCCGGACACTCTGAACAAATCGGAGGT
>CAYMDG010000506.1:0-1694 GCA_964388905.1 uncultured Bacteriovoracaceae bacterium
ATGTTGCAGATGCCATAGCCCAAAAGTTTTTCCCGGGATTTGAGATAGAACACATTGACACCACTCCCTTCCAGAGCAGCCTGAACCTTCTGTCGTTTACACCTGATATGATAGAAAAATCACTAGGTGTGCTGGCAGATATCTTTTAGTAGCAAGTAATAAAACCGGTTTTTACATTTAAGTTGTGTAAAAACTTGGCCCGTTAAAATCATTCATCTTGCAGCTTCCTGAACAGAGAAAACGAATATTTAATAAAGGCTGCAAGATGAATGATTTTAACGGGCCTATTTAATAAATTTCCATGGATGTCAAGGGTTTATGGCTTAGTCTTTGCTTTCTGCACCAGTTCCAGAAGCTGCATGACCTTAGGCCTTGGCGGAGCGGTGATGGATTGAATCTCTTCAGGTGAGAGGGTTTCGTCAAGAAAGGCTGCAATATCAATACGCTCATGCCAGCAATCAAGAATTTTCCGGCATGGAAGATCCGAACCAGGGGCCTTGCAATAGGTAAAAGGGACCAGGTGACCCAGCATTGGACAACGGGCTGTTAAATCATCGTATGGAGAAGGGCTCTTTTTCATGTATTCCAGGGATCATATTATTATTTGATGTATTCCATGAATTATTTTGCACCCTGAGGCCACCTTTTGCAACAGAAAATACTCAAGGCGGCATCATCATTCAGAAATAACCGCTGGATCAGCTGACCCGACTTACAGATGGTTGTGCTTGTGTCGTGAGATGTTGTATGTGAAATATGAAAGAACACCGGCAAGCCCTTCGGGGCTTGGTTATAAACACTCAGGGCTTGATTCTTATCCACTGGCAGCTTACCATATAATGTCACTCATGCTCGGGGTAAGAAAATGCATGAAAAAGTACGAAAGGTACTGGGCTGGTGATAATCTTAAAATATAGAGCCAATTGCATAACGTAAAAAAGGTTGTCACCCCCGCGGAGGCAGGGGTCCAGAAGCTCTTGAAAAGACTGGATTCCCCCTTTCGCGGGAATGACATTCTGCGAATTTTGCAAGTGGCTCTAGAGCAATAATCATGTGAGGTAGATATGGATGTAAGTCTCATCAATCCGTTTATTGAAGCTACACTGCATGTCTTATCGTCCATGGCCTTTACCAAGGCTACAGCAGGCAAACCCTATCTGAAAAAGGACTCAATCGCAAAAGGTGATGTTTCAGGTATCGTAGGACTCAGCGGCGAGGCCAGGGGAACCCTCTCGGTAAGTTTTTCCGAGGAAAGCATCTTGTCTATTGTAAGCAACATGTTCGGCGAGCCGGTTATGGAAATCAATGACGAGGTTAAGGATGCCGTCGGCGAGATCCTGAACATCGTGTCAGGCCAGGCACGGCAGAAGCTTGAGTCCATGGGAAGGATACTCAAAGGCGCCATCCCTACCGTGATCACGGGTAAAAACCATGGAATCACCCACATCACCAAGCAGCCTATCATCGCCATCCCGTTTGAAACCGAGAACGGTCACTTCACTATCGAGGTGTGCATAGAGGATAAGTATATCCCTTGAATAATTCCGGCTAACGACTTTCATTGATGAACAGACGCAAAAACTTCTTAGGCGTCGGGGTTTCAAAACGCAGTTCCTTACCGGTTATTGGGTGACGGAATACAAGGACCCTGGCATGGAGTCCAAGGCGGTTGACAGGATTTTGGGTTGCGCCGT
>CAYMDG010000507.1:0-1684 GCA_964388905.1 uncultured Bacteriovoracaceae bacterium
GGTCCTCCATGCAGGAATAGTCCTTGTTCTTGAACAGAGGTCTTTTTTTCAGGAGTCCTTCGGCATATTCCCTGAGCCTTTCCGGGATCATGGACACTTCGATATCATTGAGGAGGAGCCTGAGCCTGTGCTGTTGCTCATAGATCATGTTATACCCGAGTGAGAACAAGGTCTCGGCATTGATATCACGTAAGACGTTCTCCGCGCTGACGCCTTTTTCTTTCATGGCAATGCTTAACCCTAAAGAGGCAAGAGAACTTGCCTTCTCCATGCTGTGCTTGATCTCTTCACTGCTATTGAGCGGCCTGAAATCAGCCATAATGATCTTATTGGCCAGATAGATCATCTCATAAAGAAACCGCTCTCTTGTCTCGGAAGAGGTCTTTTCAAGTTCTGTTACGAGCAGGCCCCTTTCCCGGGAGAACTGTTCCAGGTATACAGTGGGGAGCATGTTCAGATTCTTGTTAATAATCGGGGTCTTTTCCTTTATGATGCCTTGGTTAAGGAGCCTTTGCGGCCTTATGCGCTGATAAATACTGATGGCCTCGTCCGGCTGGGGGAAGCCCATCTCCATAAGGCGCAAAGACCTGCGCTCAAAGGTAGTCTCTTCCATCCCTGTCTTCAGTTCGTTCATGACGCCTTCAAGGATTATGTAATAGAGTTCCCGGTAACTGGTAAAGAGGATGCTCAGCATTTCCTTGATGAAGTGGGTGTGGTCATCATCCAAGATGATACGGTAATAGTACATGTTATCAATGCTCTCAAAACCTTCATCGATAAGATCAGGGATCTGTTCGTCAGAAGGCCTTACATGCACTACCTCGATATACGTCTGAAACAGGAGCACGAGTATCTCCAGGTCGATGGTTTCCAGTGCCTGCATAAAAGACTCGAAAGAGGCATTATGGATCTCTGCAAGCCATTCCATGCCTGCCTCCACGGAAAAATTCTCCCCATCCCAACAGTCAAGGTCTATGAAGTTGCACACCGCCTCGGGAGGCACATACTGGAGCAGGATCTGGCTATCCGAGCCCCAGGCCTCCTTGATGATGAGATAGGTCTCCTGAGGAGGCAGTTGTTCGAGGATCTCTTTGGTATACGGTGAGTCTATTATTCCCCGGCCGCGCTCCGAAGGGGGGCATGCAAGCACCTTTGATATCTCGGCTGTCAGGGAGAGCTGTTTTGTCATGGGGGAGTGGTTAGCACACTTGAATGATCACTATCAAGGCCGGGCTCAGTAACCCTGGATTTTGCGTTTAGGATGTGTAAAAACTTAATCCGTTAAAATAAGTCATCTTGCAGCCTTAGGAGAATGCTAATTATCCCGGTCCTTAAAGGCTGCAAGATGACTTATTTTAACGGACCTATTAAAAACAATTCCATGCGCATAACAAGTTTATTCTTAAGGTCGTCTGAAGGGCATGGAGCATGGATGGGTACTTTTAATTGCAAAATCTGGGGTAAAACACAGAAAAAAGAAAACCCCCGGCATATCCCGGGGGGTCATGGGCATAGTATTTCTCGAGGAGGATTTGTCTACAAGGAACCCATGGAGGCCTTTAATGCTGCTATGGCCCGTGCATGATCGGCTCGGGCAGTCAGATAGGTGTTCTTCGCCTGCACGAGCATGGTCTGGGCGTCCAGCACGTCGGTGGTGGTCGCCACCTGGAGGTTGTACCGGTCT
>CAYMDG010000508.1:0-1668 GCA_964388905.1 uncultured Bacteriovoracaceae bacterium
GCGTGCGGGAAAGAGCCAGAAAAAGGTTTAGTCTCGTAATTCCTGCCTGCACTGGGAGTGATGTGGTCTTCAATCAGTTTCCTCTCAACTGTTTACCTATTTACCAGGCTCATTGCGAAAGTCCGGAGTTGCCATTCCCCCGGAAGCTTCGAATCCAGTCTATTCAAGAACCTCTGGACCCCCGTTTCCGCGGGGGTGACATCTTTTTTCGAGTTATACAAATCTATCCACTGCCATTCTTTTTGATACTGTGTACACCATTTCTCTTCAATACTTAATCCTTCTTATTATGGAGAGGTGAATTCAACCAGAGCCCACGCCACCTTGTCAAATTTAACATTTGCATTCCAAGTGTTTTGCCAATTTGTACATGGTTATAGTCTTCGACTTCATGTTTTTGCCAAATTGTCATTTTCTAAGATCTTTTTAAACATTATCCTATGTATTTTCAGCATATTGCAAACATACCCTCCATGGCACGCCTATTGCCTTATAGATATCAGAAAGAAACAAACCCCAAGGAGGGAAAGACCATGATGACGTTATGGATCGTAATCGGCGCACTGTTCATGACCGGAATCGGCATCAGATTCACATACAAGGTATTGGGACTCACCCCGGTTGAAGCCACTGCGATCTTCATTATGATCGTAACACTCGTCGGCATCAACACCGGTCCGGCCCGTCAGCTTCTTATGGCACTGCTCTAAAATACAGACTGGGCTACGCTAAGCACAATCAGACTATAAAAGTAGGAAGGCCATGAAGACAAAGAAACAAAAGATCGAAAAGGCACTGACCAACAAGCTCAGCAGGATAAGCGCATACAGCCTTGTGCTCGTTACCATGACCTTCCTGGGACTCTATGCAGGCATGCATCTCGACAAGGCATACGGCATGACCCCCAACTTCACCTTTATCGGCCTGATATTCGGCATTGCACTGGGTTTTAAGGGATTCATCCAGGAAGTCATCACCGAGAGAAAGGTACGTGGGGCATAGCCGTGACAGCCATAATCATCACCATGGGAGTTGTGGCGTTCATCGCCCTGGCAGCCAGATTTCCCGGGCACGCCGGACGTTCCACCAGAACCTTGCATCACAACTGAAATATGAAGTGATGGAGAATACCCGGGTTGTCTGTACTTGTTCTCCTGTTCATTCCAGATCCACATCACGTTGATCTAATCCAGTTACAGAAATTTATAGACGTTCGCTTTGCTCCCCAAAGGGAACGCAGCAATCTCATGAGACCTTCTTGAATATAACGTTGTTATTTCTTCTTCTTTTTGAATAACCCTTCCATCATATTCTCAAGGGTCTTGCCGGTTCCATCCATGCCCGGCGGCAGCGCACCCTTGTCCTGCAGCTTTTTCAGGCCCTTGTCCAGGGCCTTGTTGGCATAGTACCTGGTAAAGGAACTGCTCAAAGATCTCACCTCCACCATGGGGAGGGGCTTCTTGACCGATCCGGTGATGGTTATGGGCAACACGAGCCGTTTCTGGTCGTTCATGATGCTTGAGAACGCCTCGGCCCTGGCACCCATGCGCTGGGAGAAACGCTTGGGCAGCACTACGTTTCCCTTGAGATGGACCTCATTTGTCTCCATGCTTATGGTGCCCTTCAGGTTGGACTCGGTATCCACATCCTTTCCGCTCGAAATATTCA
>CAYMDG010000509.1:0-1668 GCA_964388905.1 uncultured Bacteriovoracaceae bacterium
CCCTGTCCATGCAGGTCAAGCTCCTGCGGGTGCTCCAGGAAAAAGAGATCACCCGTGTCGGCGGCGAAGAGGTGATCCCGGTGGATGCCAGGATCATTGCCGCGACCAATAAAGACCTCCCTGCACTTGTCAAGAAAGGACATTTCAGAGAAGACCTTTACTATCGGCTCAATGTGATCAACCTTTCCGTCCCGCCGTTAAGAGACCGCAGCGAGGATATACCTGTTCTGGCCGAATACTTTCTCAAAATGTTTGCACTCAGAAACAACAAACCACTGAAAGGATTCTCACCCCAGGCCATGGACCGGCTCATCAAGTATCCATGGCCCGGTAACGTGCGCGAGATGATGAATACGGTTGAGAGTGCTGTAGTCCTGTCCAGCTCGGACTACCTAAGGGGTGAGGATATCCCTGTTTTCCGGCAGGAAGAATTATATAAAGCGCCCCTACCGGATGGCGGTTCCTCTGAGTTCAGCCTGGACGAGATCGAACGCCTCAGCATATTGAAGACCCTTGGATCAGCCCAGGGAAACAAGAGCGAGGCCGCAAGAAAACTCGGAATAACGAGGGCGACACTGCACAAGAAGCTGAAGAAATATGGAGTGCCCTGATCCTTTGTCCTCTCCAAGATTGTCATCTCGCCATGCGAGATGACAATCTTGGAGAGGCTAATAAAAAAATGAAAAAGCCAGGTTTCTAAGCATCTTAAAACCAAAAACCTGGTTTTAACCCACCCCTGCCATCAGTTAAATAAAACTCACGCCACCGCATACCCTGCAACCTTATCCCCGACATCTGTCGTTGAAAGGCCCATCTTGCCTGCTGCCTGAGACTTGATGTCTTTTTTGAGGACTTGAATGATGCCGCGCTCTATACGGGCTGCTGCAGGCTCCTCGCCCAGGGTTTCCAGCATCATCTGTGCCGAAGCAATGGCAGCCAGCGGGTTGATGATGTTCATACCCGTATATTTCGGGGCAGACCCTCCTATTGGCTCGAACATGGATACACCGCCCGGGTTGATGTTGCCGCCTGCAGCTATGCCCATACCGCCTTGCGTTATTGCCCCCAGGTCGGTGATTATATCGCCGAACATGTTCTCGGTGACCAGCACATCAAACCACTCCGGGTTCTTGACCATCCACATGCAGGTTGCATCCACGTTATAGTACTCACGCTTGATGTCGGGGTAATCCTTCTCTCCGATCTCATGGAAGGCACGCTCCCACAGGTCAAACACATAGGTAAGAACGTTTGTCTTGCCTACCAGGGCTAATGTCTTCCTCTTGTTCCTCGCCCTCGTGTACTCAAAGGCATAACGCAGACAACGCTCCACCTGGAAACGGGTATATATCATCTCCTGTACAGCCACTTCATGAGGCGTTCCCTTCATGGTGATGCCGCCTGCGCCTGTGTAGACACCACCCGAATTCTCCCTGACTACCACATAGTCGATATGCTCAGGCCCCTTGTCTTTCAGCGGGGTCTCCACATTGGGGTAGAGCTTTACCGGCCTGAGATTAATATACTGGTCCAGCTCGAACCTGAGCCGCAGCAGGATCCCCTTTTCCAGGATTCCGGGTTTCACATCCGGGTGGCCGATGGCACCCAGGTAGATGGCATGGTGCTTCTTCATTTCTTCGACTGCTGTTTCGGGAAGGATCTCTCCGG
>CAYMDG010000510.1:0-1654 GCA_964388905.1 uncultured Bacteriovoracaceae bacterium
ATGCCGCCCGCGAATTCTACCAGAGGCATGGGGTCACCGCCTTTGAACCCGCCTTCGAGCAGCAACAGCCTGCACCCGGTGCTGTGGTCATGAGGACTAAGCACTGCCTGCGCAGATGCCTGAACGCCTGCAACCGAAAAAAGGACCAGGTTCCTCTCCCAGAACCTCTGTATATTGAGAATGAAGGGCGACGCTTCCGCCTCGTTTTTGACTGCCGGAGCTGTTGCATGCTCATGGTGAAGGATTGACTCATGGGCATATTCCCTGAATATGCAGACTATTGAAAAGATACCGGCTTGTTCTTCCCGCGTTTCTCAAATGATAACTGAAGATTTCTGATCCTTTTCAAGTCCAGGTTAGTAATCAGCCGTATAGGAGATGGTGACAGCGCCGTAACGCTGCATGTCTTTCTGAGTGGTATATTCCCTTGTCCTTACCACGTAGGCATAGGTAACCTTGAACCGTCCGGCTATCATACCCAGCCCCCCTGTTATGTGCGCGACAAAGGGATATTTATCCACCCGCACACTGGAGCGGATGCTATTGCCGTCCAGGGTGATGTCCCGAAGGCAGGCATAAGCATCTACAGCCGTGAATACATGGATGCCCCATCTCGGGTTTTTGTGATTGAACCTTGGATCCTGATCATCGATGGGGGCATTGGTGTCTGATCCGGGACGGATAAGCAGGGTTCCAAAATCATTCGGCAGATTCCACCCGAAACGTATCTGGCCACCTCCATTAGCTGCGGTAAACGCGTTCCCGACAGCACATCCTGCATGGGGGATGGCATCATAACCGAAACCCGTGCCCCGGTTCCCCGGTGAAATCCTCCATTTCCTCTCATAATAAAGGTTCAGGAAAGGTTCATCATTTATTTGATGCTCCCAGCCATTCGGATAATCGGAATTGGTCCAGCGATGTACGGCCTTCTGCATCTTTTCGGCATAAGAATGAGGGCCAACAATGCCAAGGTCTATCTCCCAGGTATCCATGATCAATGCGTTTCTGCTGTGAAACCCTACTGCACAGTAAGTGATGCCTGCATATGGCCTGTCGCCATGGTCATGATTGACCTTTCTGATGTCCTCAGGGGTATAGATGTTCTGTCCCGCTGACAGAGAAAGTGTTCTGAGAAAAACCGGACCATCAAGAAAAGGGAGGGCATTGATGAGTGCATGGCTCCAGTGAGGCAGGCGGGGATCATCGCGATATTCGGTAAGGTCCGGCGAGACCCATGACACCTTGGTGCCACTGGTGTAGTCACCGTCTGTTCCGGTGTACAGGTCATTCTCATTGTAAAAAGTGAAGGTGCTTCCCTTGCTGGGGTCTTCATCGGACGCGAATACGGTTTGTAAACACAGCATTGCTGTAAGCGCACTAAATGCGACCATCATCTTAATAGACATAGTTCTCTTTCTTAATTATTCTACGTTTTAAAAAAAGTAGCAAAGCAAACAAGTTTTTACTCTTTCAAGTTTTTTTACTCTTTTTAAAGTCAAAGTCCAGGTTGATCGCAACAATTATTACTCTTTTCAAAAGCAAAGTCCGGGTTTATACCGGATGAACCATAATAAACCTTGCAGACTTTTGCCCTGTTATGATACCACGGCCACACTTTTTATGGAGCCAGCACCATGATACATCTGACAAA
>CAYMDG010000511.1:0-1652 GCA_964388905.1 uncultured Bacteriovoracaceae bacterium
CCTCGCCTTCCTCGAAAAGCGCGAGCCGGCATGGCTGGGTCAGATAAAGAAAACCACAGCGAAAAAGAGGGTTTCGCCTAAAGCCAAGCGCAAGAAATGACGGCTTCCTCCACTTTCAAGACTTCAAAGACTTTTACAAGATTGTCAGAAATGATAAGATGAGATCCCAGTTTGTATAATTTTTTTATTGTTCAATATTATTTTATACAAAAGAGACCGATTTCTAAATATTACATGATTACAAAATCTTAGCTATGAACCGCCTCGCTCTTCCAGGTCTTGTATCCTTTGGTTATGTATAATTAATTGATACATTCCTGCTACCTACAAAAACCTGCTTCCCTGCCACCTTTTACATATCCGTAATAATAACAATACAATACAATAATATGCCGAAACGTCTTTTGATGGCACGTCTCATGCTATATATAAAGGCAAAGAGAGAAATCATCAACCCCAACGAAAGGAGAAAGCCATGAAACGCACGATGACAACTTTAGGAGCCATAATGGCAATGGCAACACCGGCGATAGCTGCTGGTGCAATGGAGACAGAGGGAACGAGCCTGATCACTATCATGCTCATAGGATTCGGCGCACTGATTGTAGTCGGCCAATTGATCCCCGCTATAGCCCTCTTCCGTGGTATGGTAAAGGGGTTGTTCGGGCATCATGCAGCAAAGACCGAACCAGTTGCGGATCGCAAATAAGAGCTATCCGGTCGAATAGACAGCTTTGGGGATTAGGAGGTCATCGGTCATGTTGAGACTTCTGGTAGCAGATAAAAACGTAAATGCCCGTAAACAGATTGCCAGTATTCTCATAGAGGCCGGCTATGATGTGATGGTCACTGATTCAGCCGTGAAAGCCATGCAGGATGTCCTTCATAATAATGCCCGGGTCTTACTACTGGGTGCGGAACTGGAGGAATTAAACTCTGCTGAACTTCTGCCTTTGCTAAAGCAATGTAACCGCAGTCTGGCAATTATCCTTGTCGCCGATGAGGCGCCGCTGCAATTGATGCGGAAGGTAAGGAAAGAAGGCATTTTCTACCATGCTCTCAGACCGGAAGCATCGGCGGATAATGAAGAGATCAGACAAGTCGTTAAATGTGCTATTCATAGTTTGTCGAGAACACCAGGCAACCATAATATTCTTGTTCATTAAGAGAGGAGCAGGTCATGAAAAATTTAGCCATAATCAAAAGATTCGTAATGTGCGCAGGCATCTTGATCGGTAACGTAACACCCGTATGGGCGGCAGCAACTGGTCGAGAGGATAACAGCGATCTGTTCGTCTGGATATTTCTGGGCTTCTGTGCCTTGATAGTGGTTGCCCAGCTTGTTCCCGCCATGATGCTGTTCATGGGATTTGCCAAAGGCGCCCGGAAAGGGATTCAGGAAGCCGTCCCGGCAAGGATCAAGGATTGATCAAACCACTCGCTTGGATGATACTCTAAACTGTGACATCCCGGGAAAAGTCTGCTATACATCCACAATGAGATGTCCCCTGAGCAACCTGCCTGAAGGAGATGTTCATCTCTGGGTGGCGTTTCCGGACGAATGGACCGCTCCTTCCCAGATCGCATCGGCCCGTGATATCCTTGATGGTGACGAGATCGCCCGGATGGAGCGCTTCCATTTTCCGGAGCAC
>CAYMDG010000512.1:0-1649 GCA_964388905.1 uncultured Bacteriovoracaceae bacterium
GCACCGGCTGGCCCAGCTTAACCAGGCCGTTGGAGCCGGGTAAGATAGTGGAAAAGCAGGACAAGAGCTTGTTCTCAGTAAGGGCAGAGGTGAGGAGCAAAAATGCCGATTCACATCTGGGACACGTATTCGATGACGGCCCGCCCCCTACGGGACTGCGCTATTGCATGAACTCGGCGGCCTTGCGTTTCATTCCCAAGGAGGACCTGCAAAAAGAAGGATACGCTCGGTACCTTAAACTGTTTGACAAATAATTGGAGTAAAGGGTGATGGAAAAAAGGCATGTTATCCTATTGGCCGTATCCTTGTTCATAATCCTTCTCGGCGCTGTCCTCATCTATGAGAGGGTCTATAATAGCGAACCTACTATCGATGAACTCAAGCTGCTCGCGAATCAGGGGGATATGGAAGCACAGAACAGACTCGGGGCTGCTTACTTTAACGGCAAGGGCGTAGAGAAGAACCTGGCAGAAGCCCAGAGATGGTTCAAGCTCTCAGCCCAGAAGGGATATGCAAAGTCGCAATATAATCTTGGGGTAATGTATTATGCCGGACAAGGTGTTCCGCAAAGCCTCGCAGAGGCCCTAGATTGGTTCGGCAAGGCAGCCCTTCAGGGGTTTGCTGAAGCTCAATATAATCTTGGGGTGATGAATTATCAGGGTGCGGGTATAACGCAGAATTATCCTGAGGCCATCAGATTGTACAGCCAGGCAGCCCAAAAGGGACATGCCCTGGCACAGTATAATCTTGGATTGATGTATCTTGCCGGCAATGGCATACCCAAGGACCCGGTAAAGGCATATATGTGGCTTTCCTTGGCAACAGCACAGAAAGTTCCCGAAGCAGTAAAAACCCGCGATTATCTTGAAGCAAAAATGTCACCCGGCCAACTTGCAGATGCCCGGAAACTTGCAAGCGACTGGAAGCCTGTAAAATAGATTTCCACTGCAAGGAAGCGAACAACACCTTATCTTTCTCATCTTTCCGCTCATCCTGTTGAAATACACAGAATTTGTGATACTCACTTTCCCCGGAGAACCGCCTGAATCAGGCCATCGAGATGCTGCAGGAAGCGGGAACGGTCGCGCTTTCCGAAAGGAGGGGGCCCGCCGGTGTTGTTCCCCATCTCGCGGAGATAGGCTGACAGTTCTCTGCTTGCAAGGGCATCACCGATGGTTTCCCTGGTAAAGACACGTCCCTTTGGGTCTATCACCCGGGCGCCGTTCTTCAGGCACCTCGAGGCAAGTGGAATGTCGGCCGACACGGCGATGTCGTTATCATGGATGTTCTCTGCAATCCAGTCGTCGGCAGCATCAAAGTGGTCCTTGACCACCACCATCTCGGCCAGTACGTCTTTGGGGATCTTTATGCTTGAGTTTGAGACAAGGTAAACCTTGAAGCCGTAACGTTTGGCAACCCGGAATACCTCATCCTTTACCGGGCATGCGTCGGCATCGACAAATATCTCCATCAGGATGCGCCCTTGCCGCTGAGATACAGGTCTTCAACCTTTTTCCTGGCCCAGGGTGTTTTCCTTAAGAATGTCAAACTGGACTTGATGCTTGGATCATTTGTGAAGCACCTGACACTGATGGTCCTTCCCAGCTCATCCCATCCGAAATGTTCAACCAGCTCGGTGAGAATCTTTT
>CAYMDG010000513.1:0-1644 GCA_964388905.1 uncultured Bacteriovoracaceae bacterium
GATATCCTCCCACACAGGGTTGAAGGAAAAATACAGTTCGGAGTTATCCTTTTTGCCTGCATAGGTTAAGACCTTGATCTTTTTTCGTATTGTCTGAATAACGGTGGACCTATCGATGATATCCATAGAGATATCTTCATCAAGCACCACAGCATCAGGATTATATACGGCATACCAGGGCTTGCCTGATACAGTTGCCGAGAAATGTCCCTGTGCAAAAACCGGCATGAAGCGATTTGCCTTTTCAACCTTTTTGAGAATATCCTGAAGGCGTTTATATTGTTCAGGGGAATACTCGGTGAGCTTCATCATGAATAGGTTCCTGCCTTTCATGACCCCATCCCCTACGTCAAGGGACCTGTTCCATGTTGCCCCTTCATCAACGGCTGTTTCATTAACCGGATGGCTCAGTGGTTTGCCAAGTGAGTGATCGAAGTCGATGTTTATGGTCTCGTCAATACCGCAGGCAATATCGGTCATGAAGATATACTTCCTCTCCTTAAGGCCCATTCCACCGATAAGGCGATTTACAACCCCGACACTGTCACCAAACCTGAAAACCGGCAGCATAGTTACATCAGCGCCATGTACAGGATAATCCTTTGCAGAATAAGTTAAGCTCGCCTGCAAAGGTTGCGAGGTATCCATCATATTCACAGGTCTTATTATAAGCTCATCAAGAATGGCAGCCGGTAACACCTTCATGAGCATCCTCTCGAAATAAAGTCTTCGCTCATCTTCTGCTATACTGGAAAAGTATCCACGATAGGAATTGTCATTGATGCCATCGAAGGTGAATGTCGTCTTACCACTTAATGTACCGGCTGAATTGAGTTTGCCTGCTGTAACTATGTGAACCATATTCTTCTCCGCAGGTGTTATGGCGCTTGTCCTCAAAGAATCGCCTTTTGGCGTGGCCACAAGGTAGCTCTGATTGTTGAGGTATGCCGGGAAGAGCTCTTTGGTGTTCTCGTTGGTGGGATCCATGAGCATGTAAGAACCATCCTTGTTCTTAACGCTTACTATGGCATGGTTGAAAAATGGCTGAGGCACCTCGGGGTCTTTCTTGGGTCCGTTCATGATAAGCACCGGATAGGCCTTGTACCCTGCAATCCTCAACATTGCAACAAGCAGCGCCGCCTTATCGCGACATACCCCCGCCCTGCGTTCAAAGGTCATGGACACGGGATGAGGCTCGTAGCCGGGGGCCTCTGTCTCAGCAGTAATGCCAAGATAGCGAACCTTTTGAGAAACCCAGAAGAAGATTGCCTCTATCTTCTGCTGCTGTCCTTTTTTCCCCTTGATCAGGCTTTTTACCGTCTTACGCATCTCAGGGGTTGCATTGTCAATATGTGGTTTTGAGAGGTTCCAATACCACCTGGATATGGTATTCCAATCGGGGATCGTGCTTACCAGCAGCCGTTGGGCCTGGGTGTACAGCGGTGGCATCTCCGGCTCTGCAAAGGCCTTGGTTATGTCTTTGGCAACCCACTGGTAAACGATATCACTTCCTTCGGATGTCTTCAGGAATGTCACGCTACCGGGGATCTCATTCTTGAGTGCCATGCTTTTCAAAGGCTTGGTTTGAGGGGCAATAATCGTAAGCCGGGCACGTATGATGGGGTCGGTTTCCTCAAAGGTAAT
>CAYMDG010000514.1:0-1643 GCA_964388905.1 uncultured Bacteriovoracaceae bacterium
GATCTTATTCCATAACGCATCCAGTATATTACCTCCATCCTTGTAGCCATCGATAAAAGCCAGGTTGACCATGGAGATGCTCTTGTAACCGTTATCCGGTTTTGTATATACCAGCATATCTACCGCTTCATAATCGAAGTTTCTTCCAAAAACATAGTCTCCATCAGGTGTAGCGGCATTAAAGGTACTGCAGCCCAAATCCGGCGGTCTAACCTTAATAGAAAACCCCTTCAGGATCTGCTTGGACACAAATTCAACCAGCTTAGCGTCATTACTGGCTCCGACCTTGAGAAAATCGTCAAATCCGTAGTCGCCATAATACTTCATAGTATAGAAGTTGTTATCCACCTTTTTAATACTATTGGCCGTCTTGATCTCATTGCGAAATACAAATCCGACTCCAGCTGCCAAGATAACTAGCAGCGCCAAGATGCAGAGCAATGCCTTTTTCACAAACCCATCTTGTTTTCCCATTGCACCCATACAGTTACCACCTTCTCAAATCCAGATGTCTTTAGCCCAGAATTTTCACTCTATTTCTATCTCAAGTGCTGAGTCCTTCCGCTAAAAACACCAGACAACCGATTGCTTCTGAAATCTCGCACTAATCAATATCTGATGTCTTCAGCCTCAGACTTTCTCTTTATTTAATATCAGTATAATATCTGTTCGATCTTGCAACATGTTTTCTCATTAAATCTTCAGCTTTCTGTCAGAGCTTATATCCTCACTGCTGCTTTGCTTGATTCTCCTAGATATTTCGCTCGTAAGGCATTAGCTGCTCCGATCAAAATCATAACTCTCCTTAATCCTCATCTTTCCGACTCAGTCTCTCACATGTCTGTTTCCCTGACTCTCTCAGTTTTGCGATTGTGCTTGGGGGCTATAACAATTACTAAGCGGAAATATTAGTAATATAGAATTCTGTATAAGGGAATAATAGAAACAAAATGCGGGAAAAATATGGTGATTTGACCATGCCCATGCAATTTATCGCATTTTATATATTATAGTTTACATCATGTAATGAACTGTATCGAGGTTATTTGAAGATGGTTAGGACAGCAAACAAACGGCCAGGACTGTCTGACCGGATCAGTGAGATTATCCGGCTAAAGCACTACTCTCTCAGCACCGGGAATATCTATGTCTCCTGGATTAAGAGATATGTGCTGTTCCACCACATATGACATCAGGACCGTCCAGGAGCTTCTTGGACATAAAAACGTGAACACCACCATGTTTCTACATCCATGTCATGCAGCGCGGGGCAAGTGCGGTGAAGAGTCCGTTCGACCGCATGGGCTGATATCGCATAGACTCCGTCCCATAAGGGTGGAAACATGTAAGCGTTCCAGGCCCTCAACTAAAATACATAGTTGTGCTGTCATTCCATTTCATGGTGAGTTCTTATACTGCCTTTATAGTCCGAAGGGAGGAAAGTTGTCAAAGGATTGGGTGGATCTGGCACAATCGGGTGATGAATTGAACAATGAGATCTTTTCTGTGCGCTTCAGCCATAACGGGCAGGGACAAGCCCTGCCCGTAGGATCTTCAGTGGGTACACGGCCTGTTCCTGCCATACCTTACACACTGACTTGACTTCCCTGCCCAATAGATGTTTATACGCGCTATGTTCCTGA
>CAYMDG010000515.1:0-1629 GCA_964388905.1 uncultured Bacteriovoracaceae bacterium
GGGAAAGGGCATTCTCAAGGGCCAAGCTGATGTCTTGGGGAAGTATGGTGCATGTCTGGCGGATGAGCTCATACAAGCTTTTCTGAACCTGGCTGTTGTCCATGGCACTTCCTATAGCACAAGGGGGGAATGGTTATCAAAGGGTATGGGATGGAGAAGGAGATTTTTAATTATGTGTCTAACCCTGATTCTGGGTTTAAACTGAATAAAAACTTGATCCGTTAAAAAAAGATCAGTCTTGCAGCCTTTGCGGGATGCTGATTATCTCGGTCCCTCAAGGCTCCAAGACTGATCTTTTTAACGGACCTATTTAAAAACAAATTCATGGTCTGTATGGGTACCTCCAAACGTATAATCCGGATTTACCCGAGAGACGCCGGTATATTAGGAAGTGATGCGCAACATGTCGTGCTGGGTGTTGATGTTCGAGAACAGTACTGCCGGGTCGCCATACAACCTTATGGTTTCTTCAGGGATGAAAAGGGTATCTGCCTTTTCAATGAGAGAGAAGATCCTCAGGATGTTATGGTCAAGCAGTGTGGCAATAGAGGAAATGAGAGACCTGCGATAGAAGGCATGGAGAGGCTCCCTGCCCTTGGACCATACGGGCATGACGATATCATGGCCATCTGTCTGGGAGATCATATGAGAAATGAGACCGGCATTCAGGTTGGGCATATCTGTGGCACAGACAAAGCAGTACTCTGCATCAGTGCTCATAAGGGCCGTATAGATGCCTCCCAGCGGACCGCAACCAGGTCTGATGTCTTCAGCTACATGGAAATCTTCCAGTCCTTTACGTATGTGTCCGATAAGGATAATCTCGTGGAAGAGAGGTTGTATGGTATCAACCACATGCTTTATCAGCGGCTTGCCCTTGAATTGCGAGAAAACCTTATCGCTGCCGAATCGTTCGGATTTACCGCCAATGAGTACAACCCCGGTCATGAGAAGGTCTTGTAAGGTTCCGGTACGTACACAGTCAAGTATAAAGTCTGATCTGGTTGGTCCATTGACGATTTCATTTTTGAATACAATGTTTCTCACTTGACATGCTGGGAGTTCTCATGAAAATGGATTAATAGCAATATAACAAACACTACGAAAGGGAGAGGAAGGGTCAGGATGAAGCTTTTCAAGAATACCTATCAGCCGTTCCTCCTCCTATGCCTAAAAACAATTAACCGACGCCCGTCGTTTTTAGGTTGCCCCTAGAACTAAAAGATTTTGACGAGAACCTAAAGGCCATGGGCAATAAAGTCCATGGCCTTTTTATTTATATGAAAGGAGAATGAAATGGATGACTCTCGGAACAAGGTATTTATCTTCGACACTACTCTCAGGGATGGTGAGCAGTCTCCCGGCTGCAGTATGAACCTGGATGAAAAACTCCTTCTGGCCCGCCAGCTTGAAAAACTCGGGGTCGACATAATCGAAGCAGGTTTCCCTGTGGCATCCGAGGGCGACTTTTTTTCTGTCAGACAGATTGCCCGTGAAATAAGGGGGGTGCAGATTGCAGGGCTGGCAAGGGCCAACCTCAAGGATATCGATCGGGCTTGGGATGCCATTAAAGATGCCGCCCGTCCGCGTATCCATACATTCATTTCTTCATCTGATATCCACCTCAAG
>CAYMDG010000516.1:0-1628 GCA_964388905.1 uncultured Bacteriovoracaceae bacterium
ATTATCCAGTCAAGCCCTGAATCGGTCATCTCACTGGCAACGGCATCGAGTATTACCGCCCGGGTCAGGTTTTCCGATCGGGTTGCTGAAGAGATCGCTTCCATAACCGCCTGGCCGGCAGTGGCGCACATGAGCAGCACCTGAGCGCAACCGGAAAGCATCCCTGCAAGCGCACTGCTTGTAAAGACAGTCCTGTCTTCCAACTCCACGCCCGAGAGGTCAACCCTGACAAGGTCCAGTATACAGGCAGCCCCCTTGAGATGAATGACATTTGCGGCCTCTTCCATGGTAGCCACAAGCGTATCCTCCTGGGCAGGGTTGAGTTCCGTTACGCCCTTCTTGAAACCAAGCCTTTTATAGATGGCCTTCACGGGCAGAGGAACCCGCATAGCGTTAAAATAGACCGGCCCTTGAAACATGCTGTATGCTCTAGTTGTTCAACAAAAAAGTTTCAAGCCCTTTCGTGCGCCGTCTTGTGCAACAGTGACTCGGAACACGGGATAAATCTCTGGTAGACCTACTATTGTTTTGGTATTATGCTATGCTCGTAACACATCCTGTGCAACGTAGATGAGGAGTACATATGGATCTTCAGAGGCTTTTTCATCCTGAGAGTGTTGCGGTTATCGGTGCCTCCCCACACCTGGGAGGCGGAAAGATGCCTTACTACCAGATACTCCAGTGGGCCGGCTACAAGGGAAGGTTGTATCCTGTCAACCCGAAGTACACGGATATAAACGGGGTCAAGGTATATGCGTCGCTGGACGATGTCCCGGAAGCGGTAGATCTCGCCATCGCAAGCGTGCCGGCCAACAAGGCCCTGGAAACGGCGGAGGCGGCGGCCCGCAAGGGCATCAAATACCTTCACTTCTTCACATCGGGCTTTTCCGAGATCGGAAATATCGACCTTGAAAAGGCACTACTCGACGCTGCAGCCAAGGGCGGCACGAGGATCATCGGACCCAACTGCATAGGCATCCATTGCACAGAGGCCTCCATTACCTGTGACATCCCCAAGTCCCCTATCACCGGCATCGGCAATGTGGCCTTTCTTGGTCAGTCAGGCGGCATGACCCACAACTTCATGCGCATGGCCCATTCCCGCAAACTCGAGCTCAATAAGGTAGTCTCGTACGGCAACCAGATCGATTTGAAGGTGGAGGATTATCTGGAATACCTGGCCGAGGATGATACGGTAAAGGTGATTGCCGCCTATATTGAAGACATCAAGAACGCCAGGCGCTTCATGGATGCCATGGTTAAAACGACAAGGAAAAAGCCTGTGGTCATCCTCAAGGGGGGAATCACGGAACAAGGCGCCAAGGCGGCGGCATCTCATACAGGCGCCATGGCGGCAAGCCATGAGATCTGGACTGCTGTCATGAAGCAATCCAATGGCATAGCGGCACTGAATTTCGAACAGATGGTAGACCTCACCATGATGGCCATTTCCGAGAAAACCCCTGCGGGACCCAGGCTTGGGTTCCTTGGCGCCGGAGGCGGCACCTCGGTGCTCTTCTCCGATTTCTCATCGCTGGCAGGCCTGCCGCTGCCCGAACTGTCGCAGGAAGCGCAGAGGCGCATCAGCGAACGTATCAGCAATGTGAACACCAGCACCACCAATCCGG
>CAYMDG010000517.1:0-1619 GCA_964388905.1 uncultured Bacteriovoracaceae bacterium
CTGGGATCCGGCGATGGCGCACCGGGTTCCCCTGAGTTTGATGACGTGCCGTTCTAACATAGGTATGCTTTGATCTCTGTCCCCCTCTCCCGCTGTGGGAGAGGGGGGAAACTCCTGAGTGGGAAGGATTGTCTTTGGTCTACAGGCCTTTCTCTTTGTCTACAGGCCGAGGCTTTTCCTGACCGCCTTTTTTATTCCCGGAGCAGCCGCCTTGATGATCGCCTCGTCCACGCAGTAGGTGAACCGCACATATCCGCTCCGGCCGAATCCCCTGCCCGGGACCGCAAGGACGCATTCGTTCACCAGGCAGTTGCAGAAGGCCAGCTCGTCTTCAATGGGTGACTTCACAAAGAGGTAGAAGGCCCCTTCAGGCGGTGAATAGGTCAGGCCTGCATCGTCAAAGATCGCCTTCATCACATCACGGCGCTTCCGGTAGATCTCCACATCCACCCGCTCGTTCAGGCACCCGGCCAGGACCTTCTGCATAAGGGCCGGGGCATTGACGAAACCGAGGATGCGGGTGGCCAGAATCATGGCGCCGATGATCTCCTTCTTCTGGTATAGACCCGGGCTCACCGCGATATAGCCGATACGTTCCCCTGCCAGCGAGAGCTCCTTGGATGCAGAGGTGACAACAACGGAATTGGGGATGTGCTTGAGCACCGAGGGCACTTCACGGTTGTCATACACAATGGCCCGGTACGGCTCGTCGGAGATGACAACCACCTGGGGGTGTTTCTTAAGCAGATTCCCTAATGCCGCAAGTGTGGCCTCAGGATAGACCCTGCCTGTGGGGTTATTGGGGGTGTTTATGATGATGGCCTTGGTCCGCTCCGTAATCTTTTCTGCGATCTTTTCCACATCAGGCAGGAACTGCTCGTCGCACTCGGCAACCACAAGCCTGCCGCCGTGGTTATCAACGTAGAAGCCGTACTCCACAAAGTAAGGCGCTAACGCAAGCACCTCATCTCCGGGGTCGAGGATGGCCTTCAAGGCCACATTCAGCCCTCCGCCTGCGCCGCAGGACATGACGATGTCATCGGCCGTCAGGGGCACTTCATATATCCCGGTAAGATGGGCGGCTATACTTGAGCGCACATCCTCATAACCTGCATTGGCCATGTAGCCGTGGAACATGGTGCCGGTCAGCTCAGCCATTCGCTCAAGGACCCTGGCCGGCGGCGGCACATCGGGGTTGCCCAGGCTGAAATCAAAGACATTGTCCGGCCCGTGAATGGACTTGAGACGTGCGCCTTCCTCGAACATCTTCCGGATCCATGAGGCCTTTTCCATGAACTGGATCATCTTTGCTGAAGCCGGCATAGCTACCTCCTATAATGCAAATAAGGACAGATGATAACAAGCATCAGCTTGAAAGTACAGGTGAAACAGCAGTTTAAGAAGAGGGTGGCAATGTTTGCCCGCAATGGAGCGATACATGTTTTTGTGCCTTGTAGGCCATGGGAAGTGATGCTATCGTGAGCCTGCATGATTTAGGACCGGATCAGCCCAAGCACTAGATCTTCAGAGCGTGAAAGGATATTTTATTATGACAGAAAGGATAAAATCACCGCTGATCATCAACATACTGCTGGCTGTGATGATCTTTGCCCTGTACT
>CAYMDG010000518.1:0-1617 GCA_964388905.1 uncultured Bacteriovoracaceae bacterium
CGGTCCACCGTGAGGCAGCATTGCTAGACTCCCGGCTCATTGCCACCATAGAAATCATCTCCGAACAGGGCTGACGGAAGGCCTCTGCCCATGAAAAAGGTTGCTGCAGGCATACTCATCAAGGACGGCAAGATCCTCGTTGCCCGGAGAAAACAGGGCCAGACCCATGCCGGGCTCTGGGAATTCCCGGGCGGAAAGATCGAAGACAACGAGACCCCCCAGGAATGCCTGGAGCGTGAACTGCATGAGGAACTCGGGATAAAGGTGAAATCCGGCAGGATCATGACCGAGTGCGTGGACCGCTCTGATCACGGTACCTTTGCCATCCTTGCCATCGAAGCCGAGCTTGTCAGCGGTGAAATAACACTGGCTGTACACGACGCTGCCAGGTGGGTGGGCCTTGAAGCCCTGTCAAACTACCCCCTGGCACCTGCTGACAGGAAATTACTGGAAAAAATTCAGGATGGGGCGAAGAACAAATCCGCCTGAGTATCAGCCTAGTGGGTGATCTTCCTTCGGATACCCACGAGCCCCAGCAAGGCCGACCCAAAGATCCAGACCGTAGGCGGGATGGGGACCGGGGCGACGTGGTCACCCATGCCTGGTGTTGCAAAGACAAGGCCCGGTATACCGTCCGATTCGAAATCAAGGACTATGCTGTTCCATAAAGGGTCATCAAACCCGCGGAACAACATCCCTGCCGTGGCATTGCCGCTGCCGGTCCTGAGATAGACGACCTCGCCGTGATCATCTCCCGTGGTAACATCCAATGTGCCGCTGTAAAGGCCTGGAAATGGAAATCCTGTTAAACTGATATCTGTCCACCCTGAGCCCCCGTATTTATACTGCAGCCCGGAAAGGGTGGAGACAAAAGAGAGTTTCACCAGTTCATCTCCGTCTAAGCCGAAATTGTCCACTGCCTTGAATGCAGCCTGTCCGGTGTCGTAAAGATCGGATGCAACGGGCATTGCACCTGAAGAGCTGAAGGCGCCGCCCGCGAAAAGGAGCCCTGCTGCCAACCCTGCAACAAGTGACATCTTTAAAAAGAATTCCCTCATTTTCAATTTACTTCCCCTTTCATGATTCTCCCTGTCGCATTAACCTATCCATCCGGGTCCTTGCAATGAAAATCTTCCCAGAAACCTTCCTGTCAATATAAATCCCCTCCATATCCCGGTGAATCCCGGCAGATCTTGGCCCGAGAGCCGAACTGCGGCAGGGACAGGCACTGGACAAGATATTGAAAGAACCTTCAAGCTGATAGTTCTTTCGGATCAATGATGGAAGGAACTTTAACACCATAAGCACCTACACGTTATTTCCTGTGAAATCTCCCGAGAAACCGTGCATACCGTATCAAGTGGGAAACGGCCTTGAACCCGTCCTCCACATGGTCGATGAAGTATGCCCCATGGTCGCGGTAATAGCCTCTGGCATAATCGCTCACCTCACGGAAGGTGATGGGGATGACGGGTTTTCCCGCTGCATGGAGCATGGGCAGGAAGGACTGGTTGAACCCGTCGGCCCAGGTGTCCATCTTGCCGCTGGGGGGGAAAGATACAGGGATGAGGATGTCGATGTTCTCGTCTTCAAGCAATATCTTCACGACCTTGTCCA
>CAYMDG010000519.1:0-1615 GCA_964388905.1 uncultured Bacteriovoracaceae bacterium
TATTAGTGATTTGGGGGGATAAAGACAGGATTCTCCATGTGTCCACCACAGAGGTTCTAAAAAAGTCACTGCCAAATTCTGAGATAGTCACCATGAAGGATTGCGGCCACATGCCCATGATGGAAAGACCCAAGGAGACAGCAGAGTATTATGTAAATTTCTTGAGCAAGCACAAGACTGGCCAATGATTCTGGGGTCCATATAAGGGGGAATTTTCCTCAACTGTTTCTGCGATGTCTTCACGATGTTGGAATGCCGGAAGCTTGATATATAGGTTCAAGATCTATGCTAACCAGCCTATAGCATCAGAGTACCGATCCTGGCATGAAATCTTCACTTCCATATACCCCGCTTTTTCCATGATTATGAAACGAAATCTATGCTCTGTTATAACCATTAGCCTCTGACACAAGATCATCGGTTTATCAGGACCCGTATAACCGATCATTTGCAGTGAATTATGGTTCATAATCCGAGCTTGGGACCAACAATGTATTGAAGAAACCTCTACTAAAAAATTGGGGAGCCATTATAATTTTACACATTTGGCCAGAGAGAACTCTGAATAAAACCTCTTTTACTCTGGACAGACAGTACTGTGGTACATGATGGCTTTTATAATTTTGCTGACTATCTCGCAGCGAAGAGCGATGCCGAGCACTACGCCAGCGAAGGGGATACCGAACTGCGCGAGGTGGAAACAATCCCTTCCAAAGAAAAAGAGGAAGTGGAACACTTATTATTAACCTATGGTCTCGAAAAAGAGCAGAGTACTCTTGTTGTAAAAGCTTTACGTCAGCGCCAGGGGGCATGGATTGATCATGATGCGCTTGGAGTTGGGATTAGAAAAACCGGATCCCAAACGTGCACTAAGAAGCGCCCTGACCATTGGTCTATCCTGCATAGCCGGTGGCCTAGTTCCTCTAGCCCCATATATGTTGATTTCCGAAGCAGGGTCAGCCCTCATGTTCTCAGTTATTTTTTACACATGTTGCTTACACATCTTTGGATGCGGCAAAGGTCATTTCACTGGTGCGCCTCCCCTTAGCAGTGCACCTCAGACCGCTCTGATAGGCGGACTCGCCGCTGCCGGGGCATTCAGCTTGGCCAAATTAATTTCGTAATGAGCAGGGCATCATATGGATGCAAATGATCAAAACCATCGTGGTCTTCGTGCCTTTCCTGCAGAAGACATTCCGCTTATTGTTCAATCCTTCATAGAGAGATATTTCAGGAAATTGGGTAAACAGATCACACCGGTCCATAAGGAGACGATGAAGGTCCTGCAGGATTACCTTTGTTTGGCCAGGCAATGCCTGGGAGCCTAAAAACATCTTTAAACGGATTGTGATTTTGTGCCCAGATCCGGTCTTGAAATTGACGAATAAACCTGAGATTCCATCACCCTCACTTTTATGCACCATGATGACATTGGGAGAGACAGAATGGAACAAATAATTTGAAGTCCTTTCTGATACCCGATGGTGCATCGAGGTAAAGGACCTGACCGCGGCGATCCTGGGCATCCACACGATCACTGCAAGGGCGACGGTGCGTAAACTCGGGATAGTCCGGCCGAAGAGAAAATACTCAAATTAGACTGTCCTGCTCCCTT
>CAYMDG010000520.1:0-1612 GCA_964388905.1 uncultured Bacteriovoracaceae bacterium
TTAATTATAGTTTCATCCTCCAATAACCGAAGAGAAGGGTGATCGGTTCAAAGAAAATGGTGTGGAAAGTGCGTATTGTTTAAGGTAAAGGTACCAGATTAGATGAAGATCGAAATCCTCGGCTGCAGCGGATCGGTAATGCAGGGATTCAACACGACCAGCATACTGATCAACTCAAAGATCCTGATTGATGCAGGATCTGTTATGTCTGTGCTCCCCGATAGTGCACTTGAGGGGATCAGGAACATCCTGATCACGCATCCGCATATAGACCACATCAAGGAACTCCCGTTTCTGGTGGATGCACTCTTCGGCAAGAAGGCCTTAGGGATCAGGATCATGGGCAGCCCAGCCACTATTGAGGCCTTAAAGGCACATGTCTTTAACGGACTCATATGGCCCGACATGGCTGAGCTTGATGCCGACAGGTCATTCCTGAGTCTTGAGCCTGTGCCTCAGGACTGGTTCGACCTTGAGGGTATCCGGGTTAAGGCCTTTGCGGAAAACCACATAGACGGTTCACTGGGCTATGTGCTCTGCGAAGAAGGCAAGTATGCCCTGTTCACCGGGGATACCGGGGCCCATAAGGATCTCTTCGATCTCATCAAATTCCTCGGTTCCGACCTGAAAGTATGCTTCATGGAAGCATCTTTCCCGAGTTCAATGGGCGATATCGCTGAAATCACACAACACCTTACTCCCGAACTGATCATGAAAGGCCTTGACGGTGTCCTTTCTTCCTCCACCCGGGTAATCATCTACCATATCAAGCCCAAGCATATGGAAGAGGTCGTAGCCGAGCTGCCACAAAGGTACGAATATATCCGAGGGGGGGAGGTAATAACCATTTGACAGAGGTCTTAGATATCGCCAAAAAGGATGGGAGATGGACCGAATGCCCGTCCTGTTCAGAGACGATCATCACATCCAAATTAAAAGAGAATAAGCTGGTCTGTCCCCATTGTGATTTTCACATGCGTATGAACGCAAAGGACCGGATAGCCATTGTCTGCGATGAGGGGTCGTTTGTCGAGATTGAATCTTCCGCGGTCAGGTCGGAGGAGCTCTCGCCTTCTTCCGATGATGCGCTGAAGTGCGGCCGGGCATTGATACTGGGGCAACCGTGCGTTCTCGGCGTCATGGACTTTTCCTTCAAGGGCGGGTCCATGGGTGTGAGAGTCGGCCAAACCATTGTGGACCTGATGCATAATGCACAGCGCAAGCAGATCCCCTTTGTGGTTTTCTGCGCCTCAGGCGGTGTGCGGGTTCAGGAGGGTATCTGGGGCCTGCTCCAGATGCTCCGCACCGTCCATGCAAGGGCGTTGACCGAAGATGTTCCCATGATAACCATCTTCACCGACCCTACGACAGGCGGCGTCAGTGCAAGTTTTGCAGGATTAGCGGATATCATGCTTGCAGAGCCCGGCGCACGGATCGGCTTTGCCGGACCGCGGGTCATAGAAGCCACCATGAGCTGCACGCTTCCGCCGGACTTTCAGGATGCAAGCCGCTTGATGGCTAACGGGTTCATTGATATGATCGTGCACCGTCACCAATTGCGCGAGGTTCTCGCTTTCTTCCTGAAATGGTTCTCTTAAATGTCGATCAGCAC
>CAYMDG010000521.1:0-1612 GCA_964388905.1 uncultured Bacteriovoracaceae bacterium
GGATCGAGGTGAACCTCTTTTTCACCTTTTTCGGCATGGACGCCATCACCAAGAAGAAAATAAAAAAAATCAAGGTCGCCACCGTCGGCAACCCGGCTATGGGCATACCGACGCTTCTAGGCGCACTGCCCGGCATGTCCGCCCTTGCCACCAAGATGATGCAGAAAAAGATGGACGCCCTCGATATCCCGCCCATCGACGAATTTATAGAAATGATCAGCGGGGCAGGCGGCAAACTCTATGCCTGCAAGGCGAGTGTAGACATGTTCGACCTGAAAAAGGAGGACTTCGTTGATGAGGTTCAAAGCATCCTGACCGTGGGGGACTTTTATGCCCTCGCCGCCGGAGGCCAGATAATCTTTACCTGATCGTGCCAGCTGTCATGGACAACATCGTGTCACCCATGATAGGTTAAGCGGTAGCTGGTAACCCAGCCCATGATTGATTACCTGTTAGGGGGAGCACATGAGCAAGGTCAGCATCGGCGTAAATACCTTTGTCTATCCCATGCCCGTAACCCTGTTGGGCGCCATGGTGGGCGGAAAACCCAACTTCATGGCGCTCGGCTGGTTGAGCAGGGTCAATGCCAATCCGCCGCTTTTGGGCATAGGAGTGGGGAAACACCACTACACCATCAAGGGGATCGAGGAATCCAAAGCCTTCAGCATCAGCTACCCGAGCGCTGATATGATGGATATCACGGATTACTGCGGCATCTTCTCAGGTGAAAAGGCCGACAAGGCAGGCCTTTTCGAGGTGTTCTACGGTGAGCTGAACAACGCGCCCATGATTACGCAATGCCCTTTGTGCCTGGAATGCAGGCTCGTGGAAAAGCACGAGTACGCCACCAACATGTGGTTCGTGGGCGAGGTCGTAGGCGGCTATGCCGATGAACGCTGTCTGAATGACGGCAAACCTGACATCAAGAAGATGAACCCTCTGTTACTCACCATGCCCGACAACTCCTACTGGACAGTGGGAGACTATACCGGTAAGGCCTGGGGGTCTGGCAAGGACTTTAAAAAGAGGAAGTGACCTGCCTGATTACCCTGGATTTGATCCAGCCGCATTTGTGAGACAAACCTGCCTTGAATGTTCTCCTATTTAGGTATGGAGGTAAGCAATGAAGTCCTATCGCAAGGAGCTCTGGTTCAATACGGATAAACGCGTAGAGTTCATCAACATTACGCCACAGATAAATGAGTGCCTCAAAGAAAGCGGGATCAGAGAGGGCCTGGTTCTTGCAAATGCCATGCATATCACGGCCAGCGTATTCATCAACGACGACGAGGGAGGGCTTCACCATGATTTCGAGGTGTGGCTTGAAAGGCTCGCGCCCCACAGCCCTGTCACCCAGTACCATCACAACGTCGGAGAGGACAATGCGGATGGCCATATGAAGCGGCAGATAATGGGCCGGGAGGTGGTAGTAGCTATTACCGGAGGTGTGCTCGACTTCGGCCCATGGGAGCAGATATTCTACGGCGAGTTCGACGGCAGGCGCAAGAAGCGGGTGTTGGTGAAGATCATCGGGGAGTAAAAGAAGGGTTTAGGTTATTGGTTCAAAAGAACTACGACGGATCACGGACACATAAACCCTGCTTGCGGATTT
>CAYMDG010000522.1:0-1565 GCA_964388905.1 uncultured Bacteriovoracaceae bacterium
CATGCGCACTGCATGGCAGGATATCGTTGACCTGATCTCCGAGATCTTCCAGGTCCCTGCGGCCCTGATCATGCGGGTGCATGAACTGGACATCGAGGTCTATATCCAAAACCGTGGTAGCAGCCACCCCTACGAGTCCGGACATAAGGACCTCCTGGGCACGGGTAGCTACTGCGAAACCGTAATGGACAACCGCGCCCCACTGCTCGTTCCTGATGCCACGAAAGACCCGGCATGGGATCATAACCCCGACATCGCTCAAGGCATGATCTCATACCTGGGCATGCCTATCACCTGGCCGGCCGGCGAGATCTTCGGGACCATCTGCGTACTGGACACAAAGGAGAACCGCTATACAGAGCACCTCACAAGGCTCCTGGAAAAATTCTCGCGTCTCATCATGTCCGACCTCCACATTGTCTGGTCTTCATTGGAGCTTGATAATGCCAATCACGAGCTTCAACTGCTGAACGATGAGATGAACCAGTTCATGGGGATAGCGGCCCACGACCTGAGAAGTGCACTGAACGTTCTGCTGGGATGCAGCAATTACCTTCTTCCCAAGGATTCGGAGTATCTTTCAAACAAAGAACGCACATACCTGAACCTCATCAGGAAATCCTCCTCCACCATGCTCAAGCTCATGGACGAGCTCCTGGACATCGCCCGGATAGACACCATGCGCCTTCCCCTTACCCTTGAAGAAACTGACTTCTCCGTGCTTATTGGCGAAAATATTCAGTACAACCAAGCCCTTGCAGAAGCAAAGGGCATCCAGATAAACCTCCTGATACCTCCGGCACCTGTAAGGGTAAAAGTAGACCCGGGCAAGATCGAACAGGTGCTCAACAACCTCCTGTCCAACGCCATCAAGTACTCACCTTCGGATACCACCATCACAGTTTCTGTTGACCAGGCCCCTGATGAAATAATCGTTTCGATCCGCGACCAGGGGCCCGGCATACCCAGTGAAGAACAGCAAGACCTGTTCAATCCCTTCCGGACCACGAGTATCAGACCTACCTCAGGCGAATCCAGTACGGGCCTTGGGCTGTATATAGCCAGAAGGATCGTAGAGGAACACGGAGGCCGGATCTGGGTTGAAAGCGATACCGGCAAGGGCTCAGCCTTCTCTTTCACGCTGAAACATTTACTCTCTAAGGCCTTGAAAAGAAAGGCGGCAAGGCCCTATGCCCGCATGAAAACAAAAGAAACTACCAAGTAGCCTTTTCCCTTTATTGAATTCAGAAAAACCAATAAACCTTAAGGCTCTTCCGGGGTAACGAGTGACGTGACTTTCTCGGTGAGGTACTTGGGATTGCCTTCTTTGGGCAGCCAGATGTTGACCTGTGTTAAAGGCTTCTTCATCTTGGCCATCCAGCCACCGAGCTGCTGCGGTTTGAGTGAGATACAGAAGAGCTCGTTCCATGAGTTCATATAGAGCACATCCACCTCGGATATGGAATGGAGGATGTCAGGGCGCTCCATGTTCGCAACGATAACTACATGCTTGGCAAATTTGTCTTCCATGAGAGATGCCCGGTCAAGGCCGATGGAACTGGCAT
>CAYMDG010000523.1:0-1563 GCA_964388905.1 uncultured Bacteriovoracaceae bacterium
CGGTCTCAAAGACCCTTGACATGTCTAGCCATTCTTTCAGGATGAATTTCTGTTCACGAGTTGAATAAATGAAATTAGATGCCATGGTTTAATTCTCCTTCTCGGTTATTGTGGGGTCTTACCTATGAACTTCGGCAGTATAATGAATTGCCGTTCATTTTGTCAACAAATGAAAGTGCAGTTTTACTGCAGAGCCCGGATATAGGTTCCCGGTTGCTTTCCTGTGGGATGCATAACAGGCTGGCTGCTCACCAGGCGGCTATTTCTCTCGATTTTTATCTGAGCGCTGACGGGCGGTCTCTATGATGAGATTGGCTGTGAAGACGCCGATGTAAACGAACAGGGCTATGCCGCCCTTGAAAACGTTCAATCCGGGCTGGACCATATTAATCATAAATACGATAGCAACTGTAGCTATGAGCGACACAACAGCTGTAACCATAAGAAGCTGGGCGTCGAATTTAAACAGACCCACCTATTCTAATCCCTCTTTCTTCAATGGATTCATCCCTTCAGGCATCTTTACCGCAATCACTTCGCCCGTTGCACACAAAATTCCCCTGGCTGATACCGTGGTGGTCACGGTTACCTTGCGCTCCTTGATTTCTTTTATCTTTCCCCTGAGTGTAAGCTCCACACCCAATGGGGTAGGATGCAGATATTCCACGTGCAATGACGCAGTCACGAATCTCAGGAACGGTTCGGTGCCCATATCGCGGCCTTCCTTACGATATGCCGCTGCAGATGCAGTGCCGGTGGAGTGACAGTCAACGAGCGAAGCGATCAATCCACCATAAACATAACCTGGAATTGCTGTGTGGAATGGTTGCGGGGTGAACAGGGCCACGCTCTCATCCACATCCCAGTAACTCTTGATGTGGAAACCATGCTCGTTGAGCCTGCCGCACCCGTAGCAGTGACTCAGATGGTCCGGGTAGTATTCCTGGAATGCCTTTTCTTCCATTGAAGCGTTCCTCTCAAAGGCTCCTTGTCAGAACCATTCTCTTGCTGGAATATAGCATGAAAGGGGCACCTTGTGTAAAAGGAATCTGTCTGATAAATTCCATGGGTGGCTTGCCACTGATAGTATGCATGCCCAGGCCAAACGATTCGGCAGCCTTGTCTCGGCAAAGTTTGGATGAAGGAGGGCGCAGCAAGTGTGCCCCCTCATCCCAAGAACGTTATTTTATGCAGCGCCGCCTTTTGCCGCGATAAAGCCCTGCGCTGGCGTAGCGGTGTCGGCCGGTGTTCCGGCAATCTGTGAAAGATAAGCTGGGCCAAGTTTGGTTATGTGTTCTCCGACATTGTCGAAGTAATTGAAATGGACCTGCTCTTCGTCGATGATGGTCTCAAAGAGCTTCATGCTTGTGCTGTCGCCGTTTTCCCTGCATACCAGCACAAACTGATTGTAGATATCAATGGCATCATCCTCGAGCACGGCATCAAAAGGGAAGATGACCTCGACCTTCTGTCCCTTCTCAATCTTAGCCGCCGGCTCTGCCGTAGGCTCGCCCCCGAGTTCCTTGATCCGCTCCGCGAACAACTCGGCATGGCGCATCTCGT
>CAYMDG010000524.1:0-1546 GCA_964388905.1 uncultured Bacteriovoracaceae bacterium
ATCCCCACAATGGCCTGATTGCCGCCCTTGTCCTGGGCCGTGACAGCCATGGGCGTACTCCTGCTCACATCGCGGGGTATGGCAAAATAGCACACATAGTACGGCTTACCCTGCCCCTGCACGAGGTAGCCGGGGAAGAATTTATCACCGCACTTGACCCCGCTTGTCTGCACCGTCTTGGAAACACGGTAGAGGGTCAGGCAGGTACCGCCGGGATTGATATTGTGAGCACTCGACAGAAGCGCAATCCGCGGCGGTATGGAATCAATGGTGATCTTGGTCTGTTGTTCCGTTGTGTTCCGCAAAGGTGAAAAGTCAATGGCCCTCACGATGAAGACCGCCTCTCCATCTTTTATCCTGAGGTCCTTGGGAACGATCTTCACTGCCACGGTCTTTTCAAAGGTACCTTTAACAGGTATCTGTTCGGATGCCACTTCAAACTCATGCTTATTCTGGACAATGAATACCTTGTAGTTTCTGATGCCGCTTCGTCGATCCTTCAGGGTGATGGTGATATCCTTGAACTTTCCGATAGTTGTAAATGATTTATCCAGGCCGATCTTAGGCTTCTCCCATTCGAGATAATAAAATCCGGCCCCGATGATCGATCCGACGAGTATGAACAGAAGCAGAACCTGGATAGTCGTTCTTGAGCTTTTCATGATTTTCTCCTCATATAAAAACTTCTTTCGCATAATGCGTACTAAATGCAGGGAGAATATTCAAGGGTATTAAATGCAATATGTGATTAGTCACTAGTCACCATTGTCTTATATCTGGTATATAAAAAACCTGAATCGACTATACCCTTTCCGGACGGTCTGATGGAAAATGTAAAAGAAAAGATATCTGTTGCCCGATTATCAATACTTTCTAATGCTTCTCTGATCATCATGAAAGTCATTGTGGGAATAATGATAGGGGCCGTATCCATTATATCAGAGGCAATCCACTCGGGTGTTGATCTGATTGCTTCAGTTATTGCCTTTATATCCGTATCGAACTCAGGCAAACCTGCTGACAGGGAACATCCCTTTGGTCATGGAAAGATAGAGAATATCTCAGGGGCGATAGAGGCGCTTCTGATATTTTTAGCTGCAGGGTGGATCATCTATGAAGCCATAAAAAGACTCATGAACCCTCAACCCCTCGAAGCTGCCTCATGGGGTGTCGGAGTCATGCTTATATCCTGTATTATAAATATATTAGTCTCGGAGAGGCTTTTTGCAATCGGCAACAAAACAGATTCCATGGCGTTAAAGGCTGATGCATGGCATTTGAGAACCGATGTCTACACATCTGCGGGTGTCATGGCCGGCCTTTTCCTTATATGGATCGGCGGACGTATCATGCCCGGGGTTTCACTGAACTGGATAGACCCCATTGCCGCTATCGCTGTGGCCCTGCTCATCATCCATGCAGCATGGGGACTTACCATGCAGTCTGCAAAAGACCTCCTGGATCATACCTTACCAGCGGCTGAGAGGAATTTGATCAGGGAACTTATTACGAGCATGCACCCCGATGTGCACGGCTATCATAAACT
>CAYMDG010000525.1:0-1537 GCA_964388905.1 uncultured Bacteriovoracaceae bacterium
CAGATCGAGAAGATCCTCGATGAGGTGGAGGGGAAGGGCAACCTGGACGAGGATCAGGGCGACATGATCCAGAATATCCTTGTGCTCAAGGACACCTCTGCAGGCGAGGTCATGGTACCCAAGGGCGATATCGTTGCCCTGCCAAGCACCGCCACATTGAATGAGCTTGCCGATATTTTTACCAGAGAGGGCTATTCCAGGATACCGGTCTATGAGGACAGCCTGGATAACATAGTAGGCATCGTCTATGCCAAGGACATGCTTAAATACTGGAACTCCCGTGATGAGATCAAGGACATCAGGCAGCTCATGCACGCACCCTTCTTCATCCCCGAGGGCAAGAAGCTCATCGATCTGTTAAACGAGTTCAGGGATAAACGGACCAAGATCGCCATCATCATCGATGAATACGGCAGTGTGGACGGCCTCATCACCATAGCCGACCTCATGGAGGAGATCGTGGGTGACATGATAGGCGAGGAGGGGGATGATATCGAAGAATACATCGTGCATAAAGGGGACGGTTTTTATACCGTCGACCCCATGACGCCTATCGATGAGTTTGCCGAGGCCTTTGAAATCAAGATACCTGACGGTGATTACGACACGGTGGCCGGATTCATCACCTCGCAGATGGAGCGCATACCCAAGCCCGGAGAGAAACTCGAGTATGATCGGCTGGTCTTTGAGATCGTTGGTGCTGACAAGAGAAGAATCCATAAACTGGTGGTCCATGCCCCCTTGAGGAAAGAAGATTGAAGCAACCCGAAACGAGTAAGAGGACATCCGGGGGGATTTACCTCAAGTCCTTGCTGAAACCGGTCATGATGCCTGTCCTTACGGGCATCCTCTATGCGCTTGCCTTCCCTTTTTTCGACCTCTGGCCCCTGGCTTGGATATTCGTGGTGCCGCTTCTGTTCTCTATTGAGGATGTTAATCAGGGCAGGGCCTTCCTTTCCGGAATGATCTCCGGTCTCATTGCCTGGGCGGGCGTAGTCTACTGGATCGCTCTGGTCATGAGCACCTATGGCGGCATGGGTCTGTTCACCGCAATCTTATTGCTCCTCTTGCTCCTTGCCTATCTGGGGCTGTACTTCGGGGCTTTTGCCTGGGCTGCATCCAGGTTTCTTAAAAACAGATTCGCATTCCTCATCCTGCCGGGATTATGGGTGGCGTTAGAGCTGATGCGCTCCTATACGATCTTCTCAGGTTTTCCCTGGGCCCTGCTTGGCCATTCCCAGCTCCCGTTTACCGCCTTCGTCCAGGTCGCCGAACTGGGCGGGGTGTTCCTGGTGAGCGCCGTTGTCATGACGGGCAATGTAGCCATTTATCAGGCCATGAAAAAACAGTATGCACCCCTAGCAATAGCTGTAGGCCTGGTTATCCTTTGTGCGGGCTTCGGGCAGTGGCGAATCAGCAACGGCCCCTTTGAAGGCACCCCTTTACGCGTTGCGGCAGCCCAGGCCAATGTCCCCCAGGACCAGAAGTGGCGAAAGGAACAGGTGGATGCAACGCTGGATACCTATTTATCGCTCAC
>CAYMDG010000526.1:0-1500 GCA_964388905.1 uncultured Bacteriovoracaceae bacterium
AGTAACGGCATGGATCTCATCAAGGAGATCAGCACCTTTCATAAGAATATAAAGGTGCTTGTTCTGTCCATGCACGACGAACTCCTCTACGCCGAGCGGTCTCTTCAGGCCGGCGCACAAGGCTACATCATGAAGCAGGAGACCTCAAAATCCATTGTAAAAGCCATTCGACACATTTTGCAGGGTAACATCTATGTAAGCGAGAGCATCATGGGCAACCTCCTGAACAGGGTGAGGACAGGCCAGGATACTTTTGAGAAGTCACCTGTTGAGAACCTTTCCGACCGGGAGCTTGAGGTCTTGAGAAGAATCGGAATAGGAATGTCTACCAGTGATATTGCCGACGAAATGAACCTAAGCGTAAGCACTATCAGCACATACCGAGAGAGAATCAAGGAAAAACTTCAGTTAAAAAATTCTGCAGAACTCGTACGATACGCTGTTCACTGGGGTGAGAGCAGGTAGTCTTTGTTAAATATTTTTTTTAATCTCTTACATAAAAATATTCAATCTCCTATATTCTAAAACATTATTTGTAGTATATTCTTCTACATTGCAAAACAAGCAGCCACTACAAAAGATTAGCTTCCCCCTTGATTGAATCTAATAAGAGATTATTAGTATAATATAATTACATTTTGAAATTTGAATTAGGGCACTGCACTATATTATGACTGCAGATTGTAACCACTCCCTTTTTTAATAGTAAAAACATTATAATGGGTTAAGCTTGTAAACGTCTCTGGCACCAAGATGATCAGCTTTCAGTGATGATCAAGGATTTGATTTTTTCTCTGATAAGACTATATTACAATATTATCTAAAATAAATACCGGAGGTGGTCACATGGGTGGTGGATACGCAGGGAAATTCTTACAAGTTAATTTAACAAATGCAACCTGTTCTGATTTCACCATTGACGATGCCACATTGAAAAAATGCATTGGCGGGAGTTGCCTCGCAGCCAAGCTCTTTCTCGACAGATATCCACTTGATCTCGACCCCCTGGCTCCGGGAAACCCGTTCATGATCATGACCGGCCCAATGGTAGGCAGCGGATTCCCCGGCACGTCAAGGTTCACCATCTGTGCAAAATCACCCCAGACAGGGATATGGGGTGAATCCGCCTGCGGGGGCACCTTCAGCCCGGATCTGAAAAGAGCAGGGTATGATGGTATATTAATAGAAGGAAGGGCGAATACCCCCGTGTACATATCCATAACGGATGATGGTGCGAAGATAATGGATGCGTCGCATTTATGGGGTAAGGACGTCTATGAAACCACCGACATTCTCAAGGAGCCTGACAAATCGCTTAAGGTCCTTACTATCGGACCTGCCGGAGAGAATCTTGTAAAGATAGCTGCCATCGGAAATGACAAGGGCCATTTCAGCGGAAGGACAGGCCTCGGTGCGCTCATGGGTTCCAAGAACCTGAAGGCCATCATTGTGAAGGGCCCTAAAAAACTCACCAAGGCCGAAGAAGGGGTGTACAAGTTT